>CAZEDC010000001.1:0-7604 GCA_964510985.1 uncultured Dehalococcoidia bacterium
CCTGACCAAGGTGGGCAAATGAGCCAGGCAGCAGACGCACTTACCTCTAGAGACCTGTACAACCGAGGGCTGGAGTACGCCAAGGTGCCCTTCCAGCTCTACTGGCGGTTCGCCAAGACCTCCTTCCTCGGAGGGGTAGCCGTCACGATGATCCTGGGCTTGATCTTCATCGCCCTCTTCCCGTGGGTTCTGGCGCCCTACGACCCTTTCGAGACGTTCCCCGAGATCGTTTCCGCTCCTACCAGTGAGTACTGGCTCGGAAACGACTATCTCGGCAGAGACGTGTTGAGCCGGATCATCTGGGGGACCCGCGTCTCCCTCCTCGTGGCCTTCGTCTCGGTAGCCTGTGGCGATGGGCTCGGCTTCGCCTGGGGCGTCGCCACCGGTTATTTCGGCGGATGGTTCGACCTCTTGTCACAGAGGGTAGGCGACGCCCTGATGGGACTGCCGCTGATAATCCTGGCGCTCCTGCTATTGCTGGCCACGGGCGGCGGGCTATGGCCGGTCGTCATCGCGATTGTCGTCGCCAGGGTACCGAACACGGCCAGGACCATTCGATCGGTCTCGTTGTCGGTTAAGGAGATGACGTACGTGGACGGGGCCCGTGCCGTCGGCGTGGGCGACGTACGCATCATGGTCAAGCACGTGGCCCCGCAGTGCCTCGCCGCACTCATGGTGGTATCCACCGTCGGCCTGGGCGCGGCCATATTCGCCGAGGCGGCCCTTAGCTTTCTGAACATGGGTGTGAAGGCGCCCACTCCGACCTGGGGCAACATGCTGGGTGGCATCCTCTCCGAGCGGTTCAAGCCACCCTGGTGGCTTGTCATGAGCCCGGGCATAGCCATCACCCTCGCGGTGCTGGCCTTCAACCTGTTCGGCGACGCTCTGCGAGACTACCTCGATCCCAAGCTCAGGGGCCGGCTGGAATCGACGTTATAAAGATAGAGCCATAGTCCGACGGGGCCAAGAGGCTGAGATAGGACAGGAGCGGACTCAGATGGGAGCGCCATCGGTCGCTCTTGGAGTCCCTCAAGGGAGGTGTAGCAATGACCAGGCTTATTGTGGCAATCGCTGCGCTAACGGCCATAGGGGTGATCGCCGCGTGCGGTGGCGGTGACAGTAAGGCCGTGGACGTTAGACTCGTGTACGAGTTCGACTGGCGTTCCACACCAGAAGGCGAGTCCCTCATACGGATCGGCGCCACGAATATCACTGACACGGACTGGGACGGCGACCTGGAGTGGAACGGCGTCGCCAATCTACGGCACGTCAACAAATACGGTGACTTGATCTCGACGCTGGAAATCCCAGAGGCACCAGCGGTAGCAGCGGACGAGAGAGAGTGGTTTACCGAGCTGATCATCGATGTCCCAACCGGCCCCTACTATCTCGACGTGGCCGCGCCCGGCTACGGAGCCGTAGAGACCCACTGGAACCTCCAGGACCGCGGGGGCGGAACGGTAAAAGGCTTCCTGCAGATGCGAGACGACCAGCCGGTTGAAGGCTACTAGCACGAGGCGGCCGTTCAGATGAAGCACCTTCAGATAAACCGATTCGTCCTGTTCGCAGGCCTTACGTTCAGTCTGCTGCTGGTATTTGGCGCCTGTGGCGGTGGGGAAGACCCGAACTCGCTCAGGGTCCCGATGGAGGTGGTAGAGGGCTGTAGCGACGTACGCACCGAGACATGTGAGCAGTCCGGCCATGTTCTACTCACACCCGAAGACGGCCAGACTTCTGTCTTCATCAAAGTAGGTAAGGGCGCCGTGGCAAACGAGCCCCAGCCGGCCTATATCTACTCCGGACGGTGCGCTTCTCTGGGAGATAAGGCGATAACGCTGGAGGCCATAATAAACGGGGAGTCGCGCAATCCTCTGGACATGACGCTGGCCAGCCTGACCGATGGGAACCACGCTGTCGCTATCCACAGGACGGGTCTCGCGCTTCGCGCCGCAACCGAAGGCGAGGCGCCGGTCATCGTCTGCGGCGACATCCCCGCACAGAGTAGGTAGCCTCGTCCAGTTGGATGCCTCGCGACCCCGGACTTCAGTCCGGGGTTTCTGTTTCCGTCTTGTCCGTGTATCAGCGGGTGCCAACCTCGCCCCGTAGTCCTGCTGCATTCAGGTCGTCCGCACTGAAGACGGGGTTGCCCATCTCCAGAGCCACAGTCCTGTCCTGACCCGACCAACGACCAGCCGGACCGGAGGCGAGTCCAGAATGAAAACCGTTGACATCATCGCGCGCATACTCAAGCGAGAGGGAGCCGAGTACCTGTTCGGTTTCCCCACCACTCCTCTGATCGAGTCGGCAGCAGATGTCGGCTTGCGTCCGATCATATGCCGTCAGGAGCGGGTCGGCGTCGGCATCGCCGACGGGTACGCCAGGGTGACCAACGGAGACCCTCCGGCCGTCTTCGCGATGCAGTACGGACCCGGCGCCGAAAACGCCTTTGCCGGGGTCGCTACGGCGTATTCGGACGGGGTCCCGCTGTTGCTCATACCTCAAGGACACCCCAGGCATATGGACGGCGTGTCCCCCCATTTCAGCTCTGTCCGAACGTTTGCCCCGATCACGAAATCGGTGGAGCGATTGAACTCGCCCAACGACGTGGCCGACACGATGAGACGTGCCTTCGCCAGGCTGAGGATGGGCCGGCCGGGTCCGGTAATGATGGAAATGCCAGCCGACATCGCCGTCGAGGACGCGGATGAGGCCCTCCTGGAGTCCTACAGGCCCGTGAGGGCCTCCGTGTCCGAGGCGGACCCGCGGGACGTCCTGGAGGCGGCCAGGGCGCTCTTAGCGGCCCGCGACCCGATTATCATCGCCGGCCAGGGCGTCCTGTACGCCAACGCCAGCGAGGAGCTGGTCGCTCTTGCCGAGCAGCTCAACGTCCCTGTCATGACGACGCTGGCGGGGAAGAGCGCCTTCCCTGAACACCACCCCCTGGCTCTTGGCTGTGGAGGTTCATCAGTCGTCACCGGGCCGGTGGGCCAGCTCCTGCCCCGGGCGGACCTGGTGTTCGGCATCGGGACCAGCTTCACGACCCACGGAATGACTCTGCCGATCCCCGACGGCAAAGTCATTATTCACGCCACCAACGACCCGGCGGACATCGACAAGTACTACGTCGCGGACCACCCGTTGATCGGCGACGCCAGGCTGGTCCTGCGGCAGTTCTCGGAGGCTTGTGCGGAGGTCCTCAGCGGCCGGTCCCGCGGTGGCGACGGTACGGCCGGCGAGATCGCCAGCATCCGGCAGGAGTGGTTGGCTGGCTGGACGGGCAAGCTGACGTCGGATGAGACGCCGATCACGCCCTATCGTGTAATCGGCGAGCTCGGCGATCTGGCGGACCCGGCGCAGACCATCGTGACCCACGATTCGGGGAGCCCCAGGCTCCAGCTGGTGCCGTTTTACCGATCGTCGGGTCCGCGGACCTACCTCGGCTGGGGCAAGTCCCACGGACTCGGGACCGGGCTTGGCCTGATCATGGGAGCAAAGCTGGCCGAGCCGGACAAGTTCTGCGTCAACTTCATGGGCGACGCAGCGTTCGGGATGACGGGACTGGACTTCGAGACCGCGGTCCGGTCCGTCATTCCCATACTGACGGTCGTTCTCAACAACTCCACGATGGCGGTGGAGACCGAACACATGGCCACGTCACACCGTCTGTTCAACACCAGAGACATGGGGGGCAACTACGCCGAGATGGCCTCGGCGATGGGAGGATGGGCGGAGCGGGTGGAGGACCCATCGGAGGTCGGACCGGCCCTGGCGCGGGCCAAAGAGGCCACGGAGTCGGGGCGTGCGGCGCTGCTGGAGTTCATCACCAGCGAGGAGATCAGCTATTCAAGGGTGGGGTCGTTCGTCTAGGAGCTGCCCATCGGCGTTGAGGCAACGCTTCACCCCCTTCCTTTCGGTAGGCTCAGGACAGGCCCTAACCTTCCCCCTGAAAGGGCTTGCACTTAAACCAGCCGCAAGTAGGGGACTTCTTGTGCAGCCGACTGACTTTTTGTGCAGAAGATAGATTCGATGCCCAACTCGTAGAAGGACTGTATCAGAACACAGATGTTGTGAGCCAGTACCTTACACAGCACCTCGTTGACCTGAGCCGTAGGACTCTTGGATTTCACGGCGGGACCGAACTTGGACTTTATCATGGACATGACCGTCTCGGCGTTCGAGCGTTTGTGATAGTGCGCGGCAAAGGCGTCCCGTTCGAAGTTATAGAGGTGCCACATCCGGTACCACAGCCCGTCAAACTTGTATTTCTTCGATACGCCCTTCGCACTGGTCTTGAACGGGATATATGCCGTTCCACCGGCTGCATGAACCGCGCCAATGTTGCGGCGGCTGCTGTACGCCTTGTCCGCACTCACTTCTCTGATAGTGTCGAACGTTCCGGCAGTGGCGGCCAGCAGATCGGGCAATTGAGGCGCGTCTGCAGACTCATTGGCAGTCGCCTCGGTGGCGGTGACGATGTTTGTCCGAACGCCCGTCATGAGGTGGTCTTGATGAACTTCTGGCGGCTCTTTTCCTTGCCCCATTTATGGTCGAACCAACGATGATAGTTGCTGGTGGCGAAGCCCGTGCTGTCAATCGCGAAGTCAGTCTCTACCGCTTTGAGGGGGCTGGCGCTGGTCTCAATGAGAGACTTCAACAGCGGGGTCAGTGCGGCGTCCGACAGGTAATTGGAAACGGTGTTGAAGTGGGGTGCGTGGTCGATAAGCCCGTCCTGCTTGGCGGTCTGAATGTCCGTCGTAAACCGGCGGCTAGAGAAACCAGAGTAGACCTTGAACGTCGCCGCGAACAGCATACCTGTGAGGGGCAGGCGCGGACGCCCTTTGGTCTGAGGGGGCTGTGGGACGGTGCTACACAAGTCCCTGAGAAGGATAAGGAACCGTTCCTTCTCATGTTGCTGGGCGAGGTTGTAGTCGCTCCATGCTTGCGGGTAAGTGGTCGGGGTAGTAGGATTAACGGAAATCATTGGGGAGTTTGCCCTCCTCAGTGGTCTAGGGGGCGTCGGCGCTACGAATGCTGGCGCTCCCGTTTTGTTGCCACTATTATCGCTGATTTCGGCGAACAAATCAAACTGTACCACGCTTTTTCGTGACCTCTTTGCTTTGGTTGTTAGCGGTATACGTACCTCACTGGGGCCGCTAGCAACCATAACGTAGCCTACAGGTGGTCGGCGGCGGATTCAGCCGCTACCACAGTAACCTCCTTCGGGCGGTGTCCACACAGAGGTTGACGTGTGTGGCAGAGTTGGTAAGGGCTTGAAGATGGCAACCCTTCAAGATATACCCGCTTGTAGCACTCTGTCAATCTGTAAGTTGACATGAAGCTGAGGCTCACTTACCCAGGGATAGTGTATAGGCTGTTCGCGGTTGAATTAGACAATGGCCGAATACCAGCCCACGAATTCATGGCGGGATTGGAAGCACGCGACAAACAATCACACAAGCGGATGGTCTACGTGTATAAGCGACATGCTGACGTAGGCAAGTGGACTAACAAGAGGGTCTCACGGCCGATAAAGAATAGCGATCAGATTTTCGAATGGAAGATTCACAAGGAGCTAGGCTGCTTTATTTCTATCTTGGCGCGAGAACCATTTTGGCTGATGGACTTCAAAAGGGAGATCAATTGGAGCCTGTGGTACGGAGAGCCGAGGGGATGGAACATGCTTTGGAGGGATAAATGCTGACGCACGCGTCTGGGGGGAACGTGGAGGCAGACTTTGTAGCATGGCCCCGGGAATACGAGGGTGACCCAGACTACATCGCGAATGGCTTTGCCCTTGAGTTGGCAGAAGAAGCCTCTAGGTTGATTGAACAGAAGGGCCTTAACCAAACACGCTTAGCAGGGATAATGGGTGTTTCCAGGTCGCACGTTTCGAGCATCCTTAACGCGCCTCCCAACATGACGCTACTGACCATAGCACGTCTTGGTATCGCCCTAGGGGTGCGGCCAATGGTGGCCCTTGACTCATCCCGCTATTACATAAGACCACTTTCTGCCAATATCGACTTCGAGGAATTCCAGACAGATCGAACAGTTTTCCTAGACGCGCAAGCTACCATCAACCCAACTCCACGGGGGGCAGTGACAAATGCCGTTGCCTAAGCATATTCAGAAACGGCTCACGCAAGAATTCCAATTCATTGCAACTCAGATGGCTGAAACTAGCGAGCCACTGTCTAAGTTGTACTACTTCAGCGCGGCATACGGAGAACTGGGGCGGATACTAAACTGGACATGGGACAGAGATTTAGCAGTCTTGAGGTACATTCTTGAGCAAACATACCAAGCGATAAGCTCAAGGACAAGGCAGATCATGGGAGGAGATGCAGTCGTCCAGATGCCGTCAGGGATGTTCGATTTACTGACTGCGGCTACTGAAGACCTCTCAACGTATGTCGCTCAAGGCATGAAGAACCAGGGGACACTCTACGATCTAATGGGGCGCTTCGTAGAATTGGGATATGTAACCACTGGGAACGGGCATTATCTGTTGCAAAGGGGCCTAATCAAGCTGCAAGAATGATTGCCAGTCGTGCGTGAACCGCGTTTTCGGCTCCAGCCATCCCTCAGAGGCCCCCAAAATCATCTCCCTTCTGAGCACTTTTTGTGCAGAATGCTGACTTTTTGTGCAGAGGGCCTTTTAGGTGCAAAGCCCCCTGAGGGGGAAGGGATGCATTGGAAAGGGTCCATGCTTCCATGGGCCGGAGGCCTAGTCGGCAGCTCAGGCTATGTCGAGGAGGGGCTGGATATTGGATACGTCGGGCTTGCGGCCGCCGCTCTCGACCTCACGGATGATCCGGGTGATCTCCTCACATAGCGGCGTCGCTACTCCCGCTTCCCTGCCCTTTTCGACGACGTAGCCGTTCAGATAGTCGATCTCTGTGCGCCGGCCCTTTAGCACGTCCTGGAGCATCGAGGGGCGGCCCTCTCCCAGGGCGACGGCCCCCTCCGACAGCACCGACTTGACCTCCTCCAGTACCTGGCCGTCGTCGGCCTGACCGTACTTCTCCGCCGAGATCCCGTTAATTGGCTCAACCTGAACGCCCAGGGCCGAGCCCACGGCGACCACCTCGGCCGCGATCTTGATCATGACGTCGACGACGCCGGCCGTCTGCCTCGAAGCGCCGGAACCCAGGCCCGTGATGCCCGCTATCGGGTTGGCCATGCTGTTGGTCGCCAGCTTGGCCCACCGCTCGCCCCAGGGATTAGTGGTGACGTGGGTGATACCGACGGCGCCGAGTATCTCGGCCAGACGCTCCACCCGTCGAGTAGGCATTCCGTTGAGTTCACCGACTTTGAGAGCCAGCCGGTCGGGAACGCTGGTCCGGTTCACGTGGCCTGGTTCGTACATCCCCGCGCCCAGGGTGACGATACAGGCTATCTCTCTGGTGAATCCGACGATCTGAGCAATGCGCTCGTCGTTGATAGCGTTCTGCGACGAGATCATGACACCCGTCGGTTTGAGGTGGGGGAGAATCATGTGGGTGCCCCACACAGTATCGTACGACTTCAGCGAGATAAAGACAGCGTCGAAGGGCTCGGAGATGTTGCACACCTCTCCCAGATGGATGGCGTTGACCGGGACG
>CAZEDC010000002.1:0-10471 GCA_964510985.1 uncultured Dehalococcoidia bacterium
CCTCACCATGAGAACGAGATCGCCCAGGCCGAGTCGTACACCGAGACCTCCCCATTCGTCCGGTTCTGGCTCCACAACGGACTGCTGAGACTGGGCGAAGACAAGATGAGCAAGTCCCTGGGCAATATCGTATCGGTCGCCGAGGCCCTGGAGAAGTTCTCGTCCGATACACTACGCCTGTTTTTCATCAGTTCCCACTACCGCAGCCCGCTCGTCTACAGTGACCAAAACGTCATGGCCCAAGAGCGTGCGGTCGAGAGGCTTCGCAACGCCCTGAAACCCGGCGCGGAGGCCGCAGGCCAGACCCTGGCGCCCGATGCCTACCAGGAGCGTTTTGTCGAGGCCATGGACGACGACCTCAACACCCCGAGGGCTCTGGCCGTGCTGTTCGATCTGGCCAGAGATATCAACCGAGCCCGTGAGCGGGGAGACGGCGTAGGACCTGCGCAAAACGCCCTGAGAGCGCTGGCGGGAGTCCTCGGCCTGACCCTCAAGGAACCCGAGTTCTACGCCGGTCAGGACGTCGCTCCGCTCTTCGACCTCCTGGTGGAGGTCCGGGCCGACCTGCGGGAAGCCAAACAGTACGAGCTGGCCGACAAGGTGCGCCGGCGGCTGGCCGAACTCGGTATCACCCTGAAGGACACCCCTCAGGGCACCGAGTGGATGCACACGCCCAGGCACTAGCCTCAGCATTCCCCGCACCGCTCATCCTTGCATGCATCTAGGTAAAATCATGGTGGGTTATGTTATTAAACTTGTAATGTTCATGTAACGTTCCGGTGCTCTACTGCGACCATCTGGATTCTTCGCTCCTGTGAGGTAATAGTGGGGGGATTTCGCGCTTGACATTTACAGCTAGGCGAATTATCTTTTTAGTGAACAACGACGGTGTTTGTTCGCCTAGCTTATTAATATATACAGATCTCAGATTACTCGGCCGATGGAAAGAGGATAGCTTTTTAGGAGGCTCAGCATGAGGATCGTGAGAGTACTAGGTTTGTTAGCGGTCGTGTTCGCCGCCCTGTCTCTAATGGCAGCGTGTGGTGGGGACGACGATGAAGATGCGGCGCCGACAACGGCTCCCGCACCAACGGCGGCCCCGACAACGGCACCGGCGCCGACAACCGCGGCGGTGGTACCCACGGCCGCGCCCGCCGAGGACATGGACTTCTACTTGAAGGCCATCGGCCACGACCAGGCCAAGTATGGTGGCGACCTGAAGCTGGCGGCCCACGGTCCTCCGTCGCACTTCGATGTTTACGCTTCGGGGACCATCGCCAACGCAGGCTCCGCGTCACCCATGTACGACCTGCTGGTGCGCATGGACCCGAGAGAGCCCGCAACCCTGCCCATCATCCCCAGCCTGGCCACAAGCTGGGATATCTCCTCCGACGCATTGAACTACACCTTCACGTTGCGCGAAGGCGTGAAGTTCCACGACGGCTCCGACTTCGATGCCGAGGACGTCAAGGCGACATTCGAGCGCATCGTGAATCCTCCTGAGGGGCTGGTCAGCCTGCGGATTATCCCGATAGGCAGCATGACGATAAACGATCCCTACTCCATAACCTTTACTCTGTCTGAGCTAAGGGACAGCGAAACCTTCCTTGGCGCTCTAGCCGGAGGCTGGAACATCATCTCAAGCGCCGACGCTATCAAGGCGCATGATGGTGGCGACTTCAGGACCGTGGACGACAACCCGGGCACGGGGCCGTTCGTGTACAACGATCGCACCACCGAGACCTGGGTGCAGGACAAGAACGAGAACTACTGGAACCCCAACGCCCCCTATGTGGACAGTATCACCCACATCTGGCTGAAGGCGTGGACGCCCGAGCTGGCCGCGGCTGTGCTGGGCGGCCAGGTTGACTGGGGCATGTGGCTGGACCCCAAGACGTACAAGACGGTTCTCGAGCGAGATGACATGTCCGGCCTCCTCTGGGCCGTGCCCAACCTCTCCTCCTGGATAGGCTTCCAGAACGAGCGCGAGCCGCTCAATGACGTCCGCGTGCGCCAGGCGTTGCACCTGGCACTGGACCAGATCGGCCTTGACAACATCACCCAGGAGTTCGCCGCAAACAAGCTGGCTGACAAGCTGTGGCCTCCCTACGGCAAGACCTACGACGAGCTGGTGAAAGAGTATCCCTACGCTCCCGAGACCAGGGCCAAGGCCGAAGCCGATGCCAAGGCGTTGATGGCGGAAGCAAATCCAGACCTCAGCAAGACCTTCAACTTCGTGGTCAGGGAGTCGCCTCAGAACAGGCAGCTTGCGGCCTTCGCTCAAGCCGAGTGGGACCGCATCCTGGGCTTCAAGACCGAGCTTGAGGTGGTGCAGGTGTCCGACCTGGTTGAGCGCCAGACCGAAGGTACTTTCGACATAATCTCGCACGCCTCCTGTCTGGGCGGCGCCGACAGGGCCGCCACCGCCATGCAGTGCTACGGCTATGACAAGGCAACCGGCGAGGTCGCCGATAGCAACTTCACGAACTTCAGGAATGACGAGTTCATGGAGGTTCTGGGCAAGTTCTCTTCCGAGTTGGACCTGGATAAGAAACTGGTGCTGGGCCAGCAGATGAACGAGATCTTGAACCGCGAGATGCCCGGCACTGGAGGTACCGCCGGCGGCAGGCTTTACGGCTGGTATAAGTACATGAAGGGGCTGCCCGAGACCGCTGGAAACTCCGACTACAATACCTACCATTGGGACTTCGTCTGGCTGGACAGGTAAGCCCGATCCTGGTTATTCTCATGCCGTACCAGGACCGCACCAAGGCCTAGTCGGGAAGGGGGAGTGGTGCACGCGCCACTCCCCCTTTTTACATTGAAATCGTGTGAGGAGACCTCCTAGTGCAGAGGTACCTGGCCAGACGCCTTTTGCTCGCCGTCCCCACCATACTGGGGGTTACGGTAATCATTTTTATCGTCATGCGCCTCATTCCGGGCGATCCCCTGGTCGCCGCCTACGGCATGGAAGGTGTCAGAAGGTTAAGTCCCGCGCAGCGCGCCAATTTGGAGCATGCTCTGGGACTGGACGACTCATTCGTGGTGCAGTACGGCAAGTGGCTCAAAGACATCGGTACCCTTAAGTTCGGGGAGTCGCTGCTGAGGGGGGACAGTGTAACCAAATTTGTCCGCCGCCGTGGCCCCATAACGCTGGAGATAACCGTCATCGCTTTAATTATCTCCTGGACCGTGGGGTTTCCGGTGGGGATCATCAGCGCCCTCAAACCCAACACCTGGATGGACTACTCCAGCAGGATATTCTCCATACTGTTCGTGGCCATCCCGGGCTTCTGGTTGGGCCTCGTATTGGTCCTTACCCTGATAATATGGTTTGACTATAAAGCCCCGATTGTGCCCATTCCCATCTGGGAGAATCCCTGGGAAAACCTGCAAATGGTGATAGGCCCTGGGATTGTCATGGGCCTGGGGTTCGGTGGGTTCGTGGCCCGCATGTCGCGCTCTTCTCTCATGGAGGTCATTCGGGAGGACTATGTCCGGACCGCACGGGCCAAAGGACTCCGCGAGCAGCTGGTCATCGTCCGCCACGCCCTCCCCAACGCCATACTCCCGGTATTAACGTGGAGCGGTCTCTTTCTGGGCGTGGCGCTTGGAGGCACGGTCGCCCTCGAGAAGGCTTTCGCCGTCCCGGGGCTCGGTCTGACCATGGTGGACGCCATCCTGGACCGCGATTTGCCGGTGGTCCAGAACCTGGTGTTCCTCTACACGATAGTATTCGTCGCGGTCAACCTTATGACCGACATGAGCTACGCCTGGCTCGATCCCAGGATTCGATACGAGTAGCACTCCACATAGCAACACTCAGAGCCCAGGTACTGAAAGGGATAGTGGGAGGCCTAGTTGGCAGTCCAGTCTAGTTTTGAGCTGAGATCACGGAGAAAGGTCCACAAGAGAGCCTATGACTGGTTGCGGACCTTCACCCGGCGCTACCCGCTCTCCGCCGTCTGGGGAGTTATAGCTCTCTTGATAGTGTTCCTGGGCATATTCGCCTCCTGGATCGCGCCCGATGACCCTATGAGACCCAACGTCGGATTCATGTCCATAGGGCCCAGTTGGGACTACTGGTTCGGGACGGACTTCATAGGCAGGGACGTGCTCAGCAGGATAATTCTTGGCGCCAGATGGTCCCTGATCGTGGCGGTCTCATCAGTGGCAATAGGGACGACGATAGGTGCGGTGTGGGCGCTGTCAAGCGCCTTCTTCGGCGGGAAGTTCGACCTGATAAGCCAGCGCTTTATCGAGGTACTGCTCTCATTTCCCGCGATACTTCTGGCCCTTTTACTCTCCACGGCCCTGGGTGCCAGCACGTGGACGGTTATCCTGGCCATCGCCGCCACCAGGGTGGCCTACAGCACGCGTATCCTACGGTCCCAGGCCCTGGCCGTGAAGGACATGCCCTACGTCGAGGCCGCCAGGGCCATAGGGGCCTCCTCCTTCCGGATAATGCTTTATCACATCGCACCCCAGGTCATAGCCCCGTTCCTGGTTCTGATAACCACCTATCTGGGTATAGCCATAGTCCTGGAGGCCACGCTGGGCTTCCTGGGCGCCGGGATTCCCCCTCCCACGCCGACCTGGGGCAACATGCTGGGCGACGCGGGCTCCATGCTGATACCGACGTGGCATCTGGTCCTCTTCCCGGGTATTGCCATCGTTATAACAGTCTTGTCGTTCAACCTGCTCGGCGACGGCCTGCGCGACGCCTTCGACCCCCGCCTCCGCGGCACCACTATGTAGGTGGCGGTGGGACCACGCACGTGCCGGCTTGGTAGCCTATTGCTGGTCCTACTCTACTTTGGCAGCGGTCCCATAGGCTAAGATCTCGGCCGCGCCTCCCATGATGCTGGCGGTGATGAACCTCGTTCCCAGCACCGCGTTGGCTCCCATCGCCTCGGCCCGCTCCACCATCCTCTGAACGGCCTCCTCCCGGGACTCGGCCAGGAGCTTTGTGTACTCCTGGACCTCACCGCCGACCAGGTTTCGAAGACCGGCCAGAAGGTCTCGACCGACGTGCCGAGCCCTCACCGAGTTCCCTCGCACCAGACCTATGACATCGGTGACCTGTCTGCCCTCTATGGTGTCGGTTGTAGTAACGATCAATACTCCATCTCCTTGAATCGCTCCTGTTTACGATGCCGCAGCCGCTCCATCGCAACCGCGCCTAAAAGAACGAGCATCCCGGCCCCGACGGCGACTACGGACACCCGGACGGGCAGCGGTATGTCTGAATCTCCCGCGAATTCCTGAAAGAAGTAGTAGATACCATAGCCTGCCAGCACCAGGGGGCCGGCTACTGTCAGGACACCTCCGAGCCACAGGATGGACTTCCCCTCTTTCCCGCCTGAATTCTCCATGTCGGACCTCCGGTCCTCTGGGCGAACGGTCCGGCCATGCGGTCCCATAGGCGCCGCACTGATAGCCGGCTAAGGTTTAACCAGTACCTTTACCTCGGCTCCCACCGTCGCGCCGAGAGCCTGCGCCGCGCTGCCCTTCCCGAGAGCGACTTCGAGGTAACCGTGGCTGCCGATTACGGCCACCAGCCCTTTGCCACCCTCGTATGAACGGCTCAGACCTCGGATGCGCCTGTCATCTATTTCGACCTGAATCTCGGCTGAAGGCTGTTCATCAAACCGAATATTGCTTACCAGGTTGCCGAAGTGGTCCACGTAGATGATCCTGCCAGCGATAACGCCTCGCCGCTCTGATGGCGCTTGGATGTCAAGACATAAAACCTTGCCCGTCATTGTCCCGGTTCTGTCCGGAGCGATTCCGGCCGAGAGGTGGGCGGATACCGGTGCAAAAACATCACGGCCGTGGAAGGTATCGCTCACGGCCTCTGTCCAGTACTCTTCGCGGTCGAGGACGTAGGCGTGGCATCCCTCGGGGACCGGCCGGAAAGCCGGCTTCAAGAAGGTGTTGCCGTTGCGCTCCTCCGGCGTGGACGGACCCTTCATCGTTTCGTGACCTGCGACGATGTAGGTCAGCAGCCCGTTGTCCGGAGCCACGTACGACCCGTTCGGCGTCGTCAGGAGAAGTGGCCGGCGCTCGGTGCCCACTCCGGGGTCTACCACTGCCAGGTGAATCGTTTCCGGCGGGAAGAACCGGCAAGCCTCTCCCAGGACAAATGCGGCGTGTGCGATGTCGTGCGCTGGCAGATCATGGGATATATCAACCAGGCGAGCGTCCGGACAGATGCCCAGGATCACACCCTTCATCGCGGCCGCGTAGCCGTCGTGGGTGCCAAAATCGGAGGTCAGTGGGAGGAGCCGGCCTGCGGGAAGGGTCCATAGCGGTTGTGGGAGATCAGGACCGGATTTAGAAATACCTGACGCTCAGAATAGATATCCCGATAAACACAACAATCAGGAGGATGGTGAACTGGAACAGCGTCTTTTCCAGTCCGCGTCGGGTCCGAAACGAGCCCTCGGCAGACCCAAAGAGGCCCGTACCCTGCCCGCGAACCTGAAGCAGAATGATGATGATGAGGGAGATGGATACAATGATCTGTATGAAATTGAGCGCAGAGTTGTCCATTGCGATTCTCTGATTGTCCTGCCTATTACTCGATCATCTGCGGGTCAACCTGAACGGGGCCTTGACCTTCCTGCTCTCATGATACACTTCCATAACCATCCGCGCCAGCTTGGTGGCCTCGTGTCTAACCGGGTTCTCCGGGTCGGATAGGTCTCCTTCCACCAGTCTGGCATGCCTTAACGAGCGGCCGTCATGGACGACCAACTCAACGGCATGAGCTGGCGTTGGGACACCGGAATTGCTGTCGGCCATTACATAGTCCGCGACGGCTTCGAACGTGTGACGTTGAAGGCCCTCCAAATGGTCGGCCACCGAGTAGCCTTTCGTTTCCCCGCTCTCCATCGCCACGTTGCAGACGTATATCTTGGTGGCGGAGCCGTCCCGGATAGCGTCTGTGATGCCGGGCACCAGTAGATTGGGGAGTATGCTGGTGTAAAGGCTCCCCGGACCGATCACGACTAGCTGTGCGTCTTGAATGGCTTCGACCGCCAGTGGATACGCTTTAGCGTCGCTGGGATGGATAAAGAGACTATCTATCTCACCGCCATGCTCTGTGATGCTCGATTCCCCATGAACCGTGACCCCATCCTTCAATCGGGCCGACAGGTTCAGGTTTGAGACCGTGGCGGGTACGATCTGACCGTGAACGGCCAGCACCCTGCAAGACTCGAAGATTGCACGGTCGAAGCTGTTGGTGACGTTGGACAGGGCGGCGATGAACAGGTTGCCGAAGCTGTGGCCTTTGAGACCATCGCCCTCGTCGAACCGGTACTGGAAAAGCTCCGTGAGCAGAGATTCCTCATCGGACATCGCCACCAGGCAGTTACGGAAGTCGCCCGGAGGAGGGACCCCCAACTCCCTACGGAGCCTTCCCGAACTCCCTCCATCGTCCGCCACGGTGATTATCGCCGTCAGGTTGTCCGTGTAGGACTTCAGGCCTCGCAGAAGTACCGACAGTCCGGTGCCGCCGCCGATCGCAACTATCTTCGCGCCTCTGCCTCGGGAGCGCCGCATATAGATCGTGTCGGCCATTCGAGGAATGTTGTTGGACGCCAGTATCAGCGGCCCCACGGAGCGGAAGATTCCGTAGAGGGCCAGTAAAATGACAATGATGCCCACAACCAGGAGGAAGAGGCCTTCCGAGTATGAGGGCAGGAAATTGGGAAACCTCAGATCGAAGAGCTTTCTGACTAAAAAGGCGATGCCTATGGACCACGCGGCGATGCCCGCGGCCCCGACGATCAGCCAGCGCTTCAGTCCCAGGCCCGGATAAAGAAGCCGCAGGATGCTACCCCATCTGGACCTCTGCTCGCCCTCGTTGTTGTTCGTCCCGCCGTTGGTGGGATAGCCACCGTTCATGCCATTACCTCAACGACTCCAGTTTTTCCCTCAGCAGTTCGGTGACTAGCTGGGGTTTGGCCTGGCCTTTCGTGATCTTCATCACCTGGCCCACCAGGAACCGGATGGCTGTATCTTTACCCATCAGATAGTCGGACACGGGGTCTGGGTTGGCCGTGATGGCCTCCTCAACTGCGGGAAGGATCGAATCGGCATCGCTGATCTGGACCAACCCCGACTTCCGTGCTATCAACGCGGGGGACCGGCCGGTACCGAACATCTCCTCGAACACCTCTTTGGCCATGCTGGTACTCAACGTGCCCGAGTCTATCAAGTCAAGCAACTCCACCAGGTCCTTCGGCTGGAACTTGACGGTCGTGATTTCGTCACCTGTCAGGTTCAGGAGACGGGTCAACTCGCCCAGCATCCAGTTGCTTACCGATTTGGCCAGCCCTCGTTGCGCCTCCCCCGTAACCGCCTTGGAGTCCACAACCGCTTCGAAGAAGTCGGCGCCGGGCCTGGAGGAGGTCAGAAGACCCGCGTCGTATGCGGGCAGCCCGTACTGTTCGATGAACCGTTCCTTCCTGGCTTCCGGTAGCTCCGGCAGGCTCTCCCTGATCTTCTGTATCAGCCCGGGGTCAATAACGACCGGTGGTAGGTCCGGTTCGGGAAAGTACCGATAGTCCGAGGCGTACTCCTTTGTGCGCTGAGAAACCGTTATGCCGCGGTCTTCGAGCCAGCCCCGCGTCTCCTGGACGATCCGCTCCCCTTCGTTGATGGCCCGGACCTGGCGTTCGGCCTCGTACTGGAGGGCGCGGTAGACCGAACGGAAGCTGTTCATGTTCTTCACTTCCACCTTGGACCCGAATTCTGTGGCGCCAACTGGCCGCACGCTGATATTGGCGTCACACCGGAAGCTCCCCTCCTCCATGTTGGCGGTGCTTACTCCGATATACCGGAGAATAGACCGCATGCGGGTCAGGTAGCTTCTCGCCTCCTCCGGGCTCCGAAGGTCGGGTTCGCCTACGATCTCCATCAGCGGCACGCCGGCCCGGTTGATGTCCAGCAGGCTGTATCCCTCCCCGTGGGGCTCGCATCTATGTAGGAGTTTGGCGACATCCTCTTCCAGGTGGACGCGGGTGATCTCAGCCCTTTTTTCGTGTCCGTTGGACTCGATGGTAATGCTGCCGTCCGTGGCGATGGGCTTGTCAAACTGGGATATCTGGTAGCCTTTCATCAGGTCGGGGTAAGGGTAGTTCTTGCGGTCGAACTTGGTGTAGCGGGCGACGGTGCAATTCAGCGCCAGGCCGGTCTTTGCGACGAATTCGACCGCCTGCCTGTTTATCACGGGGAGAACGCCGGGCATGCCCATGCACACGGGGCAAACGAAGGCGTTGGGAGCGCCATCCTGGTACCCGGCGCCGCAAGAACAAAACATCTTGCCTTTGGTCAGAAGCTGGGCATGAACCTCAAGCCCTATGATGACCTCGTAATCCATAGACAGCCAGCTCTACGTTTTCAGGAAAATCGGCCGCCGGACCGGTGCGGACGATCTAGTATATGAGGCAACACGGGTGTCTGGCAAGCCGTACCACGGCCTGCATAGTCCACGAACCGAGCGCTGGCGACCTCCGACGGCACGTTCAGCCGGCACCGCGGGTCGGCCTGCGGTGCCGATGTTCAGGCGGGGCCTTCCTCGCCTTCGGGACGGGTCTCGGGCCAAGAGCCCTGGCCGATGAGCGGAACGAACCGGCACGCTCCCAACGTGCGGACCGAAAAGCCGTCCTCGATCCTGGTCACCTTCATCAGTTCCTGTGTCTCCATCGATCCCACCGGAATCACGAGCCTACCCCCGACCGACAGCTGGTCCATGATCTCGCGAGACAGCTTGGGCGCCCCTGCGGCTACCACGATGCCATCGTAGGGGGCCTCCCCGGGCCAGCCCAGGCCAGCCTCGGCAAGGAATATCTTCACCCGGGTGTGGCCGAGCGATCGAAGCCGTTCCCCTGCCGCGTCCGCCAGGGATTTGATGCGCTCGATGGTGACGACCTCTGCGGCAAGCTCCGCAAGGACCGCGGCCTGGTAACCGCTGCCGGTCCCGATCTCTAGCACCTTGTCGGTTTTGCGAAGCTCGAGAGCATCCAGCATCAGGGCCACGATGTACGGTTGTGAGATCGTCTGTCCTTCGCCGATGGGCAGTGGGATGTCCTCGTAGGCCTGATATGCGCTGGACTCCAGGACGAACGCCTCTCTCGGGACCTTCGCCATCGCGGCAATCACTCTCGGATCGCCCACGGCGGTCCTCAAGTTTTCTAGAAGGCGACGCTTGTCATCATCCACATCACAACCTCCTCTCAAGCGGACAAGAGTCGTCACTCCCAAACCGCAACATGGTCGCGAGGCATACCGTTCGACTCCGATCTGCACCGTTTCTGCGGCTCTTCGCCGCCGTTGACTGCCTTGAAGTCGCCATGCTAATCTATCATACTGAACAAATGATTTGGAAGATGCCCTGCCAATACGAGGCCAGTTCTCGCCGATGAGGAGCATCCGGCCTCCTATCCCAAGCTCGGGGCTC
>CAZEDC010000003.1:0-8635 GCA_964510985.1 uncultured Dehalococcoidia bacterium
CATCCGGAGAGATCCGCCGCACCTGGTACATCACGCCCGAGGGTTGTGACACCCTCCGCACGGCCCAGTTCCCTTCCCCTACCGAGGGACTTAGCTTCACCTACCCAAAGGATGAAAA
Source organism: uncultured Dehalococcoidia bacterium (assembly GCA_964510985.1). Classification (GTDB taxonomy): domain Bacteria; phylum Chloroflexota; class Dehalococcoidia; order Lucifugimonadales; family CAZEDC01; genus CAZEDC01. Next base: position 119 of record CAZEDC010000003.1, read on the forward strand.
TATCGGGTGGGTGCTCGGACAGGTGGAGGATACGGAGACCGGTCTGGTCGTCTTCCTCGGCGACGAGCTGGTGGTGGCTGTGGCGCCTCCGTTCCCGGTCGCGGCCAACATCATGGCGGACGGTGCGGAGACATCCCATCTGGCCGGGCTACTGGACGAGGACTTCCTTATCGGCCTGGTCCTTTTGAGGCTTGGGCGCTTCGCCGTAGGGGTCATGCGTGGTGAGCGCCTCCTCGCTTCCAAGACCGGCTCCCGGTACGTAAAAAACCGCCATCGGGCCGGAGGCTCCTCTCAGCGCCGCTTCGAGCGCAGCCGGGAGAGGCTGGTCCGCGAGCTGTACGACAAGGCCTGTTCAGTAACCCAGGACGTGTTCGCCCCGTACCACGACCGCCTGGAGTTCATCCTCATGGGAGGGGAGCGCCACACGCTGCAGGGGTTCGTCCGGAGGTGCGATTACCTGGAAGCCCTGGCAGGGAAGACGCTGTCACGGCATCTGGAGATGGACCGTCCTGGACAAGCCGCCCTCGACGGCATCGCAAGGGAGGTGTGGAGGAGCCGTGTGATGGTGTTCTCACCCGAGGGCGAAGCCAACGTGTCTTGAGAGGGCTATTGCGCCGTGTATCCTCCGTCCACGGTGAGCGGGATTCCTGTCACGAAAGAGGACTCGTCGGACGCCAGGAAAAGCGCGGCGTAGGCGATCTCCTCGGGCCGACCAAGCCGGCCCAGGGGATGCCTCGACTCCAGCAGGCTAAGCATCTCCGGGTCGTCCGTCAACGGCCGGATCAGGTCGGTCTTCACGTAGCCCGGGCAGAGGCAGTTGACCCTGATGTTTTTTGCCGCGCAGTCGATGGCCAGCGCCCTGGTGAACTGCAACACCCCGCCCTTGGACGGCGGGTAGGCGTTGAATCCGCCGCCCATGCCGGCGGGGTAGCCCACCAGTCCCATGATGGATGACAGGTTGACGATGGACCCGCCGCCGCCGCGCTCCATCTCAGGCACGGCGTGCCACGACGTGAGATAGGTGCCCTTGAGGTTGACCTCGATCACCCGGTCCCAGACCTCCTCGGGCGACGCTCCCTCGGGCAGCGCGTTCCGGACATGGACCCCTGCGCTGTTGACGAGCACGTCCAGCCGGTTGTAGGCCTGCACGGCGGCCTGAACCATGCGCTCGGCGTCCTGGCTGCTCGACACGTCTCCCGCCACCGCCGTAGCCCGGCCTCCGGCGTTCTCTATCTCCTCGACCGTATCGAGGGCGTCTCGCTCCCTGAGGTCCGAGACGACGACACCGGCCCCCTCCCGTGCGAACAGCACCGCCGTCGCCCGGCCGATGCCCGAGCCGCCGCCCGTGATCAACGCTACCTTGTTATCCAGCCGCATTCTCTGTCTCCTGACTGTCGGTCCAACCAACACTGGCATGGTGTCAGGCTATAATACTCCGTTGAGGCCGGGCCTGTAACAGGAGACATGAAATGCAGAGGTTATCGCCGGCTCTCACGGAGGTTAACACCGTGGTGCTGAAGGATTTTATTGAGCAGACGTTAGAAGACTTCAGAGGCAGAGTCCATCGGGCGCTACGGGGTCTTACTCCGGAGGAGCTGGCCTGGAGTCCCGACACCGAAGCCAACTCCATCGGGTTTATCGTCTGGCACGTGGCCAGGGTCGAGGACAGGTGGCTCCATCGGTTCGCCCAGGACGGGGTGGAGCTATGGGTGGCGGATGGCTGGCATGAGAGATTCAGTCTGCCCGAGGGAGACACGGGCCTTGGATACGATGCGCGGCAAATAGCCTTCTTCCCCAACCTTTCTTCCGAGGACCTGCTGCAATACCTCGACGACGTACGCGCTCGTACCATCGAATACGTTGGAGGACTCGGACCCGAGGACTTCGACGTCGCTCCGGGGCGGACACCCTTTCCAGAGAGGCCTTCCACCGTCAGGTATTTCGAAGGCTGCACCATCGGACGCATGTTTCGCCAGCTTATCGGCGAGTTGAACCAGCACCTGGGCCAGGTCGCCTACCTGCGCGGCCTCCAGAGAGGACTGGACCGGTAGCACGTCCGGGGCCGTGCAAGGTCTGGCCCCAACTGGAATCCGTTGTCGAGTGCCCGCATCGCTGCTACAATGGCCGACTCTCTTCAGCCCTGAACGGGGGGCTATTATTGTCAGACAAAGGAGAAAAGAGATGGCAGATTACGCCGCCCAGGTGCTCGTCTGCACCAATAGTGAGGGCGCCGAGGACCAACGGCACTGCGGAGACAAGAGCGGGCTCAGGGTGCGGCAGAGGTTCAACGAGCTTCTGGTCTCTCAAGGCCTGATGGACAGGTTCACCGTCTCCAACGTGGGCTGCACGAGCCAGCACAGGCTCTGTGACACGTCCCAGGGCTCGATTATCGTTTACGGGCCCGACCCGGCTCTGGGGGGCACCTGGTACGTCGCGTCGCCCGACGACGTTGAGGAGATCGTGACCGAGCACCTGGTCAACGGCCGGGTGGTTGAGCGACTGCACAACAAGGAGCGAGCCGTCAAATTCGGCTAACCCCAGGCCGTTGGGTCCAGGGTCAGAGTCTCGCCGGGGCTGAATCTGCGCCAGCGTCCATCTCCGTAAGCGGTAACCGAGCCCGCTCCCACCACTCGCCATCCCTCCGGGCCGCCGAGACAGCAGGTCCTGCCGTCCACCCCTAACACCGATACGCCCCGCGGCGCCGATCCCGACAACTCCTTTGCCACGGTATCGGGATCGCTGCGCTCATGGTGGGGCAGCGTTGCCACTCCGGGCGCCACGCCCAGGGCTTCCCTCCATCCCCTGAATCGCATCCAGGGACCCATCACCATCGCTCCGGCGCTGGAGCCGGCGACTACGCCGCCCCGGTCTAGCGCCTGCCTGACCTTACGGAGCAGGGCCGAGTCTCGCAACGATTCCAGCAGGTGCGCCGGGTTGCCGCCTGTGAAGTAGATTACGTCGGCTGAATCGACCGGCGACAGCCGTTCCTCGTTGTCGGCGTCGCTGCCGTCCAGGACCATCAGCGCCGAGGCATCGGCTCCCAGGCTCGAAAAGTAGGCTACGCCGTTGGAGGCGGCCCTGGACGGGTTCTCGGCCGCCGCCGCCGTCGGGACCACCAGCACCGTAGGCCGGCGGCCACCCGCGGCTTCCAGGATGGCCCGGTCCATCTCCTCGCAGCCGGGCCTGAACTCGTCTCCGCCCACCAGCGTTATACGACCCGCCATCGTTACACCCTGCTTTCTGAAAATAAATTCATTCTAGCAGACGGTGATGTTACACTTGGGCCTGCACCGGACAACTTGGACAGCGGAGGCCGTGTCATGTACGACCTGCACATCAAAAACGGACTTATCTTCGACGGGACCGGTACTGCCCCTTACCTCGCCGACGTCGGGGCCGTGGACGGCGAAATTGTAGCCATCGGACAGCTGGAAGGCGAGGCCACGAAAATCTTGGATGCCGGTGGGCTCGCCGTCTCCCCCGGTTTTATAGACCTGCACACCCACAGCGACATGTCTTTTCTGCTGGACCCCACGGCCCAGAGCAAGGTTAGGCAGGGAGTTACGCTGGAGGTGGCCGGCAACTGTGGCTTCAGCTTCTGCGCGCCGCTCCAGGGCGCCGCCCAAGATATGCTCGAGACTCGGGTCTCACAGTACACCGACTCCTTCGACGTGACCTGGCAGGACTTCGACGGATACCTGAGTGCGCTGGAGAGTTCCGGGTCCACACTCAATCTGGCGGTACAGGTGGGTCACTCCACCGTCCGGTCTTGCGTGGTAGGTCTGGACGACAGGGCTCCCGATGGAGATGAGCTGGACCGCATGAAAGCCCTGGTGGCGGAGAGTCTCGAAGCGGGCGCCCTGGGCTTTTCCACCGGTCTGTTCTACGCGCCCGGCAACTACGCCCGGCTGGAGGAGGTCATCGAGCTGGCGGTGGTGGCCGCCGAACATGGCAAGCTGTACTCCACCCACATGCGCGACGAAGGGAGCCACAGCGTCGGTCTCTTCGTGGCCCTCAACGAAGCCATTGAGATCGGCCGACGGACGGGTGTCAGGGTCGAGATATCCCACGTAAAGTGCATGGGGCCCTCCGTCTGGGATCGCGCCGGTGACGTTCTTGACCTCTTTGAGCGCACCACGCGGGAGGGCGTAGACATCGCCGGCGACCAGTACCCCTACACCGCGGGAAGCACCTATCTAACAGGAGCGTTGTTCCCGCGATGGTCGCTGGACGGGGGACGTGAGGCCACACTGGAGCGAATGACCGGACCGGAAACTCGCAAGCGCCTTCTGGAGGACATCGAGGAGATCTACTCCAAGAGCCGGGGGCCCGAGGGAGTGGTGATCGCCAGATTCGTTCCCGAACAACACTTCGAGGGGATGAACATGCTCCAGATCGCCCAGGAGGTAGGCTGCGGCCCGGCGGAGGCCGCGTTAATCTTGTACGAGAAGGGCGAAGCCCAGGTGATCACCCACATGATGCAGGATAGCGACGTGGAAACCATCGCAGGGCATCCCCTGGTCTCGGTGGGCTCCGACGGAAGCTCGCTTTCAACCGAGGGTATCCTGTCGGTGGGCAAGCCTCACCCCAGGAGCTACGGCACAAACCCCCGGTTCCTGGCCAGGTTCGTCAGGGAGCGCAAGCTGGTGTCGCTGGAGGAGGCGGTGCGTAAGATGACGCTGCTTCCGGCCTCCCGGCTGGGCCTGACGCGGCGCGGGCGCATCGCTCCAGGCTTCGCCGCGGACCTCGTGGTTTTCGACCCCGATAACGTCGCAGACACTGCAACCTTCGAGTCGCCACATAGCTACGCCGGGGGCGTTCCCCACGTGGCGGTCAACGGCGCGGTGGTGATTGAGGACGGGCAGTTCACCGGCCTGACACCCGGCAGAGTACTGCGAAATTTCAGTGACTAAGTAAGCGATCAGAATTAATTTGACATCTGTCACCCTGAGCGAAGCGAAGGGTCTGGGGTGGGGGCTCCCATCCCGGACATCGACTGCCGCCCATCCCCAGATACTTCGTCGCTCCGCTCCTCAGCATGACAGTGTTAAATCATTATTGATTGGGTACTTAGATAGCATCGACGGCTGTTCGGACCCCTATTGAGGAGGTGAGCCAACATGACGACCACGGCCGGCGCCGTAATCGTGGGCGGCGGGGTGATGGGTTGCAGCATCCTGTACAACCTGGCGGAGCGGGGTGTGACCGACACCGTGCTCCTGGAGAAGGACCTCCTGGCCTCGGGTTCCACCAGCCGGACCCAGGCCATCCTCAGGATGCACTACTCCAACGAGGTCACCGCCCGCATGGCCTGGGACAGCCTCCATGTGTTCGAGAACTTCGAAGACCTGGTCGGGACCCCCTCGGGGTATGTGCGCACGGGCTATTTCCTGGCCGTGGGGGAAGAGGACCGGCGGTCCCTGGAGCGGAACGTGGCCATGCTGAAGGGTCTGGACATCGACACGGATGTCATGTCTGCCAGTGGTGTCGCCGAAATGGCCCCGATGCTGGCCGTGCAAGAGGACGAAACCTTCGCCTACGAGCCCCGCTCCGGCTACGCCGACCCCTACTCGGTGACCACCGGCTACGCCACCCGGGCCCGCGACATGGGCGCCCGGGTGTGGACAGACACGTCGGCCACGGGGATCGAGGTCTCCGGCGGCCGGGTCACCGCCGTGGTCACGGATGGGGAGCGGATAGCGACGCCCATCGCAGTGGTCGCCGCCGGCCCCTGGGCCGGGCCCCTGCTCAAATCGCTGGGCGTTGACGTTCCCCTGAGGACACTCAGACACCAGGTGGTCATGCTGCGCCGCCCCGAGGCCGTCGTGCCGGACCACCCGACGGTCGGGGACGTGGTCAACTCCTTTTCGGCCCGGCCCGACGCGGGACACCTGACTCTGGTGGGCGTTGGCGAGGATGAGTTCGCCGGTCCCGACGAGTACAACCAGGGCGTGGACATGTCTATGGTGGAATCGGCCATGACCGGCCTGGCCCGGCGCATGCCCGGCATGTCACAGGCCTGGTTCAGGGGAGGCTGGTCGGGGCTGTTCACCACCACGCCCGACTGGCACCCCATCCTGGACAGAGTTGAGGGCATCGACGGTCTCTACTGCGCGGTGGGGTTCTCCGGCCACGGGTTCAAGCTGTCGCCCATGATCGGCGTGGTCATGGCCGAGATAATAACCAGGGGACGTGCCGCCAGCATCGAGGCGTCGATGCTGGGCCTTGGCAGGTTCGCGGCGGGCAAGGCCCTTAGCTCGCGCTACAGCATGAGCGTGCTGGCCTAGGGGTCGTTTCACGGAGGTCGCCCGCATTACCACCTATGCCCCTACCCCAGGTGGATGAGCAAGGGCTCGCGTAGCTGTTATGCTATAATTTATGTTTTGGCCTGGCCCCTGTGGGGGCCTATTTTTTGTACGGTCACCAGGTGTATGCAAAAAGAGATCAGGAACCTCGCAATCATTGCTCACGTGGACCATGGCAAGACCACCCTCCTGGATGCCATGCTCAAGCAGAGCCATGTCTTCCGCCGGAACCAGCAGGTCGGCGAGCTTATCATGGACAGCAATGAGCTGGAGCGGGAAAAGGGCATCACCATACTGGCTAAGAATACTGCCATCGCCTACAAAGGGGTCAGGATCAACATCATCGACACGCCCGGCCACGCCGACTTCAGCGGCGAGGTGGAGCGGGTCCTGAACATGGCCGATGGCTGCTTGCTGGTCATCGACGCAGCGGATGGGCCAATGCCACAGACCCGGTTCGTGCTGAGACATGCCCTCCAGAGAGGGATCAAGCCCGTCGTCGTCATCAACAAGATAGACCGCCCCTTCGCTCGCCCGGTGGAGGTTGCCAACATGGTGCAAGACCTTTTCCTGGAGTTGGCCACAGATGCTGAGCAACTAGACTTTCCCATCCTGTATTCTGATGCCAAGGCCGGCTATGCGATAGCCGACCTGAACGACGAGCCGAGGGGCATCGAGCCCCTGTTTGAGGCTATCGTGAAGCATATCCCGCCGCCCCTAGGCGATGCTGAAGACGGCTTCCAACTGCTGGTCGCTGCCCTGGACTATGACAGCCATCTGGGCCAGATTGTCGTGGGCCGTATAGCTCGCGGCAAGGTGTCGGTGGGAGACCCGGTGGCCTGCATCCCGCAAGACGGCGCCGCGACTGTCCACAAGGTGTCTCGACTGTATTTATTTGAGGGCATCGCGCGGAGTGAAATAGCCGATGCCGAGGCGGGAGAGATCGTTGCCCTGGCCGGTCTTGAACAGGTAGCCATAGGCGACACTATCACCAGGGTGGATAAACTGGATACCCTGCCCGGCATTGATATCGGCCCGCCGACCGTCCAGATGACCTTTGGAGTGAACACCTCGCCCTTCTCCGGTCAGGATGGGCGATACGTAAACTCCCGACAGCTCAGGGAGCGTCTCTCTACTGAGCTACAGACCAATGTGGGCCTGCGTGTACGGGACACTGATAGTCCCGAGGTCTTCCTGGTCTCAGGACGAGGCGAATTGCACCTGGCCATCCTGATTGAGACGATGCGCCGCGAGGGCTATGAGCTCCAGGTTTCCAAGCCGGAGGCCATAGTCAAGGTCGAGAATGGGCAGAAGTCGGAGCCATACGAGCTGCTGGTCCTGGATGTGGGCGAGGAGAGTATGGGAGTGTTAGTGGAGAACCTCTCTACACGGTTGGCTAATATGACGGATATGCGCAGCGATGGGCAGGGAGGTCTGCGTCTAGAGTTCAGTATCCCAACAAGGGGCCTTATCGGCTTCCGAAGTTTCTTCCTGAAGGCGATTCGGGGCAACGGTCAAATGAACAACATTTTTACGGGATACGAGCCGTTGAGGGGCGAGGTTGAGTCCACGCGCTCCGGGGCCTTGGTAGCCGCCGAAAACGGCGTTGCGAACACCTATGGTTTGAACAACGCCCAACAAAGAGGTTCGACGTTCGTTGGACCCGGCATGGCGATCTACGAAGGTATGATTGTGGGGGTACATGCCCGCGACAACGACCTGGCGGTGAACGTTTGCAAGGAGAAGAAGCTGACCAACGTACGGGCCGCGTCGGCAGACATCGCCATCAAGCTCACCCCGCCTGTGCGGATGAGTCTGGAAGAGGCCCTGGACTTCATTGTTGAAGATGAGGTGGTGGAGGTCACGCCAAAGAACGTCCGCCTTCGCAAGCGCGTCCTCTCCGAACATGAGCGCCTCCGGGTGAAACGCAACAAGGTCCGGATTCCCGTAGGGAAGTAAGGGAGCCGGCCCGCAACGGCGGACTCCGAAGATACTCCTTTTAATTAAGAGTCTCGAAAAACCCACCACTTGTGTCATTCTAGAGGAGCCCCGATACATCGGGGCGACGAAGAATCTGGGGCGGGGTCCCCGTCGGTGTCGTTTGTTACACCCAGCCACCCCAGATTCTTCGCTTCGCTCAGAATGACAGCTTGGGTTTTGTTAGGTGACTTACACCCACCCACCCGCCCTCATGGGTTGTTATTCCTTGGGG
>CAZEDC010000004.1:0-15829 GCA_964510985.1 uncultured Dehalococcoidia bacterium
CCCCGTCTGACCACACAGCTCCCAAGGCCCGGCAACGGGCTGGCGGGAGACTCACGAACGCATGTTGCCCGCCCGGAACGCCAGCAGCCCACGCTGATTGACGACTCTTGGGCCTCACTCGACCCAGTTGATAACCCTCTCCTCGAAAACACCCGCTTCTTCAACAGCCTGCTATAACCGCATCAGGCCACACAGCTCGCTGGGCTACAGACCGCCGGCACCGCAGGTCGTCCTGGCTGCCGACAGGATCCCAGCCCTGGGGGGACTAACATAGCGAGTGGTACAAATACCGGGGGCAGGTCCCCTTGACACCTTAGAACGTATGTACTAGCATGTTGTAGCCTGACGGGTTTACTTCAAGCTCACCCGCTCGGCAGGAGGATACACCTCCCTCCATCAAAGCGGTCGGGAGTGCACGGAGTTCCATGAAGAATGTCCCGGCTCTTCCGTGGTATGATCAATGCCGCAAAATCCTTCCTTGAGTAACACGCCTCGCATGTAATGGGATATCGGTTCGGGGCAATGTGACCAACGCCATTCGTGACAGGGAGCGCTAACTATGCTGGAACTCGCTCTAGAAGGAAGAGACTTTGAGTCCCGGGCAGTGTCGCCTTACCGCGAAATGGGCGCCTACGAGGCTCTTTGGGACGATCTACGTGAGACTTTCGTTTCGATCGCTCGGCGATTCGCTGAACGACCAGGTGCTATTCCTTCAAACTTTGTACCAGAGTCGAAGGCAAGGGAATGTGCTGAGTTCGTAAAGCACCGTTTGGAAATGGCAGATGTGAGACGCTTTGGTGTACAGGTGAACGGGGCCGGAGAGTATCCCCGGCGTTTGCGAGATGCCTACCGCCCGGCGGAACTACTGTATTTCCAGGGTTGGTGGGACCTTATCGCGTCGCGCTCGGTTGCCGTCGTTGGAACGCGAAAACCTACCAAAAACGGTATCCTCCGCACCCGGCGTTTGGTACAGGAATTGGTCAGAGACGACTTCACAGTGGTGTCGGGTCTGGCTGCTGGCATCGATCGTGAGGCCCATGAGACTGCAATCAAAGGAGAAGGGCGAACAATAGCCGTGCTCGGTACGCCTTTATCTCATGTCTATCCCAAAGAAAACGCAGACCTCCAGAGGCAATTGGCCGAGCAGTTCTTGGTCGTTAGCCAGGTGCCGGTCAAGCGTTACGAGGCACAGGACTACCTGCGGAACAGGTCTTTCTTCCCTGAACGCAATGTGACAATGTCCGCCCTCACTGAGGCCACGATCATCGTGGAGGCTGGGGAAACTTCAGGTACTCTTATTCAGGCACGTGCAGCCCTTAAGCAAGGACGGAAGCTCTTCATTCTCGATAGTAACTTTCGCAATTCGCGCCTAACGTGGCCCGCGAAGTTCGCAGAACGTGGCGCTATTAGAGTCAGGGGCTATGACGACATCCGTTCACAACTTCCCGACAAGACTCACTAAGATCGACGATCTCACGCGCGAGGACCACTCGTATCTGACGGAAGATGACACCTGCTATTACCTAGGTGAGTATACCGCTAGAGCAGGATACGCTTTCAGTTACACAAATGACCTGATCCTGAACTTCAAGAAGTCCATGGACCGGCGCGAAAAACCAGAATGGAGGTACAAGGAGTGGGCCATTAACGCCGCCGCCGCCGCATTCCACGCCGCTTTGGACGATAGGGCGTTTGCCCGAATGACGTTTGTCCCGGTCCCACCTTCCAAAGCGAAGGACCATGAGATGTATGATGATCGTGTTTTTCGTATGCTATTGAAGATACGCCCGAACCCTCAGCTCGATGTGCGTGAGCTTCTCGTGCAGACACAATCCACTGACGCCTTTCACGAGACTGATCAACGACCATCGCCCGAGGGTCTTGAAGCGTTATATGAGATCGACGATTCGCAAGCCTCCAGGCAGCCGATCGAGTCGCTAGCTGTCGTGGACGACTTGTTGACAACAGGTGCGCATTTCCGGGCCGCCGAGACAGTCCTATCAGCGAGGTTTCCTGGCACCGAGATCATCGGATTGTTCATCGCGAGACGAGCACCAGATACTTCTGACCCTCTCTAGTTCGATCAGTCGAATACGGAACGACCGAAGCTTCAAGGTGTCCACAAAACTGTCCACAATCTTTTATTGCTGATCAGGATCGTAGCTACAAATCAGGGTAGACGGGCTGTTCTGTATTTATACCTATAATCATAGAACAAGACACTCGTTACGGGACTTTTAATCCGAGTGTCCTGGGTTCGAATCCCAGCCGGCCCACCATTGTTTAACCTATGTATTAGTCGGACCGAGTTACCGGACGCCTGTCGCCAAAGCTGTCGTCAGGAACCTTCGGTTGGTTAAGGAGGAGGAACAACCTTGATGATTCCCGAACTGGCGCTCACCGATAGGACCGCGGTAGTCACAGGTGCCGGCAGGGGAATCGGAAAGGCGATTGCGCTGGTGCTGGCCGAAGCCGGGGCCGACGTGGTCGTGGCCGCACGGACACTCCCCGAGGTCGAGGCGACCGCCGAGCAGGTAAGAGCGTCGGGCAGGCAGGCGCTGGCCGTGCGGACGGACATCACGGTATCGGCGGACGCCGACTCCCTGGTGGCCCAGGCCTTGGAGCGGTTCGGCAAGGTGGATATCCTCGTCAACAACGCCGGACAGATCGTGAAACTGCCGGTGGTGCCCTATCCCGACGTGGTCCTGGAGCCACCCAGGGTCACCCGCAGAAGCGACACCGCCATGAGCGACGAGGAGTGGCAGAAGATCATCGACGTCAATCTCAACGGGGTCTTCTACTGCTGCCGGGCGGTGGCGCCCCACATGATAGACAGGGAGTACGGGAAGATTATCAACATCAGTTCGGTCTACGACAAGCTAGCCGACCCGATGGTGTCTTCTTACAATGCCAGTAAGGCCGGTGTGGCCATGCTAACGCGGGTGTTGGCCCTTGAATGGGCCCCCTACAACATCTGCGTCAACGGCATCGGGCCGGGCGCCTACCGCACCCCCATTAACGCGGAGAGGTGGGACGATCCGGCGGAGCGCCAGCGCATTCTGGACGCCGTTCCCATGGGTCGGGAGGGTGACCTGCGGGAGCTGGGGATACTCGCGGCCTATCTGGCCAGTCCCGCGACCGACTACATGACCGGGCAGATCATCTACTTGGATGGCGGACGCTCTGCAAAGTAGTGACAGCGGGCAGAGTCGTCGACAGAGGAACGAGAGACCCATGCCATACTGGAAAGAAAAGGACTCGGACGCGGTGACCGTGGTGGAGGGCATGCACGAGGGCGATGGCGCGATCAAGATCCACGACTTTTTCGGGGACGAAAGCCGGCTGCCGATAGGATTTCAACTCTGGGAACTGGACCCGGGCGTCAGCGAGGGCGGTCACATCCACTCGGGAGAAGACGCCCTGGAGGAAGTCTACTACTTCCTGGAAGGGTCAGGGGTGATGTGGGTGGACGGCGAGGACGTCCCCATCGAGGCCGGCGACGCGATCATGGTCCTGCCGGGTCCGGACCACGGATTCCGCAACACGGGTGACGGCCCGTTAAGGCTCGTGATCATCTGGGGCAGGCCGACGGGCGGTCGTAAATAGAGCCAGGGACTGCTTCCTACGCTCCTTTGAGGGTACAACAGCACCGAGGAGGATTGCCATGGTCTTGCTCCTGAACCGAGAGGTGATCGAGAGGGTCCTCAGCATGGAGGACGCCATCGACACCGTGGAGGCGGCGTTCGGCGAGCTGGCTTCCGGGTCCGTCGATATGCCGCAGAGGCTGACCATCGCGGACGCCGAACGGGCCGGCACGGTCCTCTGCATGCCGGCATACCTGAAAGGTATGGGCGCGCTGGGAGTCAAGACCGTAACGGTCTACAAGAACAACCCCGAAGGACACAATCTACCCACGGTGCTGGCGACGGTCACGCTGCTGGACCAGGAGACCGGGAGCACGCTGTCGGTCATGGACGGCGGGTTTCTGACCGCGTTGAGGACCGGTGCGGCCTCCGGGGTGGCGACAAAGTACCTGGCGCGCAAGGACGCCAGGGTGGCGGGGGTCTTCGGCGCCGGAGCGCAGGCCAGGACCCAGCTATGGGCCACCTGCACGGTACGGGATATAGAGCGGGCCGTAGTTCACTCCGTGGACTCCGAGTCTGTGAAGCGAGCGTTCGCGGAACGGATGTCGGAGAAGCTGAACATCGAAGTCGAGATAGCGCAGAGTGGCCGTGAAGTAGTGGAGAAGGCCGACGTCCTATGTCTCGCCACCACCTCCGCCGGGCCCATTATCGACGGGGACTGGCTCCGTCCCGGGACTCACATCAATGGGGTCGGCTCCCACAGTCCCGGCGCCCGTGAGATCGACACAAAGACCATCGTGAACTCGAAGATTGTGTGCGACTTGACATCCGCCTGCCTGGCTGAAGCCGGGGACCTGATGATGCCCGTACAAGAGGGAGCGCTGTCGCCGGACGGAATATACGGAGACCTGGGAGAACTAGTCCTGGGCACTAAAGAGGGCCGTGAGTCATCGGATGAGGTCACGCTCTTCAAGAGCGTCGGCCTGGCAATCCAGGACTCGTCCGTTGCGCTGGCAGCGTATACGAGGGCGCGGGACCTTGGCCTCGGTGTCGAGTTCCAGTTCTGAAACTCTCGTAATACATCCGGTTCTCATGTAGGATGGCCCGATCCTCGGGCACGGGTCAGTCAACCCCAACCGCCCACCGGACGCGGGTTACGCTCAACCGGGGGCGAAAGATCTCCGGGGAAATGGGAGTTCAAAATGGCCAGCGGGCTCTCGGCATACCGTCCGCAAATAATGGGTGTGACCCACATGGTGTCGGCGGGCCACTACCTGGCCACCGGCGCCGGCTACCGCATCCTGGAGCAGGGTGGGAACGCAGTGGATGCCGGGGTGGCCACCGGAATAGCGCTCAACGTTATCCTTCCATGGGCCTGCGGTTTCGGCGGCGTCGCGCCCATCGTCATCTACGACGCCGGCAAGGACGAGGTCATCACCATCAGCGGGTTGGGCCGCTGGCCCAAGGCCGCCTCTATCGACTACTTCATGGAGCATGCCGGCGGCGAGATCCCCTCGGGCATCCTCCGGTGCGTAACCCCTGCTGCGGCCGACGCCTGGATGACGGCCCTGGAGACCTACGGGACGATGACCTTCGAGGAGGTCGTGGGCCCGGCCCTGGAGCTGGCTGCAGAAGGCTTTCCCGTGCCGGAGTTCGACAGGACCTTTCTCGACCTGCCCGCCGAGACTGAGGGCGGCGAGTGGGTGAATTGGCCCTCCACGGCCGAGATATTCATGCCCGACGGACGCCCCTTGCGGGAAGGCGAGCCTCTCGTTCAGGCGGACCTGGCGACGACTTTTCGGAGGCTGATCGAGGTTGAGAAAGCCAATGCCCTGAAGGGTAGAGCGGGCGCCGTCAGGGCGGCGAGAGACTTCTTCTACAAAGGGGACATCGCCGAGGAGATGGTGCGCTTCGCCCAGCAGCAGCGCGGCCTTCTCACCATGGAAGACATGGGAGAGTTCGCCGTCAAGCTCGAAAAGCCGGTCAAAGGGACTTATAGAGACTACCAGGTCTATACCTGCGGCCCCTGGTGCCAGGGCCCTGTGGTCGCCCAGACCCTCCAGATGTTGAGCGACGACGACCTGATCTCGCTGGGCCACAACAGCGCCGACTACATACACCTGCTGGTTGAGTCCCTGAAACTAGCCTTCGCCGACCGCCACCACTACTATGGCGATCCCGACCTGGTGGACGTACCCATCGACGGCCTTCTGAGCCCTGGGTACACCGCCGAACGTCGGGGCCTGGTGGATATGGGACGCGCCCACCCAGAGATGCCGCATCCGGGAGACCCCTGGCCCTATCAAAGGGAACCGGGAGACCGAGGCGCGGTCTCGGTGCCGGAAGCCACAGGGGGTCGCACCGAGCAGGACACTACCTACGTCTGTGTGGTTGACCGGTGGGGCAACGCCTTCTCCGCCACGCCCAGCGACCCGTTCTATGACAGTCCGGTGGTGCCTGGTCTGGGGTTCGCCATCTCCAGCAGAGGAAGCCAGACCTGGCTGGAACCGGGCCATCCGTCGGGTCTCCAACCCTGGAAACGTCCACGACTGACCCCCAATCCGGCTATGGCCTTCAAGGACGGCAAGCTGTTCATGCCATTCGGCACCCCGGGCGGCGACTCCCAGTGCCAGTCCATGGTCCAGGCGTTCCTCAACGCAACCCAGTTCGGCATGGACCCCCAGCGGGCGATAGAGGAGCCGCGGTTCGTGAGCTGGAGCTTCCCCAACTCCTTCTGGCCTCACGCCTACCAGCCGGGACGGCTGGTCCTGGAGGGGCGAATCCCCGCCGACGTGGCGCAGGAGCTGTCAAAGCGGGGCCACCGGATAGAGCTTGAGGCCGACTGGACTCCGCGGACAGGCGCCGTCTGCATGATACTCGTAGACCAGGGGAGCGGCGTTCTTAAAGGCGGTGCGGACCCTCGCCGCAGCGCATACGCCATGGGCCGTTAGACTCACCGGCGGCCTGAACGATTTCGAGGCCCCGGTCCATATCCCGCACCTCTCAGGACGCGCTGCCGCTCCCGTCTTCCACCCCTGAATCCAACGGTCGGATGGGGCATCTTAGTGAACAGGTAATCAGAGGGGTTGACACCCATAGGATAATTTTTTGTCCGGGTCCTTCAAGAACCCCGTTAAGTATCACTCCTGATTTCAACTTGGAAGGAGAAACATGCCGGCCGTAACCGTAGACGACCTGTCGTCTGTTCCGCGTATTTTCCCCGTTAAAGCGGGCGAAAAGAGAGAGCGGCAGGCGACGAACGTGGTGAATGCTCCCAGGACTCTCGAGGGCGAGGGCTTCGAGGTCCGCAGGGCTTTTACGGGAATCGACCTCCGCCTAGCCGATCCGTTCATCCTCCTGGACCACATGGGTGCGGTTGAGTACGCACCCGGCGAGGCAAAGGGAGCGCCGGACCATCCCCATCGAGGATTTGAGACGGTCACCTACATGATGGACGGGGTGCTCGAACACCGCGATTCCAACGGCGGCGGTGGGCTCATCACCGACGGCGCCACCCAGTGGATGACGGCCGGGGCGGGAATAGTACATTCCGAGATGCCGACCGAGAAGATCGTCATGAAGGGCGGCCAGTTCCACGGCATCCAACTCTGGGTCAACCTTCCCCGAGCGCAGAAGTGGACTCCGCCGCAGTACCAGGACCTCGATGCCGACAAGACAGTCTTGCTGGCCTCGGAGGACGGCGGCGCCATCGTCCGCCTTATCGCGGGAGACCTCGCCGGGCACATCGGGCCGGGCAGCACCCGCACGGCTATCACATATGCCCACGCAAGTGTGAACCCCGGAGCACGCCTGCAAGTCCCCTGGCGGCCGGACTTTAACGCGCTGGTCTACGTGCTGTCGGGCAAAGGCTCCGTTGGCCCGGACAGCCGTCCTATCGTAGAAGGTCAGCTGGCAGTAATGGGAGCGGGCGACATTGTCACCGTTCTCGCCGATCCGGTCCAGGACAGCCGCTCCCCGCTGCTGGAGGTCCTACTGTTAGGAGGTAGCCCCATTGGGGAGCCCATCTCCTGGTACGGCCCCTTCGTGATGAATACCCGCGACGAGATTCTCCAGGCGATCCAGGACTATCAGGCCGGGCGGATGGGCCACATCCCGGCCAAGCGCCGTGAAGAATGATTTTTTCCGGCCGGCCCCCGTGTGACTGAGCTTTCCCCAGCGCACCCGATCGCGGATAGTAAATATCCGCGATTTCTCTTGGCCTCTATCTCACTACAGGCTCTGGCTTTGCGGACCAGTCGGCCTGTTTGATTGTATCTAATGGCAGTACTACAATACCTTGGTTTGAGTAGCCCGTTCCGACTGGGGATCATGCAGTTGAATCGGCGGGTCATAACGTTGAATCCACCTGACACCGGAGGAAACAATGCGACGAGTTTTATCGACCGAGGCTCTGGCCCGCTTGAGCGCTCGACGTCCGTGGACCACCATAGCGGTGTGGGTCCTGACCCTGGTTATAGCCGTGGTGCTGATAAGCAGCTTGCTGAGCGACGCTCTGACAACCAGGTTCGACTTCGTCAACACGCCCGAATCCAAGCGAGGCGTCGACCTGATCGAAAAGCTACGAGGTGTCCCTTTCAGTACGAACGAGGTTGTTATCATTGAGTCGGACACCTTAACCGTCGATGACGAAGAGTTCAAGCAGTTCGCCGAACAGGTCTTCAGTGACCTTCAGTAGTTAGTTAGGGACAGAGGTCATCAGGGAGGGGACGCTCACCGGCTACTACCAGACCGGTGCCCCCACCATGGTCTCCGACGACCGGCGTACCATAATCATTCCTCTGACGATGGCGGGTGACTTTGACGACGCTACCAACAACATCGGCCAGGTAGTAGACGTTGTAGATGAGGCCGATGCCCGTGGAGATTTCGAGGTCCTGATAACGGGCCAGGCGGCCGTGGGAAAGGACTTCCAGGAGGTCGGCCAGGAGGGCATGGAGAAGGGCGAAACGGTCGGTGTACCGGTGGCCCTCATTATTCTGGTGCTTCTCTTTGGGGCAGTTATCGCGGCATTTATCCCTCTTGTTCTGGCCTTGGTCTCTATCTTTGTTGCCTTGGGAGCTGCCGCCCTCGTCGGCCAGTTTTTTGCGCTCTCATTTTTCGTGACCAACATCATCTTCATGATCGGCCTGGCCGTCGGCATCGACTATTCGCTGTTCATCGTCGCACGGTACCGCGAGGAACGGGCCAAGGGCCATGAGAAGCTCGAAGCCATAGTGCGGACTGGAAGGACCGCCAACCGGGCGGTGTTCTTCAGTGGTGTGACCGTGGTAATAGCACTGATCGGCATGCTGCTCGTGCCATTCAACGTCTTTGTCGGGTTGGGTATCGGAGCGATTCTCGTGGTCATCTGCTCCATGCTCGCCGCTCTGACTCTTCTTCCCGCGGTACTGAGCCTGCTGGGTGACCGGATCAACAAGCTGTCCATCCCATTCGTCGGCGATGTTCAGGCCAGGTTCGATGAGCAGCGCTCCGGCGGCTTCTGGGACCGTGTTTCCCACGGGGTCATGCGCCAACCGATCATCAGCTTGCTGCTGGGCGGGGGGCTTCTAATTGCAGCGGCCGTCCCACTTCTCAATCTCAGCACCGGATTCGCCGGCGTCAGCACGATGCCCGACACCGTTCCATCGAAAAGGGGCTTCGACATCCTCGATGCGAAGTTCACGGCCGGCGACGTCACCCCGGCACAGATAGTCATCGACGGGGACATCGACTCACCGGCTGTCCGGGAAGGAATCGATAACCTGACAGCTCTGTTGGAATCGGACCCGGAGCAGGCCTTTGGGACTCCCCTGCCCGAAGAGGTGAGCGCACAACGGGACCTGCTGCTGCTGTCCGTTCCCGTCGCCGGCGACTCGGCCGAGGACGTGGCCCAGGACGCCATCACACGACTACGCAGTGAGTACATCCCCGCCGCCTTCGGGACAGCCCCAGGGACCCAGGTCTACGTGACCGGCGAGACCGCTTTCAACCTGGACTTCTTTACCCAGGCCACCAGTGCCGCCTGGATCGTATTCCCCTTTGTACTCGGAGTAAGCTTCCTCCTCCTGATGGTAGTCTTCCGCTCTATAGTCGTGCCGCTGAAAGCCATCCTTCTCAACCTCCTCTCCGTGGGGGCGACCTACGGGATCCTCGTGCTGACCTTCCAGAATGGATGGGGTGAGAAGCTGGGGCTTCTCAAGCAGTTCGACATTATCGAGGCGTGGATACCACTCTTCCTGTTTTCCATCCTGTTCGGGCTCTCCATGGACTATCACGTCTTCCTGCTCAGTCGTATTCGGGAGCGCTTCGACCAGACCCAGGACAACACCGCTTCGGTGGCCTTCGGTATTCGGTCTACCGTGCGTCTGATCACAGGCGCCGCCCTGATCATGGTCTCCGTTTTCTGGGCGTTCTCGGCAGGCGACATCATAGGCCTCCAGCAGATGGGATTCGGCCTGGGCATCGCGATACTGCTGGATGCCACTATCGTACGCATGGTGCTCGTACCATCCAGCATGAGGCTTCTGGGTAAGTGGAACTGGTATCTGCCTTCGGGGCTCAACTGGCTACCCGACTTTCGAGTGGAAGCCGCCCACCAGGAGGAATCCCCGGCCCTGGGAGACTGATCCTGGATTAACATCCCGAACCGTTAGCCACGCTGCAATCCCCCCGGGAGGACGTTTTTACTGGGGGGATTGCGTTTTCCTCGATCCGTCAACGCCTGTATCTCCTCCATCGGCCACAGAGCCCGGTCCGTGTCAAAAAGCTGATACAATCGGGCCACCGGCACCGCTGCGCACCATGATTCTCAGGTATCGCGAGCTCTCCCGCCGTCACAGGTCGTCGGCATATGGATCGTGTAGAACGCCCAAGGAGGCCACGATGGACTTAGAGGACGTAAAAAGGGTCGGAGTAATCGGAGCAGGTCTCATGGGCAACGGAATAGGCTTCGCCTTCGCCCTGGGCGGCTACCCCACAGTTTTAAGCGACGTCAGTGACGAAGTCCTCCAAGGGGCGATGGACAGGGTAAGGTCTACCGCGGACCTGTTTGTGGAGGAGGGGTTGATCGACAGTGGAGAGGCGGATGCCGCCATCGGGAGGATAACCACGACGACCGACCTGTACGAGGCGGCAGCCGGGTCGGATTTCATTACCGAGGCCATCGTCGAGAGGTCCCAGGACAAGAGAGCACTCTTCAATAAGCTGGATGAGATGTGTCCATCTCACACAATAATCGTTAGCAATACCTCGTCGCTGGTGCTTAGCGATTTCGGCTCCGACGTCAAACGGCAGGACAAGATAGCTATAACCCACTATTTCACCCCGCCGGCCATAGTACCCGGCGTCGAAGTGGCCAAGGGGCCCGGGACGTCTGAGGAGACGTTCGAGTTGACCTGTGCCCTGATGAGCGCGATAAACCACGTCCCCATCCGGGTACTCAAGGAGCGCCCGGGATACCTGCTTAACCGTATACAGCACGCCATGTACCGGGAGGCGATCACGATGTGGGCCGAGGGTGTGGCGACGGCGGAGGATATCGACCTTGGCGTTAGGACCGCTTTCGGCTTCCGCACGCCGGATGAAGGCCCGCTATTGCACTATGATCTGGCCGGCGTCTGGAGATGGCCCGAAGACGTTCGCAGGGGAATGTCAAGCAGGTCGGTTACCGAGGAAAGCGGGCTCAGTGCCGAGGCGGCCGAGAAGATCAGGGAGCGCCACGCCCAGGGTAAACCGTGGCTCATTGAGCCGGAGGGGTTTGACGGGGCGCGTGCGGATGCGTACCGGTCGTACGCCCGACGGCTCAAAGCGCTATACTGGCCAGCACTTAGAGGAACCGGAGGCGGGAAAGCCGCCTGACACAGCGGACTTATCTGGACTGCTCTCATTCTCGGGTCTGACATCAAGAGTACCGCAATAAAGGAGATTCCAATGGCATCAACAGATACCGCGATTCTACACCGTCTCGGCTCCGGGGAGAGCGTCGACGCCGTCCGAAAGGACTCGGGCATGAGCCGAGACGAGTTCGACCGGTGGTGGGATGAACAGCTATCGGCGCGGCTACCCGATATGGAGGGGTCGAGGACAATCGACAATGTCGGCAAGATCGAGATTCTGAGGGACGAGCTGGGTACACCCCACATTTACGCGGACTCCGAGGACGACCTCTTCTTCGGCTACGGCTTCGCCATGGGCCAGGACCGTCTCTGGCAGCTCGACTACCTGCGCCGAAGGGCTATGGGCCGCCTATCCGAGGTACTGGGGCCCAGCGGTCTCGGGCTGGATACCACCGCACGTATTGTCGGAGTCAACAGGATCGCCGCGGAAGAGGTCGGGCGGCTGCCCGAGGAGACGACACGACGTCTGGAGGCCTTATCCAACGGGATAAACGCCGCAATGCAGGAGGCACGGGGCCGGCTACCCATCGAGTTCGACCTGCTCGACTACGAGCCGGAGCCCTGGTCCCCCATAGACTCGGTGGCCGCCTGGGCGGAGTTGAGATGGTACCTTACCGGGCGCCTGCCGATCATCGTCTATCCCGAGCTGGCCAGACGCGCGCTGGGCGAGGGGCCTCTGTATCAGGCCTACCTCACCGGCGAGGCCGATGAGGAGAGCATCGTGCCGTCGGGCCACTACCCGGCCCGACGCTCCGGCGTCGAAAAGGTGGGCGACGTGGTGAGTGCCCCGGACGAGGGCCTCGGCAGCAACAACTGGGTGATCGGCGGAGAACTCTCTCAGTCCGGCCGGCCCCTGGTCGCCAGCGACCCTCACATCGCCTTCGGCAGCGTATCGTGCTGGTATCAGGTCCACCTCTCCGGCGCCGGGTTCAACGCTACCGGCTCGGGGTACGTAGGCGTCCCTGGCTTTATGTTCGGACGGAATGACCGCATAGCCTGGGGGGTCACAAACAACCATTGCGCCCAGCGGGACCTGTACCAGGAGAAGGCGGACCCCGACAGGCCGGGTTATTTCCTCTACGACGGCGACTGGGAAAAGGCCACGGAGATAGAGGAGAAGATCGTCGTCAAGGGCGGCGACACGGTCACCAAGAGGATTCGTATCACACGCAACGGCCCCATCGTGGACGAGATTCTCCCCGGGGCGGCGGCGGATACAGGACCGGTCTCGTTTCGGTGGATAGGCCACGAGCCCTGCGACGAGATCACGGCCATGCTCAAGGCCATCCGGGCCGGTTCCGCCGCCGAGTTCCGGGAGGCGCTCCGGACCTGGATCGTCCCGACCGTGAGCTACGGTTTCGCGGACAAAGACGGCCACATCGGCTACCAGGCAGTAGGCTGCGTCCCGGTCAAAGAGGCCTGGGGCCGCGGTTACCGGCCCGGGTGGGACCCCACCCACCAGTGGAGAGCGGCCATACCCTACGACGCCATGCCGCGGTTGGAAGACCCCGAAAGCGGGTGGATAAGGTCCGCCAACAACCGCACGGCACCCGACGACTTTCCTTATCCTCTTTCGGGTGTCTGGAGCAGCGGCCACCGGGCCCGTCGCATCCGACAGATGATAGAGGAGAAAGAAAAGCTAAACCGCGAGGACATGGCCGCAATGCAAAACGACTCCCTGTCGTTACGGGCGGTCGAGGGCGTTCCCGGTCTACTGAAGACGCTGGAAGGGGCCACGGACGAGCGCGTTTCCAAGGCGCTGGAGCACCTGAGAGCGTGGGACTGCCGGATGGAGACCGACCGCGTAGGAGCGACGATTTACGAGAGCTTCTTCAACCAGTGGTCCCAAGAGGTCGCCGCCGAGCGGTTCGAAGGCGACGCGGCTAAGGTCCTGGGCACGGCCATCAACGGCTTGGCCCTGGAGTCCCTGGCGGGAGACAACCACTCCTGGTTCGCCAACGGCAGCCGAGGCGAGGCAGTACAGAGGGCCATGAGCAGGACACTGGACGACTTGGAGGCCCGGCTCGGACCCGACATGTCCCGCTGGACCTGGGGAGCCGTCCACAAGATAGAACTCAGGCACCACCTGTCCGATCGCGGGGAGATCTTCCGAACGCTGGACCGGGGAGGCCAGCCCACCCGAGGGAACGGCGTCACGGTCGCCAACACGGGTTTCGAGCCGAACTACCTGGCTGTTATGGGGGCCAACTACCGGATAAACGCGGACCTGGGCGAAGACCCTCCCGGTCTCTGGGCGGTCGACGCGGCGGGCCAGTCGGGCCACCCGGGCAGTCCCAACTACTGCGACCAGTTGCCAACATGGCTCAAGGGCAGCCACCACTACATTCCTATCGACAGGACGCGCGTGGAGAAGGGCGCGGCAAAGAGGCTGGAGATCAATTAGGCCTGACCCTCGGCAATCGCTGATCCCGACTACCCGACGACGTCTCGGAACGCGCGGAGGTAGTTAAGTCCCAGGCTCTTGCTGAGTTCCTCCTCGTCGAAGCCCCGGTCGGAGTCATAATGGCCGGGATATTCGCTTCAATGCCAATTTACTCCCGCGGGATAAAAAGGGCCCGGGGAAACATCCCCGAGCCCTTTCTTCCGGTTTAGGTTTGGAATCAGCTAACGCCCATACACCAGGTAACCCAGAGCGCTCCCCGTCATCGGCGGCCCCTTGTCCCCCCGTGAAAACGTTCTCAGCAGGGACCGGGCGGCAAGTTGCCAACCGAGAGCCGTGTTCGGCTCCGCTGCGACTCGCATTCCCATATCAGGGCTACGTCCTTGGTCTGCACGATTCAACGGACGAACGGCTAGTAGTCCATCGGAGGCATGGGTGGTGCCGCCGGAGCATCCTCCTTGATGTCGGATATCAGCGACTCGGTGGTCAGAACCATCGCAGCCACGCTGGCCGCGTTTTCGACAGCCGCCCTGGTAACCTTGGCCGGGTCCATAATCCCTCGCTCCAGGAGGTGGGTGAACTCGCCGATCTCGGCATCGTAGCCCCAGTCGCCCTCTCCCTTCACACTCTCGGTAAGGACTACATCGCCAGAAATCCCCGTGTTGTCGCAGATCAGCTTGAGGGGTCTTTCGAGGGCCCTGTTGAGTATGTTGATGCCGGTCTGCTCGTCGCCAGACAGGCCGAGGGATTCCAGAGAGGCTCGGGCGCGGATCAGCGCGATCCCACCGCCGGCAACTATGCCCTCCTCGACGGCCGCCCGGGTCGCGGAGAGGGCGTCCTCAACTCTGTTCTTCTTCTCCTTCAATTCGATCTCGGTGGAGGCGCCAACCTTGAGTATAGCCACTCCTCCCGATAGTTTGGCCAGCCGCTCCTGGAGCTTCTCCCGGTCGTACTCCGAGGTTGTCTCCTCTGTCTGGGCCCTGATCTGCGTGATGCGACCCTGTATGGATTCCTCGGAACCGGCGCCACCCACGAAGGTTGTGTCCTCTTTCGTCGAGACCACCCGGCGGGCCCTACCCAGGTCCTCTACCGTGACCGAGTCCAGCTTCCGGCCCACCTCTTCGCTGATGACCTGCGCCCCAGTCAGTATGGCCAGGTCTTCGAGCATCGCCTTGCGGCGGTCGCCGAAGCCCGGCGCCTTCACCGCCAGACAGGACAGCGTGCCTCGGAGCTTGTTGACCACCAGCGTGGCCAGCGCCTCGCCATCTATGTCCTCGGCCACGATGACGACGTTCTTCCCTATCTGAAGGATCTTCTCCAGGGCGGGCACGAGATCTGCCACGGCCGATATTTTCTTGTCGGTGACCAGGATGTGAGGCTCCTCGATGTCGGCCTCCATCCTTTCCTGGTTGGTAACGAGGTAGGGCGAGATATACCCGCGGTCTATCTGCATCCCCTCTACGAACTCCTGCTCGTAGCCGATGCCTTTGGACTCCTCGACCGTGATGACACCGTCCTTGCCCACCTTCTCCATGACTTCGGCGATGAGGTTGCCCATCTCCTCGTCGTGGGCCGACAGGGAGGCCACCTGGCCGATCTGGACCCTGCCCTCCACCGGGTTGGACATCTCCTCGATTGCGCCTCGAAGGGCCGCGACGCCCTTTTCGATGCCTCGCTTGATAGCCATGGGGTCGGCACCGGCCGCGATGTTCTTGAACCCCTCGTGGATGATGGCCTGGGCCAGCACGGTGGCGGTAGTTGTGCCATCACCGGCCACGTCGTTGGTCTTGCTGGCGGCCTCTTTCAGGAGCTGGGCGCCCATGTTCTCGTAGGGGTCCTCCAGTTCGATCTCCTTGGCGATGGTCACGCCGTCGCTGCAGACCTGGGGAGGCCCGAACTTCTTGTCCAGTACCACGTTTCTCCCCCTGGGGCCCAGGGTCACTCCGACG
>CAZEDC010000005.1:0-12054 GCA_964510985.1 uncultured Dehalococcoidia bacterium
TGACTCCAGCCCACGGGCGGTTCCAGATAGTGGATGTCGGTGTACCGGTGGTGGTCAGCGAGGTGGAGGTGCTGCCCGGTGACCTTGTGCATGGCGATGAGAACGGCGTGGTCAATATCCCACTGGAGATAGCGGACGAAGTGCCTCAGGCAGCGGCGAAAATAGCAACCCAAGAGAAGCAGATAATGGACTTTGCTAAGAGCGACGACTTCTCGCTCGAGGGTGTGCGCAAGTTGATAGTGCTGGAGTAAGCCAACAAGCAATTCCATTCCGGATACGCCCCTCTGCGACAGAGGGGGTACCCCGGCGACCGGAGTCCCACGCGTATTGAGGAATCCTTGGGCGCTCGCCCAGCAATGGGCTCTGACAATAAAGGTCGCTGAAGGGTCTGCTCCGCCACGCCATTCTGGCGACTGGACTAGGCCACCGTACTGCCCTCGGATATGGCTATCTCGGCCTCGCGGAGCTTATTAGTGACCTGCTCTAGTGGATGCATCTTCCATGGCATTTCTCCCTTTCTCTCCGGCCCACGATACTAACATTACACCTGGACCAGTTTCGGAGGGCAGGCCATAGTCATGCAGCCAGAATCGCGGGAACTGCGATCAGACCAGCCCTGACTCTCGGGTTTTGACCCACAGATGCGTTGCCCATTATCGTTAAAGTTCGACCTTGTTACCACAAGATCATAGCTAGAGAGGCGTTATCTCGGAAGAAACATTCGGCTCTTGTAGCCCACGGAACAGGCCAGGCCTTCAACTTGGAATGGAATGCGTTACTCCAGAAGAAACAATCCGCTATTAGGATCCCGCATGTTCAGGATAACTCTAACAATCAGCTATCAAGATTAACGGCACCCAAAAAATTGCAGCAACCATAAGGAAGCCGAAGGTATAACCGATTTTTGGGGGCGTATTTCGGGTCATTGTGATGAACAACTGAAACATGAGGAAAATGAAGAAAGTGGGCAACAGCAACACCAAAGCTATTGTGCTTGCCATTATCCAGGCAAAAAACACCCCCACTAAGAGAGAAATGACTGACACGCACAACAGCAAGAACGCTATTTGAAAGTGAGACAATCCTCTGTAGAAGGGAGGGTTCAACCGAGCGGCTGTGCACGAATCGCAGGCGCATTCATGCGGATGGAAGACTCTATCAAACAGCTCGTCGTCCGTGAGCATGGAGCTGACCTCCAGGATCACCCGGCCGTTCACTCAACGGCTTTTCATTAGTATGCGGTACCGCCAGTTTATCACGGGGACCGTTTTTAACAGAAACAGCTAATCGGATTTTCAGAGGATTAGAAGGGGCACGTTCCATCCAATGTTCCCAATACTGTACGATCTGGGACCGTTCGAAGTGGTGGATGGACTTCGGGATTAACCACCACCCACGCATTCCGCTCCTCAGCCCATTGGACCGCTCGACAATCGGGCGTGTGCTCTCCAGTTCGCCGTTTGTGGCTCCCACAGTCACAGGACAGCGCAGCCAACATCTGTCCAGCAGTTACAACAACGAGGTACTCTGCCGTTTTGGGGCGAAATCCGGACAAACTCTGCATATAAGTGTGACAGTGCGTGTCCGGAATGAGGAATCATCGTAACCCACCTCGATTTTAACCTCCTAAAGTGGTACCATCGAGCTACGCGCCATACCAACAAGATCATCCTGTCAGTCTCCTGAAAAACTCGCACCTACATTCTCCAGGGAGGTTAATGACATGGAACTCCGTATCCTACTCGCCCGCCTCTTCATGCTCGGTGCCATAGCCTGCGGAGTCCTCGGACTGATCGTGGGGTTGATTGACCGCGCGTGGAAACTGGGCGTCACCGGCTGGTTCACAGGAGGTACCCTTTTGGCGGTACTGGCGCTGGTCGTGCTGGCCGATGAGTACTTGGCGACTCGGCGACGAGGGGACTCCTAGCTGGGATCATCCCGACCACTTCTGCTCCGTAGCTGGCGCCCACCTCCGCACCAACGATAGTGGGCTGCGACCCATCCTGCCCCACCGTCTGCACCTCCAGACCTGGACCGTGGAGAGATTACCGCACAGGCGGTTTCAAGTCCTGCCGCCAGACCCGCACCGCCTCTAGTGCCGTCCAGTCTGGTATCATGGGCCGCAAAATCCCCGTTAGGAGCGAACCCATGCCCGAGCTTATCGACCTCTCCCAGGAGATCTACCACCGTTGCACCACCCACCCCAACCACCCCAAGGCTATGCACTTTCCCTACATCACCCATGCGGAGTCGCTGGTCGTCAACGAGGGTAAATCAAGCTCCACCGTGGACATGATCAACATGCCCGACCACACGGCCACCCACGTCGACGCCCCACGGCACTTCGGCGTCGAGTGGGACGACCAGGGCATCGACTCCCTTCCCTTGGAGCGGTTCTATACCGAGGGCATCTGCCTCGACCTCTCCCACCTGGCGCCCAAGGCACTCTATGACGTGGACGAGATCGAGAGGGCCCTGGAGAAGGACGATCTGGACCTCAGGCCCAACGACACGGTACTCATCTACCTCGCTCACTACGACAGGTTCTGGGGCAAGCCCGAGTTCCTGTCCGACTGGCCTGGGATGACCGAGGCAACGGCCATATACTTCGGACAGAAGAGTATAAGCGCCTTCGGCGTCGAGGCGGTGAGCCCCGGCATAATCGGCGTGTCCAACACCGAGATCCACCAGGCCTGTGGCCGCGAGGGCATCACCCACTACGAGGGCCTGATGAATCTCGACAAGCTGGTCGGCCGGGGGCGCTTCCGGTTCATCGCCTTCCCGCTGAAATTCCGCCGAGGCAGCGGATCGCCGGTCCGCGCCGTCGCCCTCTTCGAGGACTAAGAGCCTCTAACAGAACTCGTAGTTTGGGGGAGTCCAGTGGGGGATCGCCTCTGCTGGCCGGAATCACCAGACGGACATTGATTCGAGGTAGAGCCGCTCCAGGTCCTCTTCGGACACCGACCGGGGAACCAGGTCGATCAGCCGCTTCTGGGGTATGGCTCCCGCCACCAGGGCGTCCACGTCGGCATCCGAATAGCCCACCCTGTTGAGGCCGTTGGGGATATCCACCTGGCGCATCAGCTCGATAACGGCCCCCGCCAGCAACTCGCCGGCGTCCTCGGGGCTGGCGCCCGAGGTATTCGCCCCCATCAGCCTCGAAGCGTACAGATGGCGGTCCGGGTCGGCCGGCGCCGTGAACCGGAATACCGCCGGCGCGTTCAACACCACCGACATCCCGTGGGGAATGATGGGATGTCCCTCCGGGTATCCTTCTGGTCTGAAATCGCGCACCATCCCGGCCACCGGGTACGACATGGCGTGGGGAAGCTGACACCCCGCGTTGCCGAATCCGCACCCCGCGAATGTGGCCGCCAGCAGCATCTGGCTGCGGGCCTCCTCGTCCGACGGGTCCTTCACCGCCCTGACCATGTACTGCGACACCATCTCGATGGCGCGAACGGCCCAAACGTCACTGAGGGGGTTGGAGCCCTGATAGGCAGGCCGCATCTCCGGCGACTTGGGCGCGGCACGCTTGCCGAAGGGTAGCGCCGTGAACGACTCGATACCGTGGCACAACACGTCGAAACCGCTGCACGCCGCCACCATCTTGGGCAGAGTGCGGGTGTTGTTGGGGTCCACGATGCCCATCACCGGACGCAATGCCCGGTGCGCGATCCCCGTCTTCGCCTTCATCTCTAGCAGGTCGAAAATGGCCACCCCGGTCGTCTCGCTGCCGGTCCCCGACGTCGTCGGAATCGCGATCAGCGGCTTCAGTGGGCCGGGCACCGCACGACCCTCGCCGATGGGCGCGTTGACGTACGCCAGAAAGTCCGCCGGATGCGTCGCGTACAGGTTCGCTGCCTTGGCCGTGTCCATGCTGGAGCCGCCGCCCACCGCCACATACCCGTCGAAGCCCCCATCGGTGGCGAACTTGATCGCCTCTTTAAAGGAGACATCCGTGGGCTCGACACTTACCTGGTCGAAGACTACGACGTCGATCCCCTCGTCTCGTAGCGATTGTAGGGCGATCGACACCGGTTCGCTGTCATTGAGTCTCGGATCCGTCACCAGCATTACCCGCCGCGCACCCAGCCGCCTCATCTCGTACCCGACCTCCTTGGTCACGCCGGGCCCGTACTTGATGCTGGAGGTCTCCATCGAAAAGGCGTATTCCAGTTTCGTTTCGTCCATATATGACCCCCTCTAACCGGGAACTCTCTTATCTCGATTGCGATGGATACCCGGGCCGCCGATGCCTATATCCTCACGCTACGCCCGCCGGCCTGCACTGTCAAGACGACGCCATATACCCCTGGCAATATGCAAACCATGGCGTAATTGTTATGATTGGCTGAAGCTGCGATCGGTACGCCAAGAGATGCTAGACAATAACATCCGCCTGCCCATGTGCGAACGCTCCCGCCGACCGAACCGTCCGGCGTGGTCTGCACATCAAACCTCTCAGATAGGCCGCCGACAACGGCCATCGGAATCCCTCATTTCGGCGCATCGGCCCCGGCAGACATACTATACGAAAAATTCGGACTCACAACCCAACGTATGGCTGACGAGGCCGAAAAACTCCTTAGGTGAGGTATTTTAATTGACCAACAACGTTCAGAGCATTCAGCAATTGGGCCAGTCAGTCTGGTACGACAACATCAGCCGGGGCCTGATCAGGTCCGGAGGACTCCAGAAGCTCATCGACCAGGGGATCAGCGGCCTGACATCCAATCCCACCATCTTCGAAAAGGCGATTTCAGGAGGTAACGACTACGACGATGCCCTGCTGGCCCTCGCCGATTCGGACAAGACATTGGGCGAGACCTTCGAAGCCCTGGCTATCGAAGACATACGCGCCGCCGCCGACCTGCTCCGTTCCACTTACGACGCATGCGACGGTGCGGACGGTTTTGTGTCAATGGAGGTTAGCCCTCGCCTGGCCTACGACACCGAGAACACCGTCGCGGAGGCCCGGCGGCTGTTTGCCGCTTTGGACCGGCCGAATGCCATGATCAAGGTCCCGGCCACCCCCGAGGGTATCCCCGCCGTCCGAACACTGATCGGCGAAGGTGTCAACGTCAACGTGACCCTGATTTTTTCCCTTGAGACCTACCGGTATGTCCGGGAGGCATATCTCGCGGGACTGGAGCACCTGGCCCATTCAGGTGGAGATGTCGGTAAAGTTGCCTCGGTGGCGTCCTTCTTCGTCAGCCGGGTGGACACGGCCGTTGACTCCCTGCTTCAAGAGAAGGGCAGCCAGGGGAACGAGGAGGTGGTAGACCTCCTGGGACAGGCGGCCGTAGCCAACGCCAAGCTGGCCTACAGGGACTTCAAGTCCACCTTCGGCACGGAGAGGTTCTCCACTCTGCGTGAGATGGGCGCCAGGGTCCAGCGGCCCCTGTGGGCCAGTACCAGCACCAAGAACCCGGCCTACGACGACCTGCTCTACGTGGACACCCTCATCGGGCCAGACACCGTCAACACCATGCCCGAGGCGACCCTGACGGTCTTCCTCGAGCACGGTACACCGGCGGAGACACTTGAGCGCGACGTCGAGGGGGCCGAGCGAGCCGTCGAGGCCCTCGGGGCCAACGGCGTAAGCATGCGCCAGGTTACCGACATGCTGCTGACCGACGGCGTATCGTCCTTTGCCGACTCCTACGACGCGCTGCTGGAGAACATAAAAGAGAAGACGGCGGCGCTGCTCGGCGGGCGGCGCCGTCCTGGTTCTGGAAGGTAAATGGCGGACGTGGAGCGGACCCTGGCCGATTTGCAGCGCCGAGACGTGGTTGGACGCATCTGGCGTGGGGATCACACCGTCTGGAAACCCCAGCCCCGAGAAATAACCGACCGCCTGGGATGGCTCACCGTCTCGAAAGCCATGCATGCCAAGATCGCAGGCCTGCGCGCCTATGCGGACGAGGTCCGGGACGCCGGCTTTCGACACGTAGTTCTTCTGGGCATGGGTGGCAGCAGCCTGGCGCCCGAGGTCCTGCGCCGGACCTTCGGCAGCGCCGACGGATATCCAGAGCTAATAGTCCTGGACTCCACGGTGCCGGCGTGGATACACACCGTGGCCGACGTCATTGACCCGGCCCACACCTTGTTCCTGGTCTCCTCCAAGTCCGGCGGCACCGTCGAACCCAACGTCTTATACAGCTATTTCAGAGCCATGGTCGATGAAGCCGTCGGCCCAGATCGGGCAGGAAATAATTTCGTGGCGGTCACCGACCCCGCCACGTCACTGGTGGAAATGGCACAGGAAAAAAAATTTCGGAAAACATTCCTGAATCCGCCGGAGATTGGAGGGCGCTACGCGGTCCTCTCCTACTTCGGCCTCGTGCCAGCGGCCCTCACGGGGATCGACATAGCTGAGCTGTTGAACAGGGCCGACCGGATGGCTGAAAGCTGCGGCGCCAACGTTCCGGCCCAAGACAATCCCGGTGCCCGGCTCGGGGCCACCCTGGCCTCCATGGCACAGCGAGGGCGGGACAAGCTCACACTGGTCACCTCACCTTCGATCGAGAGCTTCGGCCTGTGGGTCGAGCAGCTCATAGCCGAGAGCACCGGCAAAGAGGGCAAGGGAATCGTGCCCGTGACCGGTGAGCCCCTGCTGGCGACCGAGCACTACGACGATGACCGGCTCTTTGTGTACCTGCGTCTGGAAAATGACGACAACGCCGGCACGGACGCAGCCGTCCAGGCGGTCGAAGCGGCAGGCCATCCCATGGTGCGCCTGATCCTTGGGGATAAATACGACCTCGGCGCCGAGTTCTTCCGCTGGGAGTTCGCCACGGCCCTTGCCGGAGCAGTACTCGGCATCCATCCCTTCGATCAGCCAAACGTCCAGCAGGCCAAGGACATGACGGCGACGGTGCTCGAGGGCTACGAGGCGTCGGCAAAGATGCCGGAGACAGAGGTCTCCGGGTCGCCACCAAATCTCCTGTCGCAGGCAGCACGAGGCGAATACCTCGCCATCATGGCCTACATCCACCAGTCACCCGAGGTGGACCGCGTGCTGGCCTCCCTTCGCCAGGTGGTTGCCGAACAAACCCGCCTCGCCACGACAGTGGGATACGGCCCACGGTTCCTACACTCTACCGCCCAGCTCCACAAGGGCGGGGCCAACAACGGCCTCTTTCTCCAGCTAACAACCGACCATGACCCGGACGTCGCCATACCCGGCCGGCGCTACACCTTCGGCACCCTGGTCGATGCCCAGGCCCTTGGAGACCTGCAAGCGCTTCTGGAGTCAGGCCGCCGCGTCGCCAAAGTCCACCTGGGTGCGGACCCCGTCAGTGAAATAAACCGGCTAGCGGCCGAGCTTACCTAACAGGACGTCTGTCGCCGGATACGCTAAGAACCTATCTGGATTTTGTTGACTCCCTGGACTCGTCTTAAAATACTTGGAAGGGGGAATCCATAGGGGGAATTTCCCGGATACTAAAGACCTTACGGGCGGGCGGGTGGGATAGATCAAGAATTGTGCAACTAAGCACTAGTGTCCCGTCTCTGAAATATGCTCGCGAATTGTCATTGCGAGGAGTCCTTCCGCAGAAGGCCGACGAAGCAACCTGGAGGAGGTGTGGACCCCGCGGCCAGATTTCTTCCCCTGAACTGGTTCTCGCCTAAGGTGGCCGGCGGATTTCGGGGACACCACACAAGGTCCCGTCGCTGATTTCTTCTTGGTTGAAGTGTTGCCCCTCCTCGGTGCGGGCGTTACAATTGGCGCCGGAGTTCAACGAGAGACCCCTGGCCCGGTCTGACCGGGCAGGAGAAGACCCGATGCCGGTAGGCGACCAGGCGGGCAGAATCCAGACGGTACTGGGCCCCATCGATCCCAGCCGGTTGGGCGTCACACTGACCCACGAGCACTTGCTGATAGACATCGCCGGAGTCCTGCCGCCCGTCGCCGAGGCCGGCGCTCGCGGCATCTTGAACGATCCGGTCTCCACGGAGACACTCGGTTATATCAAACACCACGGCGCATCTAGCAAGGACGATCTCAGAACGGCCGATATCTCCACCGCCGTCGAAGAGGTTCTGCTGTACAAGCAGTACGGTGGCGAATCCCTGGTTGACGTGACCAGCCTCGCCCTGGGCCGTGACCCCGTTGGTCTGGCCCGAATCTCTCGAGCCACCGGCGTCCACGTGGTTATGGGCGCCGCCTTCTACGTCCAGCCGGCCCATCCACCGGGCATGAAGGACCGCAGCGAACACGACATCTTCGAGCAGATCGTACGCGATGTGACCGAGGGAGTGGACGGCACCAACATAAGGTCCGGCATCATCGGTGAGGTCGGCTGCACCTGGTCTCTGACCGATAACGAGCGCAAGGTCCTCCGGGCCGCCGGTCGGGCGCAGCATCTCACCGGGGCCCCAATAACCATTCATCCAGGACGCAACGAAAAATCACCCGCCGAGATCATCGAGATACTGAGTGAAGTCGGGGCAGACATGGGCCACACCGTCATGGGCCACATCGAGCGGACAATTTTCGAACGCGAAGACCTGGAAAGGCTGGCCGAGTCCGGCTGCTACATCGAATGGGACCTGTTTGGAGAGGAGCGGTCCTACTACGATGGCCCCGGGACCGCCCCCGACGTCGGCCAGATGATCGATATGCCCAACGATGCGGTTCGTATGGACCAAATCACCTGGCTCGTGTCTCAAGGCTACGGCGACAGGATTCTCATGGGCCACGACATCGGTTTTAAGCACCGGCTGGTAAAGTATGGGGGCCACGGGTTACAGTACATCCTGGCCCAAATCGTACCGCGTATGCGCCAGAGAGGCTTCACAGAGGGGGATATTCAAAAAATCCTGGTAGACAACCCCAGAGACGCACTGACCTTCACCTGAACCGTGGGGGTGTGGAAGGGTGCAGATGCGCTTGGCCTTTTGGCCAACGCGGAGCCCTGATAATGTCGAAACATTTGGCGGAGCCAACATGATCCGAGAAATAATCAGGAGGTAACTTCATGGCAAGCGGCGGCATAGTCGGCAAGATCCAGACAGTGACCGGGCTGATCGAGCCCGGAGACCTGGGCGTGACCATGACCCACGAACACCTGCTCACGGACCTCTCCGCAGTGTCTCCACCGCCCGAGGAAGCTCACTTCAAAGACATCTACTTGAGACCCTTGTCCCAGGACCACCCGCGATACATGGAGACCTTGAGCTTCATCCGCTACCAGATGTTCCGGAACGCCGACAACGCCCGGCTGTTGGACCTCTCGACTGCCATCGACGAGGCCATGCTGTACAAACAATACGGTGGCAACTCCATCGTCGACGTCACCAACGTCGACATCGGTAGAGATCCCGTCGGCCTGGCGCGTCTCTCCAGGGCCACTGGGCTGAACATCATCATGGGGGCCTCACACTACGTCTATCTGGCACACCCAGATGACATGGACGACCGCAGCGAGGACGACATAGTCCAGCGCATCGTGCGAGACGTCACCGAGGGTGTGGACGGCACACAGATCAAGACCGGCATCATCGGAGAGGTGGGCTGCTCATGGCCCCTGACCGACAACGAACGCAAGGTCCTCCGAGCTTCGGGACGGGCCCAGCAGATCACCGGCGCCCCGCTCAATATCCATCCCGGCCGGGACGAGATGGCCCCGCTGGAGATCATAGAAGTTCTAAGCGAGGTCGGCGCCGATCTGGGCCGCACGGTCATCAGTCACATCGAACGTACCGTGTTCGAAAAGAGCACCCTGACCAGGGTCGCCGAGAGCGGCTGCTACCTCGAATGGGACCTCTTCGGACGCGAGCAGTCCCTCTACACTGGTAACCTGAACATCGACCTGCCCAGCGACGCCAAGCGCATGGACGACATCGCCTGGATGATCGCCCAGGGCTACGGAGACAAGATCGTCATAGCCCACGACATCTGCTCCAGGGACCGGCTTCTGAAGCACGGTGGCCATGGCTATTTCTACATCCTGGCCCACATCGTGCCCCGTATGCGTGACAGGGGTTACGCCGAGAGCGCCATACAGAAAATCCTTGTGGACAACCCGGCCAAA
Source organism: uncultured Dehalococcoidia bacterium (assembly GCA_964510985.1). Taxonomy (GTDB): domain Bacteria; phylum Chloroflexota; class Dehalococcoidia; order Lucifugimonadales; family CAZEDC01; genus CAZEDC01. Next base: position 10,044 of record CAZEDC010000005.1, read on the forward strand.
GCGCTCACCTTCGTCGAACCAAAAGCCTAAGTAGATTGTGATAAAGAGTTTAACGCCTGTCACCCTGAGCGGAGAGAAGGGTCTGGGGTGGAGGATACCATCCCAGACACCGACCGCCACACATCCCCAGATCCTTCGCCGCCCCGCTCCTCAGTATGACAGTGTGTTAATTCAATATTGATCGGGTACTTAGACACTCTAATAAAACTCGGCGTATGGGGGTATCCAGAAGGGGTCTAACCCCCTCTGGCGGTCCTTCCGACGAAGGATGGTGGATACCCCCGATACTTATATCGGAGGGCGGGTGGTGACAAGCCTGCGGTGGGGGGCCTTCGTGCCCCGCCCCCTTCACAGCGACGCCAAAACCTCGTCGGCCGCAGCCAGGGTCCTCTCGACATCCTCCTCCGTGTGCCTGGACATCCGGATTACTGGCATTCCCTGACTACATATGTCTCGATATCAGCGGGTTCCCGCGCTTTGGGGTGGGGCTACCTTGTGCCGGACGAAGTCCGGGGCGGGCCGGGTGGGCATAAACTTGGGGTGGAGGCATCCGGCAGCCCCCTCACAGCGACGCCAGCACCTCGTCGGCCGCGGCCAGGGTCCTCTCGACGTCCTCCTCCGTGTGCGCCGTCGAGACGAACCAGAAACCCCTGGGGAAGAGCCTGACGCCGCGCTCCAGCATGCCCTGCTGGAACCGCTCGTACTTCTCCTCGTCCGCGTTCCTGACGTGGGAGCGATAGTCAGTGATCTCCTTGGCATCTGTGAACGCCAGCGAGAAAACGGGCCCCGGCCCCTGGACGAGAATGGGTTGCTCGTGCTTATCGCCCAGCCTGCGCAGCCCCTCCATCAGCTTGTTTCCGATGGCGTAGAGCGGCCTATACATCGCGTTGTCGTTCTCAGTGAACTTTCGTAGCGACGCCAGGACCGCCGCCATGTTAACTCTGTTGCTGTTCAGGGCTCCACCGTGGTGCACGGTACCGTCTCCCAACAGCGACATGATCTCCCGTTTTCCCGCCATCATCGCCACCGGGAAGCCGCCGGACATGGCCTTCGCGTAGGTAGCGAGGTCCGGCGTTACCCCGAGCAATTCCTGGGCGCCGCCTGCCGCGACCCGAAATCCCGTGACCACCTCATCGAAGATCATCACGATCCCATGGTCATCGCAGAGCCGTCTCATCCCCTCCAGGTACCCGGGCTTGGGTACGATCGTATTGGTTGCACACAGGATCGGCTCCTGGATGATGGCCGCGATCTCGTCGCCCTGTCGCTCCATCGTTTTCCGCAGGATGTCGAGGTCGTTCCACGGCAAGACGATGATATCCTCGCCCGCGCTCGGCGACATGCCTGCCGCTTCCGGTACCGGCACCGGCGCATCATCCGGTCCGGCCTCCTCCAACGACGGGTGGACGCTCCAGTCGTGAATGTCGCTCCAGCCGTGGTAGTGTCCCTCGAACCTGATGAACTTCTGCCTGCCCGTGTACGCCCGGGCCAGTCTGATGACCACCTCGTCCACCTCGGTGCCCGAGCTTGCGAAGCGTATCATCTCGGCGCACGGGACAATCTCAGTGACCATCCGGCCGATCTCCACCTCGATCTCCTGCTGCCCGGCGAATAGCAGACCGGTCCCCATCGCCTCGGACACCGAATCCACCAGGAAGTCCGGCGCATGGCCGAATATGGCCGGGCCCATTCCCAGCACGTAGTCTATGTACTCGTTGCCGTCGACATCGATTAGCTTGGAGCCCTTGGCCCTGTCGAAATACAGGGGAACGGGCAACTCTCCGAGGCGTGCGGAGCTGTGCACTCCACCTGGTTGGAGGTTCAGGGACTCCTCGTACATCTCTCGGCTTCTGTCGAACTTCACCTGCATACCTCCATTCGACTGCTGCTTGTCCGGGCGTTTCCCGTCGATTCCTCCCGTCCATAGTTTGGCGCCGCCACTGAGGCAAGGAGCCTTCACTTCTCCGAGACCACCATTAAGTTATCCCAAAATCATCGCGGGGGAGTGCAG
>CAZEDC010000006.1:0-6321 GCA_964510985.1 uncultured Dehalococcoidia bacterium
ACGACGAAGCAATCTGGAGGTGGGTGGCCCACAGCCAGATTGCCACGGCCCTCCTTCGTAGGGCCTCGTAATGACATTAGCGGCGGATTTCGGGTACGCCGCACCGGTTGACGCCCCTGGAGGGCGCTGCTAGACTCGGAGCCACCTGGCGGAGCGCCTCGGTCGGCACCTGAAGTAGCCGCTCGGAGGGGATGCCGTGCCTTCCTGCACCCAATGCCACAGAGACGTCCAGGCGGAGTGGAAGTTCTGCCGCTTCTGTGGGCAGGCCCTTGCCCCCACTGCCCCCTCTGCCGATGAGCCCATCGGCGGCCTTTTGACGCCTGAACTCCTGGCTCACCGCGTACGTCCCGGAGATATGAAGGGCCTCCTGACCAGGACCCTGGTCGTCGAGGAGGGGCAGGCCGCACTGCTCCTGATCGGCGGACGGCACGATGAGACCCTGGGGCCGGGCAATCCAATCCCGGGCCACCACCAATCTTTCACAGCGTCAGGTGGCCGTGGACGAAATACAACGCCTCCTGCACGCCCAGGCACCCAGCGCCGTGCTATTATGGGAGGTTTTGCGGCAGGGGATGCAGGACTACGTCAAAGGCTATCATCCGCCGCAGTCCCTCTTCTCACGCCAGAACTTCGCCGGGGTCTGGCTGGACCGGTAGCCCGCCCCTACTCTTCCAACTCGTCGGCGTGTTCGGCGACCTTGCGGAAGGCCAGCGCGTACTCCTCGATGATCGGCGGACGGTGATGCTTGAACCACGGCACGCCGTAGGCCCGCTCCACCATCCTCTCGGAGACCAGCAGGCTCCCCAGGGGCTGGCGGACGTCCCGGTCCGAGTGGGCTATCCGGGTGGGCCGGCCGTGGCCGAAGACGTCGGCCTCGTTCAGCACCGGGTGCAGGTGCATCAGGTCGTTCATCCCTGGACGGGTCAAGGCCCCCTCGGCCCGGACAGCCTCGCAGAACTTGTGGACGCTGAGGCCGCCCAACTCCTCGAGCTTGTAGATCCCGTGGGGCTGGTACCAGCCTCCCATGGTAGAGCCCGAACCCTCAGGTGGACGGTGCGGCTGGATGCCGGGCACGCCCTCCAGCAGGTCCCAGAAGTAGTTCATGGCCCTCTGGATCTCGGCCATGCGGTTGCGGTAGTACCTTAGCTGTCCACGTCCCAACGCCGTGGACAGCCCGTGCATGCGGAACTTGTATCCGGCCAGCGGCGCTCTCCCGAATTTTTTCAGTTCAGGATTCTCTATCTGGTCTGTTGCAAACCCTGTCCGCTCGTAGTGGCCGAAGGCAACGGCCCGCTCCCAGATCTCCCGATCGTCGGTGATCAGGAACCCGCCTTCTCCCACCACCAGTGCCTTCTCGGACATGACGGACATGGCGGCCACGTGCCCGATGGTGCCGACCAGCCGTCCCTTGTACAGCGCGCCGTGGGCGTGGGACACGTCCTCGATGACTTTCACGCCGCGGGCGTTGGCAACCTCCATGATCCCGTCCATGTCGGCGGGGTACCCGAAGTAGTGGACCACCACGATGGCTTTGGTCTTATCAGTGATCTTGCGCTCGACGTCAACGGGGTCCAGGGTCAGCGTGTCCGGGTTCACGTCGGCGAAGACGACGGTACCTCCCAGGTTCATCGCCGGCAGGGCCGATGCCCACAGGGTCAGGCTGGGGCTGATGATCTCGTCCCCCACACCTACCCCACAGCCGAACATGGCCGAGTGTAGCGCGGCCGTGCCGTTGTTGAGCGCCAGCGCGTACTTCACGCCGTGCCAATCCGCGAACTCCTTTTCGAACTCCAGGGTCTGATCGATGGAGGACATCTTGCCCGCCCGCAGGACCTCCAGCACGGCCTCCTCGTCTTCGCGGGTAACAATCGGCCAGTCGAAGATGTCGCCGGGGTCGGTCTGAACGGCCAGAGGCCCACCGTAGATCGCCAGGTTGCTTGCCATTTTTGCCTCCATCGGGCGGAATGCGGAAACCTCCACCAGTATACATCGCCCTATCCAAAAGGAGACAGGTGGTCATAAAGAGTTTAACGTCTGTCACCCTGAGCGGAGCGAAGGGTCTGGGGTTGGGGACTCCCATCCCAGACACCGGTAGCCACCCATCCCCAGATACTTCGTCGCTCCGCTCCTCAGCATGACAAAGGGTCGATTCAGTATTGATTGTGTATGTAGAATCCTTTATGACCCATGTGACTATTATGTAATGCGGGTCGGAGTGGCCGGGACGGAAGAGGGCCCGACCGGGACGGTTGCGGCCCCGGGGAAGGCAATGCTATACTCGCGGTCGCCTGGCTACAGGCCGTTGCGGTCGACGCAGTACAGGGAACGCAGCCGCGTCCGGGGGACATGACCATGGGCACAAGACTCGACCCTGAATGCACGGAGACGAGGGCGGTACACGAACTAGTCGATTTCCGCGGCAAAGACGTGCTGGAGGTCGGCTGCGGCGACGGACGCCTCACCTGGCGATTCGCCCATGAAGCGGCGTCGGTCCTGGCCATCGACACCGACGAAGCCAGCATCGCCACCGCCACGAAACAGACGCCCGATGTGCTCAAGTCGAAGGTCACGCTCCGGGTGGTGGACATCGGGGTGATGGAGACGGCGGAGGACGCCTTCGACCTCGCGGTCCTTTCGTGGTCGCTCTGATGAATCGCCATTGAAGGCGTCGGCGACGCCCTTCGCAACATCGACCGGTCCCTGAGGGACAATGGGATCTTGCTGGACATCCACCCGCAACCTCGAAACTCCGTCATCGAGTTCCTGACGTCGGGCGGCCTCGTCCGTATCGGACGGCTCAACGAACCGAATTTTTTCAGTACTATTCGCTCCGTACGAAAGATTCTGTCCTCCGCGGTCGCGGACGGGCTTTTTGTACCGGAGGAGCAAACTGAGTTCGAGTTCCTGTACCACTTCGACACCGTCGATGAGTGGGTAACGTACCTGGAGGAGGAGTACTCTTCCGACCTGGACTCGAACCAGGGTCTGATCCGGAGGGCCCGTCGCGTCCTTTCGGGCAGGGAAGGCGAGGTGCTGATGAGGGAGTGTGTCCGGGCCGTAAGGCTCAGGAGACAGGGATAACGCTCACCCAGGGCACGAGCAATGAGATTCGTTAAGTACGAGCGCCGGGGAGCGGTCGCGGTCATCCGCATGGACCGGCCGGAGCGGGGCAACGCACTGGGCAGCGAGATGGTCACCGACCTGTTGGAGGCCCACGCCAGGTTCCGGGATGACGATGGCGCCAGGGTTACGGTGCTGACGGGAACCGGCGACTTCTTCTGTACCGGCATGGACCTGAAGCAGGCGGTGGAGACCGAGGACTACCACATCGATCCCCGCACGATTGACATTTTCGAACCTGAAGACCTCCCCAAACCGATAGTCTCCGCCATCAACGGATGGGCCGTCGGCGCGGGCATGAGCCTGGCTATAGAGGTCACTGAGCTGGCGATAATGTCGCGGGACGCCAGGATGGCCATGTGGGAGATGAGGAGCGGCGCACCGGCGCGGTGGCAGTACCGCGCAACCTATTCGCTGACTCCCGCCGAGGCCGCCACGGTAAGCTACGGCCACGTGATCGACAGCAAACGAGCCCTGGAGATGGGGCTGGTGAACAGGGTCGTCCCGTCGGACTCTCTGATGGACGCCGCCATGGAGACCGCGGAGTACATCGCCGGCCTGCCGCCTATGGCCGTGGCGGCGACCAAGGCCCTGCTTCGACGTGCCGCCCCCAGGGTGCCGGCCGAGTTGGAACGTTACGCCCGCAGCCTGATAATGCCCCTGGTAAGCTCGCGACACAACGTGGAGGGGATACAGGACTTCGTTGAGCGGCGCGCGCCCGACGACCGAGAGCGTTAGGGTCAACCGATCCCGCTTGGCCGACTCACTCCTGGCCGACCCAGGCCGTTGACAGAGGGCAACGGCCCGACTACACTAGCGTGCGCTCTCTGAGGTCAGAATCGCCGGAACAGACCTCTCTTTAATCGAAAAGGAAGACCCGGAACATTCTTAAATCAGGAGGGAAAATTGAGTTACGTGGAATATGAGCCGCACGGTGCCGTCGTGGTAATCAGGGCCAATCGACCCGAGAGGGGAAACGCCCTGGGCAGCCACATGGTCACCGACCTGATCGAGGCCAGCGACAGATTCCGGGAAGACGACTCGGCGAGAGTGGCTATCTGGACCGGGGTGGACCAGTTCTTCTGCGGCGGACTGGACCTCAAGCAAGTGGTGGAGCTGGGCAATCCGTTTATCGATCCCAGGAGCAACGACTTCTTCGACCCGGAGACCCTTTCGAAACCCGTCATCGCAGCCATAAACGGCTGGGCCACCGGCGCCGGCATGATAAAGGTCCTCGAGTGCACCGAGCTGCGGGTGATGTCCGAGGACGCAGTGATGCGAATGGCCGAGATACGGTACGGATATCCGGCGCGCTGGCAGTACGGAGCGACCTACTCGCTGACGCCCACCGAGGCGGCGGAGATCGTCTACGGCCTGGACATATCCGCCCAGCGTGCCCTGGAGATGGGCCTGGTCAACCGCGTGGTCCCGGGCGACAAGTTGATGGACACCACCATGGAAATTGCACAGTACCTGGCCAGCCAGCCACCGCTGGCCGTGACCGCCACCAAAGAGCTGCTGCACAAGGTCACGCCAACATTGCCGCATGAGATCGAGGAAGAGGGCTGGAAGCTGGTGCGGAAGCTCGTGATGTCCAAGGACGGCATGGAGGGCATAAAGGCCTTCGTCGAAAAGCGCGACCCCGTATACAAAGGTGTCTAGGGCTTGGTTGCAAAAAGAGCGTCACGATTCTCCGCTCGTGGTGAGCCTGTCGAACCATTCGAGCGGAGGGAGAGTCCCGCTCATGTCCCCTTCGACTTCGCTCAGGGCATGCTTCGACAAGCTCTCCGAAGATTCGGAGTCCCCGCCAATACCGATTATGGTGGCGGACAGGATGAGCGGGAACGCAGGTTGTGTGTTTCCGCACGCGGACTTACGACATTAAATACTCGGTAACCTCGGGAACCAACTCAATTTATGGTCTGGCCAAGCATGGACTCACGGGAGGAACGATGGCATCGGCACCACTGGAGGGGATAAAGGTACTGGACCTGTCCCAGATGCTGGCGGGGCCGGGGTGCGCGCAGATGCTTGGAGACCAGGGCGCGGACGTGATCAAGGTCGAGCCGCTCTGGGGCGAGAGACAGCGCCTGGGCCCCGTGCCAATAGACGAGCAGACCAGCTATACCTTCCTGGCCTACAACCGCAACAAAAGGTCCATCTCCCTCGACCTGAGCACCGACGACGGGGTCCAGGTCCTGTACCGCCTGGTCGAGAACGCCGACGTTTTCATCCAGAACTACAGGGCGGAGACGGTTGACCAGCTGGGTATCTCTTACGACCGTTTGATGGCTATCAACCGCCGGCTGGTTTACGCCTCAATTTCAGGTTACGGGGACAGGGGGCCGTTCAGCGGCCTTCCAGGCCAGGATCTACAGCTTCAGGCCTTCAGCGGGCTGATCAGTGTCACCGGCTATCCCGACGAGCCCCGCCCTTCGACTCCCGCGGGGAGCTCGGTTACCGACAACTCCGCCGCGATGCTCTGTGCCTTCGGCATCGCGACGGCGCTCATTCACAGGGAGCGCACCGGCAGGGGCCAGGAGGTCAAGACGTCGCTCCTGGCCGGCGGCCTCCTCCTCCAGGAGCCTCTGTTTACGACCTATCTCTCCAACCACCAGCTGCCGCGAAAGGCCGAGAACGGCCATCCGATGTCTCCGCCGCCATACGGCGTGTGGAGGGCCGGCGACGGCAAGGAGTTCGCCAGCAGCGCAACCATCGACGACGAAAGCTGGGCGGAGTTCTGCGCCCTCGTCGATAGGCCCCAGTTGATAGACGACCCCCGGTTCTCCACGGGCGAGGCGCGCAGACAGCACCACACCGAGCTTTTCGCCATCATCGACGAGGCGCTTGCTCACGAGACAAGAGACGAATGGCTGCGCCTGTTTCGGGCCGCCGGCGTCTGGGTGACGCCGGTCCACAACTACGAGGAGCTCTGCGCCTCTTCGCACCTCAGGGACAACGACCTGGTGGTGGACATGACGCACCCGACCGGCGAGTTCACTGCGTTGAACACACCCATCTCACTGAGCGACACACCTCGGGAGGTCAGGCGTCCCCCTCCCCGGCTGGGCGAGCACACCCGCGAGGTGTTGGAGGAGGCGGGCTACGAAGAGGAGGCCATCGAGGCGCTCTTCCGCTCCGGTGTGGTCGCCTGACGCGTTGTATGTGTTTTTTTCTGTCACCCTGAGCCCTTCGGCTTCG
>CAZEDC010000007.1:0-26122 GCA_964510985.1 uncultured Dehalococcoidia bacterium
CGCCGGGGTACACGTCCACCAGCTTGGCGGTGAAGTCGGTGTCCGGTGCGGAGGATGATGCATACAACACCGCCTTCACCGGGCCTGTCACCTCCACGTCCCGCTCCAGCGGCGGCGTCGCATAGACCAGCACGTCTGGCCTGTACTCGTTGGGACGCTGGTCCCGGGGCCCCATGGACACTGCGTACGTCTCCTCGGTACAGCACGTGCTGCCGCCTATGGTCATCACCGGATGCTCCGGGTCGTAGACGTACTCGTCCGGCTTTTCGTTCTCAGGCGCAGTCGTGCTGAGAGCGCCGTCGCCGAACAGGGAGTTGGCCTGGCCGCCGCTGTGGAGGTAGTAGGGCGTGTACTGAGTCTCCGGCAGCGGCCAATCGTCGGCCTCCCGCCACCGGTTAGCCCCCATGACGAACAGCTTCACTCTGGGCTCGTCCACGATGCCGTTTTCTATCCCCTTCAGCCAGTGGTCGAACCATCGCGTCTGCTCTTCTTGAAGGTCGATCAGTACGTCGGGCCCGAAGTCAATGTCCCCGGTTATCCGCTCCGTGCCTTTCTTACCCAGAACATGGATCCAGGGGCCGACGACGATCTTCTGGTGACGCCGGGCCTTTTCGGTCTTGCCCTGCTTGGTCATCCCCATGAAGTTGTTCAGGCTGCCCTGGAGGAACACATCGAACCAGCCCGCCATGCTGTAGGCCGGCACGTCCACCTCGGAGTAGTGCTCCTCGATAGGATTCAGGCTCCGCCAGTAATCGTCGTAGGTTGGGTGGCTGATCCAACGCTTCCAGTGGGGGATGGTCCGGCCCGTCGCCTCGTCTGTGGTTTTCAGGGGCAGATGCCGGAACAGCGTGTGCTGATGCATCTCTTCCGGTAGCCACAGGTACTGCCGCTGCATGGTGCGCGTTGCCACCACAGTGGCCCAGCCCAGGTTGAACCCGAGCTGGAACGCCCCGCCGGTGTAGACCCAGTTGTGGAATGTGTTGGAGTAGGCGACCTGGGGCACGGACGCGACCATGTGAGGGCTGCTGCCCTGGGCCGCCTGCCACTGGGTCAGCCCCTGATAGGACCCTCCAAAAGTACCGACCTTGCCCGTGGACCAGGGCTGGCCAGCGGCCCACTCGACGGCATCATACCCGTCCGAGGCCTCGTTGAGGAAGGGGTGCCACTCACCGTCGGACTCAAATCGCCCCCTGACGTCCTGGACCACGACAGCGTAACCCTGCTGGGCCTTGCGCACGGCATCCGGCGCGTTGAGGACCTCGCTGTACTTGTCGTAAGGGGAGCGGGTCATGAGCGTCGGAAAAGGCCCTCCGTCGATGGGCATGTAGATGTCGGAGGATATCTCGACGCCGTCCCGCATGGGGCACTTTACGTCGTGGAGCACCTTGATCTTGCGAACGGGCGAAGACGGGGAGACCTGGTCGGTCGTCACGATCGGAACCTCCTGCCGGGACTAGATACAAGCTCTTGAGAAGCGCAAACTGGCGGCAGTTTAGCACCGCCGTTGTCTCGTTGTATAGTGCTTAAACTCATCCCACAACACTTGAAGTGGGGGAGTCCAGAGCCCCGACAGGTCGGGATCTGGCGGTGGTGTGGGGCCCCCCAGAAGCAAAAATCCATGAGGGTGGGTGGGAAGAAGTCACCTTTCTTTTTAAGGTATGACCGGCAGGATAGCCCGCGAGGGTCGGTTTCGGTCGTGGTAGATGGTCTGCGTCGCCGCAGCCAGCGTCGATTCCGAGTAGTCGTCGCCGCCCGTATTGTGGTTTCGGTCGAAGTTCGGGAAGTCGCTGCTGGTCACGTCCAGTCGAATCCGATGCCCCTGCCTGAAAAGGTTGCTGGTCGGATTTACCTGTACGGTGTATTCGTACACCTCTCCGGGCTCAATCAGCGTAGGATTCTCAAACGAGTCCCGGTAGCGGGCCCGGATGATCCCGTGGCAAAGCTCCTGAACGAAACCGTCCGGGTGCACGTCCATCAGCTTGACCACGAAGTCGGTGTCCCTGGCCGACGATACGGCCCACAGCTTCACCGTTATCGGCCCGGTGACCTCCATTGGTTCGGCCAGCGGCGGAGTAGAGAACACCAGGACGTCCCTCCGGCCGTCCAGCGCCCGTTGGTCATGGGGCTCGTACTGCCCGGGCTGCGTGAACAGCGTCATCACGGGGTCCCTGGGGTCGTAGACGTACTCGTCCGCCGGCTCGTCGCCGGGCGGCTCGGTTGCGAGGACGCCGTCCCCGCCCGGCGTATTGGCACTCCCGCCGCTGTGCAGGTAGAAGTCGGTATACCGAGTCCTGGCCAGGGGCCACTCCTGTTCTCCCCTCCATGCGTTGGCGCCCATCACGAAAAGCTGAATGGGCGGCCACTCCTCGACGCCCCGGCTCTCGCCTTTGAGCCAGTAAGCAAACCAGTCATCGGCTATCTGAAAATAATCCCGGACCGCCTCGGGGCCGAAGTCAATGTCGCCCAGCCTCTGGGTCATGCTCGATATCGTGTGCGTCCAGGGCCCGACGATGAGGCGCTGGTTACTCCGCGCGTGCTCGGTCATCCCGTTCTTCACCATGCCGGTGAACTGTTTGATGGTCCCTATCTGCTGGTCGTACCAGCCGGTGACGCTGAGCACGGGTACATCCACGTCCTTGTGCTTGTCCAGGAATCTGAAATGGTCCGAGGCATGGTCCCGAAGCCACCTCCTGAAATGCTCGCCCATACCGGGCATGGCGTCGTCGGGAATCTCACTCAGCGGTAGATACCAGAGCCACTTGCTGCGGTCCCGCTCCAGCCACAGATTGTCGGCCTTGTCCGGCGTCTCCGGGCTGTAAGGCACGCCCAGTCGTTTTCCTGCGTCCGGCGACAGCGTGTTGACCGTCCACCACACAACGCGCCCCGTACGGAGCACCCCCGACATCTCCCTGTCCAGCAGATTGGCCGCGATGCCGGCCGGGAGCATCGTGACCAGGTGCGGAGGCCGGGTGTGGGCCAGCTCCCACTGAGTCCATCCGGAGTAGGAGCCGCCAAACATCCCGACCTTCCCCGTGGACCGCGGCAGCCCCGCCGCCCACTCCACCGAGTCGTAGCCGTCTTCGGAATCTGTGTGCTCGGCGCTGTAAAACCCGGGCTGGAACTCCCCGTCCGAGGCGTAGCGGCCACGCACGTCCTGGATCACGGCGACGTATCCCCGTTCCGCCAGTCCCTGGCCCAGTTCGACGTGCTTGTCACGCTCCTTGTCGTAGGGCGTCCTGCACAGGAGGACAGGGAACTCTCCGGCCATGTCCGGGCGATAGGCATCGGCTCGGAGCACGGTGCCGTCTCTCATCGTCGTCGGCAGGTCTTTTTCCACGACCACCGGACAGCGTTTTGTGCCCGCTCCTGATGTCATTGTCGTCTCCTCCGGGCTCGTCGCCTGACCCGTTGATTGAGAAGCCTTCAGAACCTTGTATAAACTAACCGTCCTCACCGGGGGAGTGCAGAGGGGGTATCCCCCTCGGCTAGGGGGTCTGGGGGATGTGCCCCCAGATATCAACACCCATGAGGGCGGGTGGGTGGGTGTAAGTCACCTCCCATATTAAGAAAGTTTCGGGGGGATAACCGGCAAGGTGATGCATGACGGATGGGCCGCGTCGTGAAGGACAGTCTGGTTGGCCACCCTCAGTTCGGCGTCCGCCCAATCGTCGCGGCCGGTATTGTGGTTGCGGTCGAAGTTGGGATAGTCGCTGCTGGAGATGTCCACCCGGATCCGGTGCCCCAGCCTGAAAAAATTGCTCGTTGGCAGCATATCGATCTCGAACCTGTAAACCTCCCCCGGCGTCATTAGCTTCGGGTCGTCGAAACCGTGGCGGAACCGGGCCCGGACGATGCCATAGCAGAGGTCCTGGGAGAACCCGTCGGGATGCACGTCGATCAGCTTCACCGTGAAGTCCGTGTCCGGCGCGGTGGAAGACGCGAACAGAGTCAGCACAGGCACGCCGGTGACCTCTATTCCTCGCTCTAGGGGTTTGGTCTGGTAGACAAGCACGTCGCGGCGATGGTCCAGGACCCGCTGGTCGTGGGGCTCGTCGTGGCCGTTGGCTCCGTACAGCGTCATCACCGGGTCTCGCGGATCGTAGGTGTACCGGTCCGCGGGTTCATCTGACGGCCCCTGAGCGACCAGGGACCCGTCGCCCTTGGGGGTGTTGGCATGACCGCCGCTGCGGAGGTAGTAATCGGTGGGCCGGGTCCTGCTGAGCGGCCACTCCTCTTCGTCCCTCCACTTGTTGGCGCCCATCACGAACAGGCGTACCGGCGCCAAGTCCATGGCGCCGCTATTCTCCCCTTTCAGCCAGTGGTCGAACCACGGGATGATCAGGGAGTCGAAATCAACCTCCGCCTCCGGGCCAAAGTCGACCGCGCCGGTCTTGCGGGCCAGATCGTTGGTATGAGTCCAGGGGCCCACGACCAGGCGCTGGTTACGCCGGGTCTCCTCGGTGGCGCCCCTCGTCTGCATCCCCTGGAACATATCCACAGTGCGGACCAGGCGGTCGTACCAGCCCGTCAGGTAGAAGACGGGCAGATTGGTCTTCTCGAAGTTGTCCCCGAAGTGCCATCGGTCCCGGTGGTGGTTGGCTAGCCAGTCGTGAAATCGCTCGGTGAGCCCGCCGATGGCCTCTAACGGAAACTCCTTCCAGGGCAGGAACCAGAGCCATTTCTCACGGTTCACGTGTTCCTGAAGGTACTCGTACTCCGCAACCGTGGTCGGTCCGTAGGGCTCGTCCAGAAATCTCTGGGTGTCCGGCGCCATCGAGCCCAGCGTCCACTGGAGGGCCCTGCCCGGTCTGAAAACCCCTCCGATCTCCCAGTCTGTGGTCCGAGGACTCATCCCTCCGGTGAACATGGTCACCAGGTGGGGCGGCCTGGTCGGCGCCAATGCCCACTGCGTCCAGGCGGGATAGGAGTACCCAAAGGTCCCTATCTTGCCGTTGGACCATGGCTGAGCTGCGGCCCACTCGACTGTGTCGTAGCCGTCCTCCGCGTCCGTCCAGTCCTCGGAGAACATGGGATGGAACTCCCCGTCGGAGGCCCATCTGCCACGGATATCCTGCGGTACCACCGCGTATCCAGCCGCCGCCAACCTCTCATACAGGGGAATCATATTCGGGCGGCTCTTGTCGTAGGGCGTCCGGGAGACCACGGTCGGGAAGGGACCATCGCCCTCGGGGACATAGAGGTCGGCCCGGAGGACTGTGCCGTCTCGCATGGTGGCCTCGACATCGGCCCGCTTCGTGATGCTCATGCGCCCTTACCTCCGGTGATTTAATTTGTCTCCCGGTCCCGCCCACGACTTCACTCTTCCCCCATCCCTTCGACTGTGCTCAGGACAGGCCTAACCTTCCCCCGGCTCACTGGGGAAGGGATTTTCTTCTCCCCCCTAAAGGGGATTGTGGACGGTGTTTATCTCCTCCCCCTCTGGGACAGGATTCGGTTCTTATCTCCTCTCCCTCACGGGGAGGATTAAGGAGGGGGCCACAACTCGCTAAGGAATCACCGGCAGGACTATGTGGGACGGGTGCTCCCGGTCGTGGTACACCGTCTGGTGCGCCTTCTGTAGCTCCGCGTCCTGCCCAAACGGATGGCCCGTATTCGGGTTGCGGTCGAACTGAGGGAAGTTGCTGCTGCTGATCTCCACCAGGATCCGATGCCCCTTTTGAAAACAGTTGCTGGTGGACCAGAGGTCGATATCGTACCTGTACACCCGACCCGGCTCCAACAGCGTAGGCTCCTCCCAAGAGTCCCGGTACCTCGCCCGAAGGATCCCCTGGGCCACGTTCATGGCGTACCCGCCGGGGTACACGTCCACCAGCTTGGCTGTGAAGTCGGTGTCCGGTGCGGTGGACGCCGCGTACACCACCGCCTTCACCGGGCCCGTCACCTCCACGTCCCGCTCCAGCGGCGGCGTGGCGTAGACCAGAACGTCCGGCCTGTACTCGTTGGGCCGCTGGTCCCGTGGGCCCATGGACACGGGCGTGAGACTCTCCAGGCAGCATGTGCTACCGCCGATGGTTATCACCGGATGCTCGGGGTCGTACACGAACTCGTCCGGCTTTTCGCTCTCAGGCTGCGTCGTACTGAGAGCGCCGTCGCCGAACGATGAGTTGGCCTTGCCGTCGCTGTGGAGGTAGTAGGGTGTGTACCGGGTCTCGGGCAGCGGCCAATCGTCGGCCTCACGCCAACGGTTCACACCCATGACGAACAGCTTAATCCGTGGCTCGTCCACGATTCCGTTGTCCATCCCCTTCAGCCAGTAGTCGAACCAGCGCGTCTCCTCGTCCCGCAGGTCTATAAGGGCATTGGACCCGAAGTCCATATCACCTGTGATCTGCTCCGTGCCCTTGTAGCCGAGCATGTGGACCCAGGGCCCAATAATGATCTTCTGATGGCGCCGTGTCCTCTCGGTCTTCCCGCTCTTCGTCACGCCCACGAAATTGTCCAGGCTGCTCTGGAGGAAGACATCGAACCAGCCGGCAAAGTTGTAGGCCGCCGTGTCGATCTCCGAGTGGTGCTCATCGACCGGGCTCATGCTCCGCCAGTAGTCGTCGTAGCTGGGGTGGTTGATCCAGTCCTTCCAGTGGGGGATATTCCGGCCCGTAACCTCGTCCGCATTGATCAGCGGAAGGTGCCAGTAATGGGTGCTCATATGCACCTCGTCCGGAAACCACATGTACCGCCGCTGATGGGTGCGGCCCGCTGCGGCGAAACCCCAGGTCAGACCGAAGCCTAGCTGGAAGGCCCCACCGGTGTAGACCCAGTTGTGGTAGAGGTTCGAGTAAGCGACCTCGGGCACCGAGGCGAGCAGGTGCGGGCTTCCTCCCTGGGCCGCCTGCCACTGCGTCAGTCCCAGGTAGGAGGCCCCGAGGGTGCCGACCTTGCCCGTCGACCAGGGCTGGGTGGCCGCCCACTCGATGGCGTCGTGGCCGTCCAACACCTCGTTGACAAAGGGGTAAAAAATGCCCGGAGAGTCATAGCGGCCCCGAATATCCTGGGAGACGACTGCATAACCCTGTTGGGCGCGGTGCACTATGCTCCGCGCGGTCGGCTCCGTGTATTTCCCGTAACTGGTTCGGAGCAGGAGCGTCGGAAAGGGCCCGCCCTCGGCGGGCAGATACACGTCGGTCGAAAGCTCGGTCCCATCCCGCATCGGGCACTTGACGTCGCGGAGCACCTTGATCTTGCGGGTGGGTTTGGATAAAGACGCTATAGCCGCCAGCGTATTTGCCTCCTCCAGGGTTGTCGGCTACACCCGGATTATCTGCCGCAGGACAGCACCACAGGGTTCGCCTGCTACCCAGTTCCGGCTTAACCCCGAGGCGAGTCCTTTATCATCCGGTCCAGTACATTGGACGTGACCTGCTGGGCCAGCGGGAACACGCCCAGGGTGCCGGCGCAGCCCGCCGACCTGGCCGGGACGTGACCGGGCGGGCAGGAAAGCCCCTCGGGCCACCAGATGGTTCCGGCGTTGAAGACCCAGTTCCCCTTGTCGCAGGGATAGACCACCCCGTGGTGGGTCTGGCCCGTTTCCGCTGGGCCCAGGGACCTCTTCTCGCGTTCACATCCGAACAACGGACTCGACGCCACCACCTCGAGACCTGGGATGTCGCCGGGGTCACCGTTGTACTCCCAGCCGATGATCCCAAGAATGGCGTCACCCTCTTTCGCCCCGGTTCCCTCGAAGATCCAGTGGTCCGGCTTGGTGACCGTCCAGTCGCCGTAACCGGGCCCATGGGTCTTCGTGCCCATGAGCATCTCCTCGTCCTCGAACCTCTTGATCCGCGCGAAAGCCGTGCTCGGCGCACCGGTGACCGTGCTGTCGTAGAACTGGATGTCGTGGCAGACCGAGTTGCCGCTGAAGAAGGCAAGGCTGGTGCCGTCGTCCCGGGCCGCCATGGCCTCGTCGTACATCTTGCGTGACCAGTACTCGTCGTGGCCCACCGAGAGAAACGCTTTGCACGTCCGCAGGATGCCGGGGTCCACGTGGAGATCCTGGTTCATGCAGTAGGTGACATCGTAACCCTGCTGTTCCAGCCAGAAGCTCATGGGGAACTCGAACATCAGATACTCGCCGGAGCCCACGGTTCCTGGAGCATCCAGCACCTGCGCGCACTTGGCATAGGGCCGCTCGAAGCTGATCCGTACGTTGGGGCCGGTATAGTACACATTGGAGGTGCCGTCGTCGTACAGCGAGCTGTTGGCCGGCCACTTGTTATAGGCCTGCCACGTCGTCGAGCTGAGCTGTACCAGCAGGTCCGTGTCGCGGTGCTCCTTGACCACGAAGATGATATAGCTCTGCACCCCGTAGGGTTCGTCCCGCGTCAGCTTGGCGAGATAGACCCCGCCCGGCCAGTCCTCGGGGACCTTGAAAGTGGTGCACTTCTCCCAGGCACACTCCCGCAAGCGTTCGATTGTCATCATGGGCACCGGCTGCGTGTCACCCTGGAATGGGCCGATCTGGCCCATGTGACGGCCGCCTGTGCCACCGTAGTAACCAAGTCGGTAGAAGTCGATGGTGAAACGCCCCGGCGGGTCTACGCTGACCAAAAAGTCGATGCTCTCTCCGGCCAACACACTGGCTTCGGACGCATATCCCTCGATGGCGACCGACCGTAGACGCCGGTTCAGAGGATAGGCTGCCAGGGTTATGGGGTCGTCGTACGCCGTGTACTGGAGCTGCCATTCGGTAGTGCCTGGTTTCCGGTTCTCCTCAACGATACGGTTGTCCAACGAGCGTGCTGTCCCAACCATGGCCGGCTCCTTTCGTCCCCGCGCTGACGCCGGGGGCTTCGGCTATACAACGGCATTTATGATAGACCAGCGAGATTGTATCTCCGGCACCCAGGGCGGTCAATACTTCTTATATGCCCGAGATAACAACGCCGTCACCCAGCCGCGTCCAGTTCTTCGCGGGTCCGTCGTTTGCCCCAATAGACCGTTGAGGTGGAGCGGCGATACCCATATAATGTCGTCGGCAAGAGTGGTCCCTGTCCCGTAGGACACTGGCAGAGGGTACTGTACTCCGGTCAGCAACTGAAAAATCCAAAAGAGGCATCGCATGGCAGGCAGGTTAGACGGTAAAGTGGCGATAATCACCGGGGGCGCGTCGGGCATCGGCCGAGACACGGTGCTGCGTTTCGTCCAGGAGGGTGCCTCCGTCGTTATGGCCGACCGGAATCGCGTAGGCGGCGAGGAGACCCGGCATTTGGCGCAGGCGCTCGGTCCCGACGTAATATTCGTGCCCGTCGACGTCTCCAAGCCCGATCAGGTGCCGGCCATGGTCGAGGCGGCCACGGCCCGGTTCGACCGGCTGGACGTGCTGGTCAACGCTGCGGCAGTCCTGATACGGACGCCGCCACTGGCCGAGATAGACGAGCGTCACTGGGACCTGATAATGGAGGCCAATCTCAAGGGACTCTTCCTCTGCTGCAAGCACTCCATCCCGGCCATGCTCAAAAGTGGAGGCGGCTCCATCGTTAACATCTCCTCAGTGTCTGGACTACGAGGCCAGGGGTACTCGCTTCCCTACGCCGTCAGCAAGGCCGGTGTCATCCACCTGACCATGGTGGCCGCCAACCAGTACACGGCTCTAGGAATCCGAGTCAATGTCGTCGCCCCGGGACCGGTAGACACCCCGCAGCTTCGAGGCAGCACGGCCAGCGCGGAGGCTTTCAAAGAGAGGGAGGCCCAGCACCCCATGGGACGCGTGGCGACACCCAGGGAGATCGCTGATGCCATCCTCTTCCTGGCCTCTGACGAGGCGTCCTTCATCAGCGGAAGCACCCTCCTCGTGGACGGTGGCACCACGGCCGTATTGAGTTGAGGGCATTAGGCCAGCTGAAAAATATTTGACGGGGGAGTGCAGAGAGGGTGTCCCCCTCTGTCAAGGGGTCTGGGGGATGTGCCCCCAAGGAAAAAAGCCTGTGGGCGGGTGGGTGTAAGTCACCTTCCTTTTTGAGAAAGTTTGTTATATTCGGTTCAGCGAACCGACAGTCGTACCAACGCTACGGCAGCACCGGCTGAAAGCCAGGACAAAAAACATGGAAAATCTTGTAGAGATCGCCCACAAAGCCATCGCGGACTATGGCTACCGGCAGGTTGTCGTCTGGAGCCCAGACGATATCATCGCGCAATGGGGCCTGTCGGACCGGGAGGCCAGGGTCCTGCTCGACACGGTACGCGGGGCGCTTGAGGCGCTGCCCGTACCGGTGCAGCCGGACGACGTCCCCACCGAATTGGAACGAATAAAGGGACTGATTTCCACGGCCCTCCGCTCATAGCCGACAGCCCCGTTTGGTCCCTGCTTGATTAAGGTAGTAACGGCTGCTATATTGGGTGGCCACAGGGGTTGCACACGGATTTGCCGCGGTCGGCGGCCAGGTGGAGATAATGTGCGGCATCAGCGGTATCATGTACAAAAAGAGCCGGTCTCAGGGGCTCGCGCCCATCGGTGAAGACCTGGTCAAGATGCTGGAGTCCCTGACACATCGCGGCAAGGACTCCAGCGGGGTCACCGTGTCCGGAGAGGATGGCGAAGGAGCCCTGATCGTCCGTATCTGGACCGACGACGCGGACCGGGCCGCCGACGTCCTCGCCCGGTCCGAGGAGGCTGTACATCGCGTCGGGGGCGTGATCACGTCCAAAGCGGCCCGAGACGAGTACCTTCGGCTGACGGTCAACTACGAGGGTGATGTGTCTTCCCTGGCCGAAGCCCTCCTGAACACCCCGGGCGTGGAACTTCACAGCATCGGCTACCAGTCCGAGGTCGTGAAGGACGTGGGCACGCCGGTCAACATGGACCTTCGGCACCAGATCGGCCGACTGACGGGCACCCACGGCATCGGCCACGTCCGCATGGCCACCGAGAGCAAGGTGGACATCAGCCACGCCCACCCCTTCTGGGCCTACCCCTTCCCCGACGTCACAGTCGTTCACAACGGGCAGCTCACCAACTACCACAACCTCAAACGCGCCTATGAGGACCAAGGGCACAGGTTCCAGACCGAAAACGATTCAGAGCTCATCGCGGTCTATCTGGCCGACAAGCTGGCCCGAGGGGAGTCCCTGCACCAGGCCCTGAGCGACTCGCTGGAGCAGTTGGACGGGACCTTCACTTACCTGGTCTCGACCAGGGACGGTCTGGGCTATGCCAAGGACCGCTGGTCGGCCAAGCCCCTCGTCACCATGGAGACCGACCAAATGGTAGCCATCGCCTCGGAGGAGGTGGCCCTGCGCAGCGTCTTCTCCGAGGAGATCGCCCGCCTGGAGCCGCAGCAGAATGAGGTCATGACATGGCTACTCTAGACGCCGTCCAGATGACCACCCGCCAGCTCAATACGCGGCTGAAAGAGGAGGCGGAGAAGGGTGCCGAGATCACCATCTTGAATCCTCAGGCGGCCCACAACATCGGCGTGGGCATCTTCCACCCCTGCAGGATTCGCATCGAGGGCAGCGTCGGATACTTCGCCGCCAGCCTCATGGACGGCCCCGAGGTCACGATCGACGGCAACGCCGGCTGGGGGCTGGGCGACAACATGATGAACGGTAGGATCGTCCTGACTAGGGACGCCAGCGCATCGGCGGCCTCCAGCATGAGGGGAGGCGAAGTGCTTATCGGAGGCAACGCCGGCGCCAGGGCCGGCATCGCCATGAAGGGCGGCACACTGATCGTCGAAGGCAACACCGGCTTCATGACCGGGTTCATGATGCAGAAGGGCCGCATCATCGTTTGCGGCGACGCCGGAGAGGCCGTGGGGGACTCGATGTACGAGGGCGTCATCTACGTCGGCGGCGAGATCGGCTCCCTGGGCAACGACGCAAGAGTCGAAGAGATGAGCGAGGACGAGTTAATAAGCATCTGGGCGGAGCTGGAGGCCCAGGGCATCAAGAGCAAACCCCGGTTCACCAAAATTGTCTCGGAAAAGAAGCTCTACCATCTCGACTCGCTGGAGCGTCTCGAAAAGGCTGTGCTCTAGTAGGTGGTTTAGCCACAATCGCAAGTTCGACCGGTCCACGCCTCGGGCGATAGTCGGAGACAAGCCAGCCGTACGCCAGGTTTCGCCAAGCGAAGAGGGTAAAAAAATATGGTAATGGGCAGCAGCCAGCTCTGGCTCCCCTGGATCATCGACGACATCCACTCCAAGGCCGAGCTTGGAAGATACCGGATCCGGGGCTTCAGCACCTTTCAGAAGGTAACCCACTTCGACGACCTGACCTTCCTCTCCACCGGCCTCACCCGCTTCCCCCTGGAGGGGTATAAGGAGAGATGCAACACCGAGACGGCGCTGGGGGGCGGTCTTAACGCCGAAAACCCCCTCGTCCTGGACACGCCCATCTACATCTCGGGGATGAGCTACGGCGCCCTTTCGGCCAACGCCAAGATCGCCCTGGGTAAGGCGGCCACCATGGTGGGAACGGCCAGTTGTACCGGCGACGGCGGCATGCTGCTCAGCGAACGGAACGCCTCCGAAAAGCTGATCTACCAGGTGCTGCCCAGCCGCTACGGCTTCGATCCCCACCACCTGGTGCAGGCCCAGGCCGTCGAGATCGTGGTGGGCCAGGGGGCCAAACCGGGTACCGGCGGACTCCTGATGGGCGTCAAGGTACTGGACGATGTGGCTGAGATGCGGGACCTGCCCACCGGGATCGACCAGCGCAGCCCGGCCCGTCATCCAGACTGGCTGGGCCCCGACGACCTGGCGGTCAAGATCGAGCAGCTAAGAGAGGCTACCGACTGGCGGGTACCCGTCCACGTCAAGCTGGGCGCCTGCCGGGTGACCGACGACGTTAAGCTGGCGGCCAAAGCCGGCGCCGACGGCATCGTCATCGACAGCATGGTCGCCGGCACGGGCGCCTCGGCTGAGGTGCTTATTGACCACAGCGGCATCCCGACGGTACCGGCCATCGTGATGGCACGCGAGGCGCTGCGAGAGCTGGGGCTGTACCGCAAGGTGAGCCTCATCGCCTCGGGAGGAATCCGCAGCGGCGCCGATGCTGCAAAGGCGCTGGCGCTGGGGGCCGACGCGGTCGCCATCGGTATCGCCGCCCTGCTGGCGCTCAACTGCAACAAGGAGACCCCCGAAAGCAACTTCGAGGAGGAGATCGGAGCCGTTGCCGGCCAGTGCCACCACTGCCATACCGGCAAGTGCCCGGTGGGAATCGCCACTCAGGACCCGGCGCTGGTGGCGCGCCTGGACCCGGACGAGGCGGCGGAGCGGGTCGCCAACTTCATCAACTCCATGACCATGGAGATGGCGCTTATCACCCGTTCCCTGGGCAAGGGCGATGTTCACAGCCTGGAACCCGAAGACATGGCCGCACTCACCATCGAGGCCTCCGCCATGGCGCGGATACCACTGGTGGGGACCGACAAGATTTACTAGACGTCAGCCTTCAGCCATCAGCCGTCAGCATCCCCTCCTCATAGCTGACAGCTGATACCTGATAACTGAAAGCTCTCCACAGGAGTCGTTGACCATGGCCACAAGAGAGGACATCCACCGCAGGATACAAGAGGACGGCATAGAGTTCCTGCTGGCCCAGTTCGTGGACATCCACGGCTCGCCCAAGGTGAAGATGGTGCCCGCGTCCCACCTCGACGACATTATCGACGTCGGGGCGGGATTCGCCGGAGCCGCCGTCCCCGGCATGGGACAGGGGCCCCATTCCCATGACATGGCTGCAAGGGTAGACCTGGGCACCTATACGCCACTTCCCTGGACCCAGGGCGTTGCCCGTTTCGCCTCCGACCTGTACGTGGACGACGAGCCCTACATGTACTGCGCCCGCCAGAACCTGAAACGGGTGCTATCCGCCGCCAGGGACGAGGGCTACGTCTTCAACGTGGGGATCGAGCCCGAGCACTTTCTTGTAACCCGGAACGACGACGGCTCCATCTCAGTGTGGGACCCCAACGATATCGACAACCTGGCCAAGCCCTGCTACGACTTCAAAGGCATCGCCGGTGTCATGGACTACCTCAGGGACGTCATGGACGGCATGAGACAGGTAGGCTGGGACGCCTATCAGTCTGATCACGAGGACGCCAACGGCCAGTACGAGGTCAACTTCGTCTACGACGACGCGCTGATCACAGCCGACCGCTACACCTTCTTCAAGATGATGACCAGCCAGTATGCCCAGAAGCACGGCGCAATCGCGACCCACATGGCCAAGCCCTTCACCGACCGGACGGGCAGCGGTGGGCACATACACTTCCACTTGGCCGACGCCGAGACTGGCGAGAACCTGTTCCTGGACGAGGACGACCCCCAGGGCCTGGGCCTCTCGGAGATGGCCTACAACTTCATCGGCGGTCTATTCGCGCACGCCGCGGCCGTTTGCAGCGTTGCGTCCCCCACGGTTAACTGTTACAAGCGGCTCCAGGTGGGCACCGCCCTCTTCGGCTCCCGGTCGGGGTTCCTCTGGACCCCCGCCTTCATCTCCTACGGCGACAACAACCGCACCCAGATGATCCGGACCGCCGGGCCGGGACACCTGGAGGACCGGACCATCTCGGCGGCGTGCAACCCCTACCTGGCCCTGGCGGCCTACGTGAGCGCCGGGCTGGACGGCATCCGCAACAAGCTGGACCCCGGAAAAGCCAACCTGGAGAACATGTACGACCTGGGCCTTGAGGAGATCAACCGCAGGGGTATCCGGATGCTGCCCCAGTCCCTAGCCGAATCGTTAAACGAGTTGCGCCAGGACGAGGTGGTTCAAGGAGCCCTGGGTGTGATATACAATGAGTTCGAGTCTCTGAAAGAGGCCGAGTGGAAAGATTACCATCGCCAGGTCACCCAGTGGGAGCTGGACCGGTACCTGACTCTCTTCTAGTGCTTAGAAATTATCTCAAATTTCCCTTAGGGGGAGTCCAGTGGGGATCTTCCCTCTGGCAGTCCTTCCGCGGAAGGATGGGGGATGTGCCCCAAGATTGAATAACCCTTACGGGTGGGCGGGTGAGAGGAAACAACCTTGCTTTATGAGATGGTCCCTTAGTTCGGTAAATATCGGTGAGATTAAGTGTCACATGGCAAGACTCGCTCTTGGTCCGCTCGAGGGAGGATTCCTACCCCGATACATCTGGGTGGTCGGTGCAGAATTACCTATCGGGCAGGCCGGTGGGATAGATCAAGAAGTGTGGAACTAAGCACTAGATAAGCATGGCCTTCCTCTTGACATGCCCCAACTGCGGGGAGCGCGGTGTCCACGAGTTCCGCTTCGGCGGCGAGATCACGACGCGGCCCGCCCCCGATGCACCGAAGGACCGCTGGACCGATTACCTCTACAACCATGCCAATGTGGCGGGTGTCCAGCGCGAATGGTGGTATCACAGACACGGCTGCCGCAAGTGGTTCGTTGCCGACCGCGACACCATGTCAAACCGGGTCCGCCAGACCTCCTGGCCGGAACAAGGCTAACGGTAGATGCCCGACTCCCAACAGAACCCAAGGCTGGACCCCCATCCCGCGCAGATCATCGACCGCTCGCGGGCGGTAGTCTTCGATTACGAGGGCAAACCGGTCCAGGCCTATGAGGGTGACACAGTAGCCTCCGCCCTGTATGCCGCCGGCACCAGGACCTTCGGTCGCTCCTTCAAGTACCACAGGCCCCGGGGACTGCTATGCGGCGCCGGCCGGTGCCCCAACTGCCTGATGACCGTGGACGGCGTCCCCAACGTACGCTCCTGCACCGAGAAGGTGCGGTCCGGCATGCAGGTACGCCATCAGAACGCGTGGCCGTCGCTGGACCTCGACTTCCTCTCCCTCCTGGACAACCTGGGTCGGTTCATGCCCGTCGGCTTCTATTACAAGGTATTCCACCGGCCCAGGTTCCTGTGGAAGCTGGTCCAGCCTATCATCCGGCGCATCGGCGGGCTCGGCGTCCTCGACACGGACCCCGGCGAGCACACCCACTACCGCCACAAGAACCTCCATACGCAGGTGGCGGTCGTCGGCGGCGGACCGGCGGGCCTCTCGGCAGCCCTCGCAGCCGCAGAAGCGGGAGCCCGTGTCGCGCTCATCGACGAGCAGCCGTCCCTGGGGGGACACCTGCGTTTCGACACGGCGACCCACGGGGACATCGAAGGGTACGACGACACGCCGGGCCATGAGATCGCCGCCAGGCTGGCCGAGTCTGTGCGGTCGTCCGACGGCGTTCGAGTGCTTTCCGATGCCGCCGTTTTCGGGCTGTACGGCGGCAACGAGTTGGGGATCACCTCAAGTGACCACCTGATCAAGCTCAGGGCCGACCGAGTCATCGTCGCCACCGGCTCTTACGAGGAGCCTCTGGTCTTCGAAAAAAACGACCTACCGGGAGTCATGCTGGCATCGGCGGCGCAACGGCTGACGCGCCTGTACGGCGTAATGCCCGGACGGAACGCGGTGGTCGTCACGGGCACCGACCGGGGCTACTCCGTGGCGCTGGACCTGCTCGAGGCTGGAGTCCGAGTCGCCGGAGTCGTGGACTCCAGGCCGGAATTCCCCCACGACGTCCTCTCGGCTGAAACTCTGAGGTCCAGAGGCATCCTGATACTTACCTCGTACGCGGTCGTCCGAGCCGAGGGAAGGTCACGGGTTGACGCTGTGGTGGCCACCCGACTGGACAACGGAGCGCATACGGGCGAGGAGAGGCGGATCGACTGCGACCTCCTGTGCATGTCCGGAGGCTTCCAGCCCGCCGACGCCCTCCTCTACTACCAGGCCGGCAGCCGGTTCGGCTACGACCAATCCCTGGGCGAGACCGTCCCTAGTGAGCTGCCGGATTCGGTGTACACGGTCGGAGAGGTCACCGGGATTCACGACCTGAGAGCCTCCATACTCCAAGGAAAGCTGGCCGGGATAGAGGCGGCGACGAGCCTGGGCATTGGTGATAAACCTAAGACCGGGACAGCACTGGAAAAACTCCGTCGCAACCTCGTCACATTGGAAGAAAAATATCGCGGCAGCCTGCGACCCGCACGACCTCCGGTTGCCGCCGGCCAGAGCAAGCGACGCTTCGTCTGCCTCTGCGAAGACCTGACCGCCTCGGATATCGCGGTCGCTGTCGAGGAAGGATTCGACGACATCCAAACTCTGAAGCGCTACAGCACCGCCACCATGGGGCCGTGCCAGGGTAAGATGTGCCTCAAGTCCTTCGTCGGTATCTCCGCTCAACTTGCCGGAAAGACACCGGACGAAATGGGCGTTACCACCCACAGGCCCCCGCTGCAGCCGGTCTCGTTGGGAACTCTGGCGGGGCCCGCTCACATGCCGATTAAGCGAACCCCCATGGACCGGATACACCGGGGGCTGGGCGCCCGAATCGTGGACCTGGGCCCCTGGCGACGGCCCTTCAGCTACACCTCGCCACAGGACGAGTGCCTCGCAGTCCGTCAGAGGGTGGGGATAATCGACGTCAGCACCCTGGGCAAGCTGGACGTCCGGGGCCGGGACGCCCCGGCCTTACTGGACAAGGTCTACACCCACGACTTCTCCGGTCTCAAGCTCGGGCGGATCCGCTACGGCATGATGTGCGCCGACAACGGCACCGTCATGGACGACGGCACCGTGACCCGGCTGGACGACGAACGCTTCTTCATCACCACGACCACGGGGAACGTCGAGGCGATAGAGGAGTGGTTCAAGTGGTGGATGGCCGGGACCGACATGTGCGCCCACGTGACCAACATGACATCGGCCCTGGCGGCCATCAACGTGGCAGGGCCCAGGGCCAGGGACACCCTGAGCAAGCTCACCGATGTCGATCTCTCGTCGTCGGCCTTCCGCTACATGAGGTCTGCCCAGGGCCACGTCGCCGGCGTACCAGCGATCCTCCTGCGAATCGGATTTGTCGGCGAGACCGGGTGGGAGATCCACTTCCCCGCCGAGTACGGGGAACACGTTTGGGGCGCTGTGACCGAGGCCGGGACGGAGTTCGGCATCGCCCCCTTCGGCCTGGAGGCCCAGCGCATTCTCCGCCTGGAGAAGGGTCACGTCATCGTGGGCCAGGATACAGATGCCGTCACCAACCCGATGGACGCCGGCATGGAATGGGTCGTCCGCTTCGAAAAAGACGACTTCATCGGCAGGGCCAGCCTGTTGGATGCTCGTGAACGCGGCCTGAAAAACAGGCTGGTCGGATTCGTCATGAGTGACGGCAGGGTCCCCGACGATGGCGACCCCGTGGTGAAGGGGAGGGAGCCCATCGGCCGGGTGACCAGCGCCCGGTTCAGCCCCACGCTGGGCAAGGGTTTCGGCCTTGCCTGGGTCCCGGTGGGGTTGGCGAACGAGAGGGGCGAGATACACATCCGAGTGGACGGAAAAGACCTTGTGGCCGTTGTCACCCTGAAACCTGTGTACGATCCCGAAGGCGCACGACTGAGAGAGTAGCGTTTGGACTTAAATCCTCTAACAAAACTCGGTGCGTGGGGGAGTCCAGAGGGGATCACCCCTCTCTGGTGGGGGATTGGGGGATGTACCCCCAAGGAAAACACTTTTGAGAGTGGGCGGGTGGGAACACAGCGCCGTCCCTTGTAAAACGGTCTTTTAGGCCGGACGGATATTACCGGCACCGGAAACATAAAAAAGGAGCGCGAGATGGCGACGCGGTCGCCGTTAAAACTGAGCCCCATGCACCGGCAGCACCTGGAGATGGGCGCCAGCATGGTGGAGGCCGACGGTTGGCAGCGGCCCGCCCGTTACTCCTCTGTGGAAGATGAGGTCGAACGGTTGACCGGGACAGTGGGCTTCTGCGACGTCAGCCCGTCGGTGAAGCTGCGGCTCCAGGGGGCCGAAGTCGAAAGCTGGCCGGCTCAGGCGGCCCCCGAACTCGGGCGCCTGGATATCGGCGCGGTAGGGAAACATCGATTAGCTGCCGTCGCGCGGCTGACAACCGACGAGTTTTTGATCATCGCCGAACCGAACCGGGCTCCTTCGATTTACGACACATTGGGAGTCCCTGGAAAAACCTGCGCTCACATCGTGGACATCTCCTCCGCTTTGGCTGGAGTAGCCATCGCTGGACCATCGGCCCGGTTATTGCTGGAGGCAGTCACGGACCTGGATGTCTCCCCACAAGTCTTCCCGGACTTGAGATGCGCCCAGGCCGGGTTCGTCGAGGTCCACGGTACCCTTCTACGACTGGACATTGGAGACCTGCCGTACTACGAGGTCTACTTTGGCAGAGAGTTCGCGGAGTACGTATGGGACGCCCTGACCGAGGCGGGCGAGGAGTTTGAGGCCGTTCCCTTCGGCACCGACTCGATGGCGCTACTGCGTAAGACATAATATCAGCCTCTGACAATACAAGTTCGAAAGGGGAGTCCAGAGGGGATACGCCCCTCTGGTGGGGGCCTGGGAGTATCCCCCAGATTTAATTCCTTCCCCCTCTCCGTTGGCAAGGAAGAGGGTGATACAGGGGGTATAGGGACACTAAACGATGCTCAGCCTCTTTAGAAAAATCCGGATGTGGGAAAAACGTCCCCTCAAGGACCGGTACGACGTGGTCATCATCGGCGGCGGCGTACACGGCCTGGCCACGGCCTACTATCTGGGGAAGCTGGGCGTTACGAACGTGGCCGTCCTGGACCGGGGATACTTGGGAGGTGGGGCCACCGGGCGTGCGACCGCCATTATCCGGTCCAACTACCTGACACCCCAAGGCATCCCATTCTTCCGCGACAGCGTCAAGCTCTACGAGGGCCTTGCACGGGAGCTGAACTTCAACCTCCTCTTCAATCAGACGGGAAGGCTGGACCTGGGCCATACCGACTCGGCCCTCTTCGGCCTCAGGCTCCGCACCGAGTTCAATCAAATGCTGGGAGTCGAGAGCCGTATGATTGGCCCCAGGGAGATAAAAGAACTCGTCCCGCCCATCGACCTCAGAAAGGGGAAGACCCTGCCGATTATCGGAGCGATGCACCACCTGCCGGGCGGTGTCATACGTCACGACGCGGTCGTCTGGGGCTACGCCCGGGGCGCCGACAGGATGGGGGTCGATCTGCATCCGTTCACCGAGGTGAAGGGGATAACCAGGGAGAACGGCCGGGTAATCGGCGTGGAGACAGATAATGGGACCGTCAGGGCCGGCACCGTCGTCAGCGCGACGGCCGGGTGGAGTTCCATAATCGCCCGAATGGTGGACCTGGAACTTCCCATAGTTACGTTCCCGCTCCAGGCCCTCGTCACCGAGCCTCTGAAGCCGTTCCTGCCCAGGTCTGTCTCGTCAGCCAACCTGCACGTGTACGTTTACCAGAGCGACCGGGGTGAGGTGGTCATCGGTGGGGGCGTGGACCCCTACCAGACCTACAGCCAGCGCTCCACTCTTCGGACCCTGGAGGAACTGGCACTCCACTCGGTGGAGCTGTTCCCATGCCTCAGAAACGCCAAAGTCATGCGCCAGTGGACCGGTCTGTGCGACATGAGCCCAGACTACGCCCCGATCATGGGTGAGGTGGAGGGATTGGACGGTTTCCTCCTGACCTGCGGCTGGGGGACCTGGGGGTTCAAGGCTGGTCCCGTGGGCGGAAAGTGCATGGCGGAACTCATCGCCACGGGTAAGACCCCGGACCTCATTAAGCCCTTCGCTCTCTCCAGATTCCGGGAGGGCCGCCTGGTGAACGAGAGGGCCGCCGCCCCCGCAGCCGCCCTTCAATAGTTGTACTTCCCAGGAACATTGTTTACAAGGGGAAGTCCAGAGGGGGAATTCCCCAGATTGAAAAACCCTTGCGAGTGGGTGGGAATAAGTCGCCTTGGGTTTCGGGATAACCTCTAGAGACTCTCTCCCAGAGCAGCCAGGTGCCCCACTGGGCCCATGCTTCCAGTTCCTCTTGCTATGGTGTTGACGCGCCCCCGAGAAGCCAGTACCCTTTCGCTTATTTCGATTTTAACTAGCTCCGTAGATTTTCTCGGTAATTGGGGCGTCCAGAGGGATTCACCCCCTCTGTGGGGGTTTGGGGGTACCCCCCAAATTACCACTTGAGGGCGGGTGGGTGGGCAAGAATGTGTCAATAGTTAATGATGTAGACAGAGTGATTTGCGCCCAAGACAGGAAGTCCTATGCCAGGCATTTCTGGCCCTGACAGAGAGTGCCCCGGGAGGCAGAGGCTATGAGCGAAGAGTCCGCGATTTCCCAGAAGATGAGGGACGCCGTAGGCGTCGAGTCCGAGACGAACACATTCGTCGTAACCGAGGACGCCATCGTCAAATTCGCCGAGTCCATTGAAGACCCCAGTCCCATATTCAACGATGAGCAGGCCGCCCGTTCGTCGCGCTACGGAGGCATAGTAGCGCCCCCCACCTTCCTTCGTTCCTGCTATCCTGGCAAACCCAGGGTCCTGGTCAAAATCCCCTACCAGACCAGCGTGGACGGCGGCAGCGATTGGGAGTACTTCGAGCCGGTCCGCGCCGGCGATACGATCGGTGTAACCCAGCGCATATCCGCCCTCCAGGAGCGTAAGGGCAGGCTTGGGGATATGCTGTTCGTGACCAGGGAGCTCAGATTCGTTAACCAGCATGGTGACCTGGTTGCCCTCGAACGCAACACCGGCATCCACTACCAGCCTCCTGAAGCGTTGCCCGGCCCCGACCGGTACCTCGGGGCGGGGGACCGCAGGGAGCGACCGGTCGGAACTCTCCCTGAGCAGGTATATTTCGAGGATGTCGGCGAAGGGTTGGCTCTACCGACCCTGGAGAAAAACCCGACCACGCGGCAGTTGGTCAAATACGCCGCCGCGTCCATTGAATACCCGGAAATACACTATGACCAAGGCCACGCCCGAGCCGCCGGACTCCCCGATGTCATAATCCAGGGCTCGCTAAAGCACGCGTTCCTGGGGCACCTTGTCACCGGTTGGATGGGAGAACGCGGGACGCTGAAGAAGCTTAATGTCCAGTACCGGGGCATGGATGTCCCCGGCCGCCCTGTCTATTGCAAAGGGGTTGTGACCCGTAAATATTCCGAGAGCGGCGAGAACATAGTCGAGTGCGACGTCTGGATGGAAAACAAGGAAGGTGTGAAGACTACCCTGGGCTCGGCGGTCGTCGCGCTACCTTTGCGGAGCGTACAGGAACCAGGGTAAAAGCTAAGTACCCAATCAATATTGAATTGACATACTGTCCCAGACCCTTCGTCCTTCGGTGGAAGGACTCAGAGCCTGCACTGAGCTTGCCGAAGTGGTGACAGACGTTAAACTCTTTGTGACCACCGACTTGATCTCACGACACCCATGACCGATTTTCCGTCTGTGTAATAGAGGAAGAAGAATTTGAGCGGTGCCCTTGACGGCATAACCGTACTGGACCTAACACAGGGAAAGGGTGGCGCCATGGCCACCATGTTCCTCTGCGACAACGGGGCCAGGGTGATCCGTATCGGCGCCCCCGATGCAGACCCAGATTCAGCCGGACCGGGATACCGCATCTGGAACCGCGGCAAGGAGAGCATCCACCTGGACCTGGACTCGCCCGACGGACTCCGGGCACTGTACAAGCTGGTCACTCGGGCCGATGTGGTCGTGGACACTCTGGCGCCCTCGTCTTCACGCCAGTACACCGTCGGCTACGCCCGGTTGGCCCCTCTCAATCCCCGCCTGGTCCACTGCTCAATAACCGCCTACGGGCCCACAGGGCCTCTCAAAGACGAGCCGCCCATCGAGGACCTTGTCATGGCGCGTATTGGCACACTATCCCTCATCCCCTCCTTCCGTCCCGGCCCACCCCACCTGGCTATTCCCGTGCCCAGTATCGGGGCGGGGCTCCTGGCGGCCCAGGGGATAGTCGCCGCCCTGTTCGACCGAGAGCGGTCCGGCGCGGGCAGACAGGTCGAGACATCGCTGATGGCCGGGGCGCTGGCCATGTCGCCCAAGGCCTCCAACTACGCCTTTCCCCCCAACCTTCGACCTCGACGGCCCACCGGCACCAACCCCTTCTACAGTTCCTACCGGTGCGCAGACGGTGTCTTTATCCAGATGTCGTGTATCCACCGCCGCTTTGCCGAAAACGCCGCGGACATACTTCAAGTCCGCGAGCGCATCACCGACCCAAGATTCGGCGACTGGCGTCTGGTACCCACCCAGGAGGCCGCCGACGAGCTATTCGGTATCCTGGCCGATGCCTTCGCCACCAGGACCTACAAACAGTGGGCCGACCTGTTCGAGAAGGGCGATGTACCTTTCGGTCGGGTCAACACCGTGGCTCAAGGGATGCGGGACCCCCAGGTCCGGTTCAACAAACTGGTCATCGACATAGACGACCCCGAGATCGGCACGATCACCCAGATGGGGCTTCTCACCAAGCTCCTGGGCACCCCGGGGGAGGTGCGGGGCCCCGCCCCTTCACCAGGACAGGATACCGCCCGGGTCCTCTCAGAGGCCGCCGGCGAGGATTACGTGGACCCCTCACAGAGAGAGCCCGCCGTCGCCCCGACCAGTCCGCCGCTGACAGGAGTCAGGGTTCTGGAGATAGCGAACGTGATCGCCGGCCCCATGGCCTGCCGGTACCTGGTGGACCTGGGCGCCGAGGTCATCAAGCTCGAGCCGCCCCAGGGCGACATCTCGCGGCCTACCGGCCGCAGGGTTTTTTTCTGCTACAACCTGGGCAAACGGTCCTTATCGCTGAACGCTCGGACAGAGGAGGGCATGCAGATCGCCCGCCGGCTGGGCCTCCAGGCCGATGTGATCCTTGAGAACATGCGCCCCGGAGCCGCTAACCGCATCGGTTTGGACTACGATGACCTCAAGCGGCAGAGCCCCGGGCTGGTGTTTACTCACCTCACTGCCTATGGCTCCAAAGGTCCCTACGCCCACCGGCCCGGTCTCGATCCCGTCGCGCAGGCTCTGGTAGGAGTGGCGTGGATGCAGGGAGATGGGAAGACTCCGGTACAGATGGATGTGCTTGCGCCGGTGGACTACACAGCCAGCATGCTGGGGGCCCTGGGGACCTTGCTGGCCCTGTTCGCCCGGGAGCGCAACGGTGTCGGCCAGGTGGTGGAGACTAGCCTCCTTGCGGCCGCCGTGATGCTGGTCTCCGAGTACTTCACAAGGCACCCTGGCAAGCCGCCCCGGCGTCCGACCGGCAAAGGACAGTGCGGCTCCGGGAAATCCCACCGGCTGTACCAGACCAGCGACGGATGGCTCTACCTGGCGGCGGACGGCCGCGACCAATGGGCGGCATTCCTGAAGCTAATTGATGCGGCCGATGCCGGAAAAGTCACTTCCCGCAGGTTGGAGAAGGCTTTCTCGGAACACACAACGGACGAGTGGCTCACCAGGCTGGAGAAATCGTCTATCCCGTGCGCACCGGTCCGCTACGACTACGACACGATGTTCTTCACCGACCCGCAGGCCCTGGCTAACGACATGGTCGTACAGCTCGAGCACCCGTCCCTGGGAGAGATGCAAATATCCAGAAACCTCGTGCGCTTCCCAAACACCGACTACCCGGTCCACAGACCGACGCCGCTTTTGGGCGAGCATAGTAGAGAGGTCCTCCGAGAACTCGGCTACTCGACCGAACGAATCGACGCCCTATACGAGTCAGGCGTGATCGTGACCGAGAGACCTGAAACCGAGTCCGGCAACTGATACCGCCTGGAGCCCGCGCCCGTGCCTGGGTAGTGTTACGGGTTCAGGATAACCTTTGTGTAACCCTCCTCACGCCGGTCGAACTTGGTGTAGGCCGCCGGCGCATCGTCCAGCGGCACCTCGTGTGATACCACGAAGCTGGGTTTGGCCTTGCCGGCCGTGATCAGGTCCCTGAGATAGGCATTGTACAGTTTGACGTTGCACTGGCCCGTCCCCAATCTCAACCCCTTCTCGAAGAGCTTGCCGAAATTTAACGACAGTGCGCCCCGTTTGGCGGTCTCGCTCACCCCGCCCGGATCGGACGGCACATACAGACCGGGTATTCCCAGGGCGCCGGTGGGGTTGACCGTTTCGATCAGCTGGTTCAGCACGATATTGGGCACCTCGTCCTGCTCCCCGCCCACGGCCGAGGAACCCGCGGCGGTGGCCTGGTACCCGACGGCATCAATACCCTTGTCCACGCCGTCGCCGCTGCGCCGGTCTTTTATCTGCTGGACCGGGTCGCCCTCATCGTAGTTTATTGGTATGGCGCCTATCTCGGCGGCCTTGTCCAGGCGCTCCTTGACATGGTCCACCGTGTAGACTTCCGCTGCGCCTCTGATCACGCAGCTATAGGCGGACATCAGGCCCACCGGGCCCGCGCCGAAAACAGCGATGCTCTCGCCCGGCTTGACGCCGGCCAGCTCGGCCCCGTGATAGCCGGTGGGGAAGATGTCGGCCAGCAGCGCATAGTCCGCCTCGTTCTGCTTGCCCGGTGGCAGGGGTAGGCAGTTGAAGTCGGCGAAGGGCACCTGGAGATACTCTGCCTGTCCTCCAACCCAGGGCCCCATGGCCACATAACCGTAGGCGCCTCCCGCGAAGCCCGGATTTACCGTGGTGCAGAACCCGGTGAACCCCCGCTGACAGTTCTTGCAGAAGCCGCAGGTCACGTTAAACGGCATGACCACGCGGTCGCCCACCTTCCGTTCCTTGACGGCGGGACCCACCTCCTCGATGGTCCCCATATTCTCGTGACCGAACACGATGCCCGGCGCCGCGGCCGTGCGGCCCTCGTACATGTGAAGGTCCGAGCCACAGATGCACGACGACGTGATCTTCACGATTACGTCGTTGGGGTGCCGGATCTTCGGGTCCGGCACGTTTTCAACCGCCATCTCAAAGGGTTTCTTATATACAACGGCTCTCATCGGATATTTCTCCTCTTACTCGGTGTTGCTTCAACGGTTCTGAAACGGCATATGGCTTTCCGTTATCCGAAACTCCCGAAATCGAAAGCACGCAGTCTGTTCACGATGGTGCGGCACGGGGGTACCCATGCAATCATTGGGGCTGGGGGCCGTTTCGTCATGACCGGCGTCTCTGACTGCGGAAACCTGGAGCGTGCGCCCCGCGGGTAGAAGAGTCATTCTATTCACGGCGTAATTCGGTGTCAAGTCCGCACACGGCCTCCCGAGGAGATACTGTCTACGACGGGTCCCGTACGACGGTCAGGAAGGCTGCTGAACAATGGGGTGTGCAGTCCCGACGAGTCGGGATTAGCCGGGA
>CAZEDC010000008.1:0-31648 GCA_964510985.1 uncultured Dehalococcoidia bacterium
CGCAATGAATGGCTTGTCCATGTCCTCGTCTTTGAGTCCCACGGCGCGCAGCATGGCCCGAGCCGCCGCCCGATCCGGCCCATCGCTGACCACATGGCTCTTCTTCTTCAGCTGCGATTTAGATTTTGTCGTCATTTCCGCTCCTAGTGATCGTGGCCACGGGTACCGGCAAGCCGAGTAAGGATTTATCCGGCAATTCCGGGGGCTCGTCCGTGGGCCGTTTTCTTGTTCGGCTGGACCTCATTGACGGAGATTATATCAGGGTGAGAGGGGCAGAGCCCCTCCGCACACCCCGTTTGGGAAATTTTCAGATGTTCTGGCGGACTTTTAATGCAAAGCCCCGGCGACGGGTAGATGTCGGCTTAGAGTGTTGGTGGAACCAGGCCTGGTCAGGTTATCGCTCAAACCCCAGACTAAGAAACTATCTTGAAAATGTAGGTGACCTACACCAACCCGCAAGTGTTTTTGTTCTGGGGTGCGCATCCCTTCGGCAGATTCTCCGAGGAGTCGTTCCGCGGGGGCGTCCCGCAAAGCCGGGGTTCTTGACCAATCGGGAGACTCCGAGCCAGCACAGATTAAAGGTATCGGAGAGTCCGACGCGTTCATTGTAAGTACGTCGGACAAGACAGGCCCCCAAACTCCTTTGCAGAGAAGGACCCCCTCTGCACTCCCCTGTGAGGATTTTGCGATAATTTTTAGCTGATCTTCCCACGCAGCCTAGGGTCAAGGTAGTCCCGCAGCGCGTCGCCCATCAGGTTAAAGGCCAGGATGGTGATGGTGATGGCCACACCGGGGAAAATGACCAGCCACCAGGGCGGTTTGAAAATATTGCTGAGGACGCCTCCCAGCATGTTGCCCCATGTCGCCGTTGGAGGCGGGATCCCCAGCCCCAGGAAGCTCAAGGCCGCTTCGGCGAACACCGCAACGCCCAGGCCTATACTGGCCACCACCATCAGCGGGGCTATGCATTGAGGAGCAACGTGCCTGACCATTACTCGAACCGGTGAGGCCCCTATCGCACGGGCGGCCTCCACGAAGGCCATCTCCTTGACCGACAAAACCACCGACCGCATCACTCTCGTCGAGTTGGGGATGCTGACGACCGCTATCGCGAGGATGACGGTCCAGAGACCGGCCCCGATCGCCGCCAGTAGCAACAGTGCCAGTATTACCGTCGGGAAGGACATTAGGATGTCCAGGAACCGTTGGCTGATCAGATCAAATCTTCCGCCGATATAGCCGGTCAGGACACCCCAGATAAACCCGAGGCCGCTACCTGCTGTAATGGAGGTGAATGCCACCAGAAACGTTATTCTACTCCCAAAAATAATCCTGCTAAGTACATCCCGGCCCACGAAATCGGTCCCCATCAGGTATTCGGATGACGGCGGTTCTCGGAGATTGGTGAAATACGCTTTAAGAGGGTCATGGGGAGCGATCAGACCGGCGAACAGGGCAATGAGGCCCAATACTACCAGGGTGCCGACGGCTGCCGCGCCCAGCGGAGACGAGCGAAGGAACCGAGCAAACGCCGCAAATGCCTTTTGTGCGGCGTTTGACAACGGACCCAATATACGGGCGCCGGTCGATACGTGTTGTTCGCCGATCAAATATGGCCTCCGACGATATCTTTCTGTTTAGTCGTAGCGAATTCGGGGGTCGATCCACCCATAAGTCAGGTCTACGGCAAAGTTGACCACCACGGTCGCCGTACCGAATAGCAGGACCAGGTTTTGGATCAACATCCAGTCCCTCTGGATGATCGCGAATATCAGAGTGAACCCTAGCCCAGGGACGCTGAATGCCCGCTCCACGGCGACCGTGCCTCCGAGGAGGGCCCCCAACTGGATACCGGACAAGGTGACGACAGGAAGCAACGCGTTCCGCAGCACGTGCCGCCACACGACTATTCGCGGACCCAGACCCTTGGCGCGAGCGGTGCGCACGTAGTCCTCCCCCAGGGACTCCAGGACCGTCGCACGCGTCATCCTAGCTATCACCGCCCCCATGGCGATCCCCAGCGCCAGCGCCGGCCCCACCGTCATCTGGAGGTTGCGCACGGGATCATCCCACAGCTGTATGATCTCCAGCGGTGGTCTCCAAGAGAAATAAAGGACCGAGATCAATATTAAAGTGAGGGCCAGCCAGAAGTTCGGAATGGCCATGAAAAGCGTCACGATGAAGCGGAGGACGTTGTCCACCAGGGTGTTCCGCTTCATGGCCGATATCATACCCACGGGGAGCCCGACGGCCCACGCGATGAACATCGCCATCACAGCGATCTCGACGGTTATGGGCCCCCGCCGCAGCACCAGGTCCCGGATCGGCTCCTTGTCCCGCCAGAAGGAGAAACCCAGGTCACCTTTGAAAATATCACCTAGCCAGGCAAGGTACTGGATGTGAAGTGCCCTGTCCAATCCCAGGGAGTGGCGAACAATTGCCAACTCCTCGTCGGAAAGGACGTAGAGCTGACCCTCTCCGGCAATGCTTCTCAGTGGGTCGCCGGGAATGACGCGCATGGCGATGAAGATGAGCACCGACACCCCTATCAGGGTGGGTATCATCAGCAGGAGTCTGCGGAGGATGTAGGTTCGCATGACTAACGCCCAATCGCGGGGTGAGGTTAGCGACCAGCTATGCTAACCACACCGTATAAAACTGGGTGCACACTGGTTCTTTGATCCGCGTCTTGGTGCGTCCGGCGGGCCACCCAGTCTTAACCCTATTTACAAAGCTGCCAGCGGGTGGCGGTCAACAACCGCCACCCGCTGGCTCTTTCATCTGGTCTGCAGGACCAATAACTCAGAGAAGTCTACTTGTCCAACCACACCACTTCAAATCGGAGCCACCCCTGCCATTGACGGGTCTCCAGATCCAATCCCTTGACGTATCTCCACGCCATGGGGATCTGCTGGCTGGACGCGACGCCACCCAGGGGCGGGTCCTCGTCCAAGATGGCTATCACCTGGTCGGCCAAGTCTTGTCTGGCTACGGGATCCAGCTCCGTCAGCATCTCGTCCAGGACTGCGTCCAGCTCCGCATTGGAGTAGCCGCCGAAGTTCCTGGCGCCGCCGGTGCCGATGTAGGTCCGCCACATCACCGTCGGGTCGCCGGTGACACTGTCCCAGCCACTGGGGCCGAGGAAGAGGTCCCAGTTGCCTGCGGTCAGTGTGTCCCCCTCCAGTGCCCTCTCTATGACGTCGGTGCTCTTTACCTCGATGCCTAGCAGGTCCCTCAGCTGTGCCAGGTAGGCGGGTCCGACCACCTCGGTATACGGGGTCGGGTTGCTAAGCGTAACCTCGATCTCGACGCCGTCGCCATATCCCGCTTCGGCCATCAGCCTCTGGGCCTCCGCGATGTCAGCGGTCTTGTCGGTGCGGTAACCGGGCAGGTTAATGTAAGAATCCGTGGACCCGGCGTACGGGCTTGCGGGGGTCATCCAGCGGCTAACGTGGAAGGGTATTACGACGGAGCCCATGATCTCGGCGATCTTCCACTTGTCCACCGCCAGGTGAATGGCCTTGCGTACCCGCTGGTCGTCGAATGGCGGGCGGGTATTGTTCAGGTAGGGACCCCAGTAGCCGGTGCCGAAGGGCTTGCCGACGATGTACTTGTCCGGTTCCTTAGCCGCCTCGTTCCAGGTGTCCACGCTGCCGTTCCAGGCGAAGTCGGACTGCCCGGTCAGCACAGCCGTACCCCTGTCGGGCCAGGCCGGAACATGGAACTGCCGGATGGAGTCCACGTAGGGAAGGTCAGGGTTCCAGTAGTTGGCGTTGGCCTCCAAGACCCACAACTCGCCGGGCTGCCGGTCCCCCAGTGTAAATGGTCCCGTGCCCGGAGATAGCTCGTTGCGGAGGTCGCCGTTGGCCGCATCCAGGGCGGCTTTCTGGTAGATCACCGCCGGTCCGAATAGGGGATCGGCCGATAGAAGCTCCAGGAACCAGGGCGTTATCCGCTTCAGGTTGATCTGGACCGTGTTGGGATCCACCGCCTCGACCCCTTCGACCGCCTCGAACATGTCTGTCATGATGCCGACGCTGACGCCCGCTGGGGGATCGAAGAACCGTGCGAATGTGGCTTCCACGTCGGCGGAGGTGAAGTCCGTCCCATCGTGCCACTTAACACCCTGCCTGAGCGGGAAGGTGTAGGTCAAACCGTCGGCCGAGATCTCCCAGGATTCGGCCAGGTCGGGGACCATGGTTCTGAGACCGTCCGCCTGATTCCTGAACACCAGGTTGTTGTAGATCATGGTCATGCCGCCGTATGCGATGGCACCCTGGTGCAGGTCGAAGTGCTGGACCGCTATCGGCCAGGAAGTCCTAAGCTCGCCCCCGGATTTAGGGTTGGGCTCCGGGGCCCTCATCATGTAGCCGACTTTGCTCGCTTCCAGGGTTGTCGGCTCCGCCGCTATCTTCGTCTCCGCCTCCTCGCGTCCGCCAACCGTCTGGGGAGTCGCCGTGGGCGCAGGCGCGGTGGTGGGCGCAGCCGCTGCGTCCTCCTCGTCGTCGTCCCCGCACGCGGCCAGCGCGAGTGTGGCCACCAGCATCAAGGCCACGATTAAGCCTCCGAATTTCCATCCGGGGCTTCTCCCAAAGTTTCCCAACATCGCTTTACCTCCTAGGCATTCTATAACAGCCCTGAAGGGCCGCTTACCCTTTCAATCCGCCATGTAAGACTACTTGCGTTACGTGTGCGTTACAATCCCCTTTATGGCTCCCTTTATGGCCCCCTTTATGGCCAGTCTTCGGTACACATCAGTCCGAATCCTGGCACGCTGAGATCGGCGCGTCCCGTTCTGTCGCACGATCCGGGCTAAAAACACGCGCAGTATAACAGGTTGTCAACCCCATGAGTTAGGCCTAGGGAGCCGATGCAGAATGTGAGAGCGGAAATAGCCGCCGGCGGAGATGTGTGAGGTGATCCGGACCGGTGGGCAAAAGACATATAGCAGATACAGGTCCCGCGGCTACTCGAGTTTTCCTCGCAGTCTCGGGTCAAGGTAATCCCGGAGTGCGTCGCCCAACAGGTTGAAGGCGAGGACCGTGATGGTGATGGCCACACCCGGGAAGATAACCAGCCACCAAGGCGGATTGAAAAGCTCCTGGAGGACACCGCCCAGCATGTTGCCCCAGGTCGGAGTGGGTGGGGGGATGCCCATGCCCAGGAAGCTCAGTGCGGCCTCGGTGAATATCGCGACGCCCAGCCCGGCGCTTGCCACCACCAGCAGAGGGGCGATGCACTGCGGGGCCACATGACGCACCATGATGCGTATTTGTGATGCGCCGACGGCCTGGGCAGCCTCGACGTACTGCACCTCTTTGACCGAAAGCGCCACCGATCTGATAACCCTGGCGGTTATAGGCACCCTGACCACGGCGATGGCAATGATCACGGTGACCAGGCCGGCGCCCAGCGCGGCCAGCAGCAGCAGGGCAAGTATCACTGTGGGGAAGGCTATCAGCATGTCGAGGAAACGCTGAGATATCAGGTCGAACCGCCTACCCAGGTATCCGGACATCACTCCCCAGGTGAATCCAACCGAATCGCCGACGAAAATGGACACGAAGGCAACGAGAAAGGTTATGCGTGCGCCAAAGATAATCCGGCTCAGGCTGTCTCTGGCGACCAAGTCTGTACCCGCCCAGTGTTCGGCCGACGGGGGTTTTCTCAGATTCAGGACGTCGCTCTCGTCCGGGTCGTAGGGAGCTATCTGCGGGGCGAAAATTACGATGGCGATGAGGATTGACAGGATAGATAGCGAGATTGCGCCCGGGGGCGACGAGCGCATGAACCCCAGAAGGCTACGGAGCGGAGGCTGACCGAAGTTAACGACCGCCGAAAGGGCGCGCTGTGTCACGCCGCTACTTTCTGGCCCGGTCACCATCTGGTCTTCCTCATTGCGGGCACGCTATTCGGGCTATCCATATCTGATGCGCGGGTCGATCAAGCCGTATGTGATGTCTACGATCAGGTTGATAATCACGTACGCCACCGCGAAGATCAGTACCAGGCTCTGGATCACCATCCAGTCGCGGGCCTGGACCGCGTTGAT
Organism: uncultured Dehalococcoidia bacterium; assembly: GCA_964510985.1. GTDB lineage: Bacteria > Chloroflexota > Dehalococcoidia > Lucifugimonadales > CAZEDC01 > CAZEDC01. Next base: position 6,053 of record CAZEDC010000008.1, read on the forward strand.
CAGGCTGTACCCCAGGCCGGGTACCGCGAAGGCGGTTTCCACAGCCACCGAACCGCCCAGGATGGCGCCCAGGTACATGCCGGAGAGGGTGAGGATCGGAAGAAGGGAGTTGCGCAGCGCATGCCTAACCACCACCAGGTTCTCCTTGAGTCCTTTGGCCCGGGCAGTCCGTATATAGTCCTCCCTGAGCACCTCCAGCAGGCTGGAGCGGGACATTCGGGCTATGATAGCCGAGAACCCGGCCCCCATGGCGAGGGCGGGTCCGAGTGTCTGCTGAAGGTTTTTCCAGGGATCATCCCAGAGGAGGGCAAGCTCAATCGGGGGACGCCAGTTGAATAAAAGCACTGTGGACAGGACCATGGCCAGTGCCAGCCAGAAGTTGGGGATGGCCATAAACAGGGTTACCACGAACCGGATACCGTAGTCCATGGAGGAGTTGCGCCGCAGCGCGGCGATTATCCCGGTGGGCAGGCCGATCATCCACGATACGGCCGTCGCCATCAAGGCCATCTGGAGGGTGAGCGGGCCGCGCCGTATCACCATGTCGGCGATGGACTTGTCTCTTTGCCAGAAGGAGTAGCCCAGGTCTCCCTTGAAAACGTCCGCCATCCACGAAAAATACTGTACGTAAAGGGGTCTATGGAGGCCCAGGGACTTTCTGACGCTTTCCAGTTGCTCATCCGAATATACGAATATCTGGCCCTCGCCGATTAGTGTCCTGAGGGGATCGCCGGGAATTACCCGCATGGCCAGGAATATCAACACCGTGACGCCCAGTATCGTCGGGACGGCCAGTAGCAACCTGCGAAATAGATAGTTCCGCATTTACCTTTTTCTTTCCTGAAGGGGTTTATCGATATCGGCGTCTGTGGAGGAGATCGAAGGAATCTGTGGGTCGCGGGCACCCCGACCGGTGGGCGCACCGCAGTCCTCCTCTGGCCTCGAAAGGACAGCGGGGAAGCCACACATCCCCCGCTATGGAGCTAGGGAGGGGAACGGCGCCCCGCGGAGGCGGGTCCCCCTCCCAGTCACATGTTAATAGCTATGGTCCTGCGGACAATCGGACTCTACTGGTTCAGCCAGACGGTCTCGTAGCGTCCCCAGGGGTAACCACCCACGTCCTCGAGCATAATCCCCATCACGTGTATGCCTCCCATGGGCAGCCCTGTACTTTGGGCACCTGATACGACCGGCGGGTTCTGGTCCAGGTGGTCCATCGCCTCGTAGAGCAGGTCCTTACGCTTGACCGGGTCGAACTCCGTGAGCATCCGGTCGAGGATTAAGTCGAACGCAGGGTCGCAGTAGTTGCCGTGGTTCTGCTTTGCATCGCACCTGAGGGCGGCGTTCCAGATCGGGGTGGGGTCAGGGACATCGGCGGGTCCGGGTCCGGTCATGAAGCCGATTCCCCAGTTCCCCTCCACCAACGCCTCTCCTTCCAGTCCGCGCTCTATGACCTCGAGATCAGACGTGATGTTAAGCGTCTGCTCGAGCTGCTGCAAGAACGCAACGCCCACTACTGTCGCGAATGCCGGTGCGTTGGATCCCACCACCTTGACATTGAATCCGTCAGGGTACCCGGCGTCGGCCAGCAGGCGCTGGGCTTCGGCGATATCTGCCGCCCTACCCGCCGGATCGTTTCGATATCCCGGAATCTTTCGGATCTCCGATTCGGGCATTGCGTCCGGGTGAGCGTCGGTTACCCAGCGGGCGATTTTCTGAGGGATGGTTACGCCACCCGTCACCTCGTGCATAAAGTCCTTGTCGATGGCCAGAAGCATGGCCCGCCTTACGCGTGGGTCATCCAAGGGCTCGACCGCGTTGTTGATCCACCAACCGAACGAGCTATTGACCGGGGGTGAGCTGGTCTTGTACTTGTCCGGCTCCTCATGCGCCCGGTTCCAGGTCTCGACGTCGCCGTTCCAGGTGAAGTCAGCCAGACCGGTCAGGACCGCCGTGCCCCTGTTTGCCCATACCGGTATATGGAGCGCTCGGATGCCGTCCACATAGGGTAGCGCCGAATTCCAGTAGTTGGGGTTCGCCTCCATCTCGAGGTACTCGCCGGGCAGCCGGTCCTTGAATTTAAAGGCGCCGGTCCCGGGAGGGATATTCGATCGCACATTCTGGTCGTTGGCGTCTAGGAAGTGCTTGGGATAGATGACGGCGTATCCGAAGTGGGGAGCGCCGCCGAGCACGTTGACGAACCAGGGCGTGGGCCGCTTGAGGGTGAACTGGACCGTGTACTTGTCCGAGACCGAAACACTTTCGACCATCTCGAACCTTGATGCCGTCACGTCTGTGACGATATCCGCCGACGGTGGATTTAGTATCCGGTCGAAGGTGGCCTGCACGTCGGCCGATGTGAACTCGACGCCGTCATGCCACTTGACCCCCTCTCTCAGTGGAAAGGTATAGGTCATACCATCGGACGAGATCTCCCAGCTAACGGCCAGGTCGGGAACGACATCTCGCTGTCCCTGCCCCACGTTCCGGTAGGTCAGGTTGTTGTACACGTTGGTTATACCGGTGTACGCGGGAGCGCCCTGGTGCAGGTCCCAGTGTGCCATCTCGACCGGGCCCGCGGTCCTCACCGTGCCCCCGTACTTGGGCTTGGGGTCCGAGGACGACATCATATAGCCGTATTTGCTGGCTTCCAGGATGATCGGCTCAAGGACGGCCATGACGGGAACCGCAGTGGGTAACGCCTTGGCTACCGCGGAATCGACTGCGGTTTGTAGGTCCGAGGCAGATATCCCAGGCTGGGCGGCTATCGCGTCAGAGACTATCTTGCTGACCTCGGCGGCAGATATCCCAGGCTGGGCGGCCATCGCGCTCGAGACTATACCACTTACGTCACTCTGGGACAGGCCGGTTGGAATATCGATAGCCGCGATCGCGGCCTGTAACTCAGCGGCGGTGACCCCAGCGGGCGCGGCCGCCACGGCGGAAGCGACAGCAGCCTGCAAGTCCGAGGCGGAGATGCCCGGCTGGGCGGCCATCGCATCGGCTACTATCTTGCTGACTTCGGCCTCGGATAGGCCGGCAGGAACCTGGATTCCGGCGATAGCAGCCTGCAAGTCCGCGGCGGTTAGTCCAGGAGCCGTGGTCGTTGGCTCCTCGTCGTCGCCGCCGCAGGCGACGACGAGGAGCAGGGAGAGCATCGCCAGTAACAGGAAGACTCCACTCATTCGTTTCATTTGAAACAACCTCCTTAGTTTTTCCATACTCGTTGACCGGACAACAGGCGCATCCTGTTGTGGGAGGTAAATTCTTGGAGCCCCGATACTGGTATCATAAAGCCCCGGTACTAGTATCACGGGCTATTTGAAATGTCAATCCCATAGGATCACAATGTGTCGTGTGGTTGAGTGCGGGTATTAGCTGGTAAACCCGACCTTCAACCCAGCCCGCAACCCCTGATATATTTTCAATGGTGCCATCATTACGAGAACTATAGACCGTTCTGGGCTCCTTTTAACTCCGCCTGCTTGTTGTTAAGCGGTTGATGCAGTCAGTGTGCCAATCCCGGGAATCACCGCGTTGCGAACAAGAGGATCTCCGGGTAAATGGCGGTCATCCGTCAATCACATGGCTCGGCTCTCCATTTGCATCTGGTGCCGGATCCTTCCGCTGTAGCCGTCGCGCCTGGATGACCTGCCTCGCAAGAAACACCAACCCGCCGAAAATTATGATGCTGACGTAGGTGATCGAGCGGTCCACCAGCGCCACCGACACCGCTTCGTTCCGCTCAAGACTGATCAGCAGCAGACCGGTTACACCGGGTTCTACCGCCCCCATTCCGCCGGGGGTGGGTACGGTGCTTAATATCGCGTGCCCCAGGGCCACGACCGGTATCAGCGCCGGGCTGATGCTCAGGTCCAGCGCCTGCACCACGAAGTAGAGCCGCGTAATTTCCAGGGCCCAGGCCCCCAGACCCAGCGCAACGAGAGCGGGGAGCTGTTTGAAACTCCCGAGGGTTCCCTGTTGGAAGCGGTGGTACGCTCCCTCCAGCCGGCCGGGTAGGAGACGGGCCAGTCTCGCTCCGTAAACCCTCATTAATACGATCAGCACAACCATGACGAAGGCCATGGCGAAAGCGGCGGCCAGGACGTAGTTCGAGGTGTTCGAGTCTTTTGTTGTGGTAAGGAACAGTGCGCTGACGATCAGCATTCCGAATATCAGCGCCATGTCCAGTACCCGCTCGGCCAGGACGGTACCCAGGCTCCACGGAAAGCTGCCCTTGGAGTCCTCGGCGAAGGCGTATGCCCGGTAGGCGTCGCCCAGGCGTAACCAGGTAATCGAGTTGACGAACCATCCCAGGACGATTAGCCGGGCACAGTGAATCCCGGATGGAAGCGTGGCCGTAACCGACTGGCCTACACTGGCGTTACGGGCAAGTATGCGCCACCTGAATCCTCGAAGTACAAAGCTCAAGTAATAAACCACGATGGCCAGAAGGTAGAGCCAGGGGTTGATATCCCGGATCTTGTCCCAGGTATCGCTCCAGTCCAGGTCGAACCGCGTGGCAAGGAAGAACACGAACGTCATGGCGATCCCGAATGACAAAAGAGTCGGGACAGAGAAGACCCTCTTTCTGATTGAGACCGCCTGGGTAGACTGACGCTGGTTATTACTCATGAGAGGGACATGTGTGCGCGCAATGGGGGGTTCGGGTTAAATGGACAGGCGAGGATGTTTCGATCACAGGGGCCTCTTTGCCGGGATTCCGGGGCGTCTCGGGTATCTGTCCGGCGTCGAACCGACCTTCTCCAACACCGCCAGGGCCCTGGGCTCTCCCAGCTCCCGGACTTCGACCACTCTTAACTCGCGGAGGGTCCCTCCCATGGAGGTAATGGCGCCCTCGGCTCGGGATAACTCTTCGTCGATTCCGAGTTTTTTTTGCGCCACGACGCGGCCGCCCATGCGGCAAAAGGGGAGGGTCAGTTCCGCCAGGACGGCCATACCCGCCAGTGCTCTGGCCAGGACGACGTCGAACTGTTCTCGGAGTTCCGGGTCGCGGGCCAGGGTTTCTGCCCTCCCAGTGCGAACGTCCACACCGCTAAGTCCCAGCCTGCCGCATAGCTCGCGGAGGTAGGCCGTCTTTTTGGCGGTTGATTCGATCAGTGTGGCCCTGAGCCCGGGGAATGCGATCTTCAGTGGAATCCCTGGAAACCCCCCACCGCTCCCAACGTCGGCGAAACAGCCTTCTTTGAGGAGGTCACGGGGGATCGCCAGGCTAACGGTCAAGGAGTCCAGGAAATGCGTGGTCTGTACCTCTTCGCGTCCGGTTACCGACGTCAGGTTGATGCGGGAATTCCAGTCGGTCAACACCTCGTAGTATCGCTGGAACTGCTCGATCTGAGCGTCGCTCAGTCCGATACCTAAACCCGTTGCTCCGGCCCGCAGCTTCTCCACCTGTGGTACCTGTGTGTGAATTCCGGACGTATCCGGGCGATTATAGCACCCACCGGTTGTAGGCGAAAAGGCGCCCGGACCCGCTGTAGTGGCCTTTATTGACAGATTCTGCGCCCTCGGTTACACTGGCGGCGCAACTGAAAACGTACTGACCCAGGGGGAGCTCGGGACGCCGGGCTGAGAGGGCAGCCGGAACGCTGTCGACCCCGACTACCTGATCTGGGTAATGCCAGCGAAGGGAAAGCGGTAACTCCCAGTAGCATAAGGCCGCCCAGGCAGAAGGGGCGGCTTTTTTAGTTTACACGGCAGGCTACCTGGAATGAGTGGCGAGAATCCGGTTCGGAATGGTTGGTGATTTGGACTCCGATCCCAAAATCCGGATCGAAGGCGTAACGAAGCGGTTCTTACAGAACGGGCGACCGCTCTCGGTCCTGGAGGACGTCGACCTCTACGCCGCCGACGGTGAGTTCGTGAGTATCATCGGCCCAAGCGGCTGCGGCAAGAGCACGCTATTTAACATCATAGCCGGGCTCGATGAGCCGACAGCCGGCGCGGTTTATCTGAACGGTCGTCTTGCCGACAATCGGCTGGGGACCATCGGTTACATGCAGCAGAAGGACCTCTTGCTCCCCTGGAGAAACGTCATCGAAAACGCCATCATGGGCCTGGAGTTGCAGGGTGTTTCGCGTCCCGAGGCCCGAGCTCGGGCGGTGGAACTCATGGAGCCGTTTGGGCTCGATGGATTCGAGCAGGAGTATCCCTTCACCCTCTCCGGTGGAATGCGGCAACGGGCGTCATTCCTCCGCACGGTTTTGGCCGATACGGAAGTTTTCCTGCTGGACGAGCCTTTCGGAGCGCTCGATGCCCTGAACCGGGCCCAGATCCACACCTGGCTGCTGGGCCTGTGGGAGTCCCTGGGTAAGACCATCGTGCTCGTTACCCATGATGTTGACGAGGCAATATTCCTGGCGGACCGGGTCTACGTCATGACCGAGCGGCCGGGCCGTATCAGCCGGATAGAGAATGTCGGACTACCGCGGCCTCGCACCCTGGAGATGCTCACTCAGCCGGCATTCGTGTCCATGAAAGCCACCCTGTTGCAGGCCCTGCGGGAGGAAAGCCGGCCCGGCCTCGATCCCGCGGTTGGACGGGCCCAGGTGGACTGATGTCTCTCGACACACTGAAATCAGGCCTCATTCACTGGTCGGCGGCAGGCTACCTCCGAGTCAGCAGGACGGTTGGACAATGGTTTCCGTCCCTCCTGATAGTGATGACCATCCTGGGATTCTGGGAGGGCTACGTCCGCGCGTTCGACGTGCAGCGGTGGCTGCTGCCCGCTCCGTCGGTTATCGCAACAACCATGGGTGACAGGGCCGGGATGCTCTCGGAACATGCATGGGTCACCCTGGAGGAGGTGCTTATAGGCTTTAGCCTGGCCCTGTCCGGTGGAATAGTCCTGGCCTCCGCTATAGCCCTGTCGCGGACATTTGAACGCGCCATATACCCCTTTGTCATCGCATCGCCCACGATCCCGTGGTTGCTGGTGGCACCGCTACTGCTGATCTGGTTTGGCCCTGGCCTGGCCACGAAGATAATCGTCGTGGCGCTCATCGCTTTCTTTCCCATCGTCGTAACCATGGTTGACGGTCTGAGGTCTATTGATCCCGACCTTGTCAGTCTTTTGCGGACCATGGGAGCCAGTCGATGGCAGTTGTTTACCAAGGTCCAGCTGCCCTCGTCGTTACCTTTTCTATTTTCAGGAATTAAAGTCGCTGTTGCTGTCAGCGTGATCGGCGCGGTAGTCGGGGAGTGGGTCGGCTCAAGCGAAGGCCTCGGGTATCTCATGGTCCGCTCCAAGGCCCAGTTCCTTACGGAGAGGGTCTTTGCCTCCATCGTTATACTCGCCGCCATGGGGTTCGGCCTCTTCCTGCTGGTCGGTCTGGTAGAGAGATGGTCTATCCCCTGGTGGCACGGCCAACGTCGCGCCCGCAGTTCACGCCAGGAGCTTTAAAGTTGATGTACAAAACTCTCGACTCCATTGCACCGGGTCGAGGTACGGCTTGGAGGTGGAAGAATTGAGAAGTATCAATAATAATCTTCGACAGGGGTTGCTCCTGGGACTGGTGCTTGCGCTGGCCCTACTTGCCATGGCATGCGGAAACGGAGACGGTGATTCCGAAACAGAGCATGTAACGGTCAAACTAGCCCTCGACTGGTATCCCAACGCCAACCATCTGGGCCTGTTCATCGCCCAGGAGAAGGGGTACTTCGACGACGAGGCCCTGGAGGTTGACTTCTATACACCGGTGGACCCGACCACGGTCCTGGTCACCGTGGGCAGTGGCGAGGACGATTTCGGCATCAGCTATCAACCGGACGTCCTGCTGGCCCGGGCCCAGGGCGTACCCGTCGTGTCAGTGGCAGGCATGGTCCAACACCCGTTGAACTCGGTGATGGCGCTTAAGTCATCGGGCATCGAATCGCCCAGAGACCTGGTCGGAAAAAAGGTGGGCTATCCGGGGATCCCGACCAACGAGCCGCTGCTGGACACCATGCTCAAAGCTGATGGGGTCACCGGTGGCCTTGCTGAGGTCACACTGGTGAACGTAGGCTTCGACCTGGCCCCGGCCCTGATAAGCGGTATGGTGGACGCCGTGGTGGGGGCCTACTGGACCCATGAGAGTATCCTCGTGGAGAACCAAGGCCACCCGGTTAACATAATGCGCATGGAGGAGTGGGGCGTTCCAGACTACTATGAGCTGGTCCTGGTGGCCAGCGAGGACGCCGTTCGGAACAGGGCCGACGTGATCGAGCGTTTCGTGAGAGCCCTCAGTCGCGGCTACCAGGACGCCGTCGCGGACCCCCAGGCCGGAGTGGATATCCTCTTGCAGGGCACCGAGGAAGAGGTAGACGAGGCCATCGAGCGTCCGGGTGCGGACCTTCTGGCTCCCGTCTGGCGGACGGACACGGCGCAGTTTGGCCAGCAAGACTCCGCTCGATGGGAGGACTTCACCCGTTGGATGCAGGAGAACGGCCTGTTGGCCGCCGAGGTCAACGCGGGTGACGCCTTCACAGACCGGTTCACCGGTGATCGGTAGGCGGTGCGCGCACCGCCGGAGAGCGTACGATGTCTTTGACTCAAGACCTCCGCCAAAAACACGATGACCTCTGGCAGAAGATGGTCAACCACCCCTTCGTCGTGGAGATGGGAGACGGGACCCTGCCGGTCGAGAAGTTCAGCGCCTATTTCATTCAGGACTACATCTTCGTCAGAGACCTGGTGGTACTGATAGCCCAGGGCGTGTCGAAGGCACCCGACCTCCAGGCCGCGGCTCGGCTCAACTCGTTCCTTGCCGATATATTGAACCCCGAGAACGATCTCTTTGTGAGGGCTTTCAAAGAGCTTGGCGTATCCGAGCCGGAGTATATCTCCACAGAAGCATCTCCCACCACCCAGGCCTTCGGGGACTTTCTGGTCCGGGTCGGCCTGGACGGGGATTTCCGTGACATCGCGACAGTCCTGTACGTCACCGAAGGAACATACCTCGATTGGGCGACGCGAATGATCGAAGCGGGCAAGAGTCCGGCCCATCCTATCTACCGAGAATGGCTCGACATCCACGGGCCAGAGGTGTTGGGAGGGTTGGTGGACTGGCTGGCGGGTTACCTAGACCAGGCCGACACGGCCGAATTTCGGCCGCGAGCCGAGAAAACCTTCCTGACCGCTCTCCGCTACGAGTACCTTTTCTGGGAGGCCGCCTATAGCGGGGAGACCTGGCCGGACCAGTGAGGTATGCCCATGGAAGAGGACGATACCAGGGGAAAACGGCGGGAAGAGAAGAAGCGGAAGCGGCGAAAGATGCGCGTCGTAGGTCGCAGCGTGAGGCTCCTTCAGGATATTATCCTGAGGCGTTCCAAGAAGGCCCAGGAGAAGGACCCTGAGTAGGGATTGTCCACTAACCGGTGATGTAGGGGATTTGGGTTCAGGGTTTGGGGTTTGGTGGTAAGTTCGCGGCGGGCTGTTTCGGTTAGACCTCATCGGTGGCTGGGTTGCGACCAGGAAGTATTACCTCGTCGGAGGATGGCCGTATGGAACAAATCCCAAGGGCCATGACCATCGCCGGCTCCGACTCCGGGGCCGGGGCCGGTATCCAGGCGGACCTGAAGACCTTCGCCGCCCTGAGTGTGTACGGAACGTCGGTGCTTACGGCGATCACCGCGCAGAACACCCTGGGCGTCACTGACGTGCTGGAACTGCCGACCTCGTTGATCGAGACCCAGATCGACGCCGTCGTCTCGGACATCGGCGCAGACGCGGTCAAGACGGGTATGCTTTCGAGTTCCTCCATCATCGTGACCGTGGCCGAGAAGATCAAGGAGTACGGTCTGATCAGGCTAGTAGTAGACCCGGTGATGATTGCCAAGGGAGGGGACCGCCTGCTCCGGGAGGAGGCGGTCGGCGCATTGCGCAGACACCTTTTACCGCTCGCCCAGGTGGTTACTCCCAATGCGCCGGAGGCGCAGGTCCTTACGAACAGGGTGGTCGAGAACTTGGATGGCGCCAGGGCCGCGGCCCGCGAGCTGGTGGCGATGGGGGCGCGGGCTGCGGTGGTGAAAGGCGGACACCTGGAAGGCCCGCCCACCGACGTCCTCTATGACGGTACGGAGTTCTTCGAGCTAACCGCTGAGCGCATCGACAGCACCAGCACCCACGGTACCGGGTGTACCTTCGCCTCGGCCATCGCGGCCGGACTGGCCAAAGGCCTAACGCTGGGTGAGGCGGTCGCCCAGGCTAAAGAGTACGTGACCGAGGCCATCCGCCAGGCCTTTCCGATGGGCAAGGGCTATGGCCCCCTCAATCACTTCCACCGGCTCTGGCGCGACCGGAGTAGTGCTGACTGAAAACACGAGGGTCCGCCGTCTTACCGGCAGACCCTCAGGCCCTCGGACCCTTGCGCCCCTGTTAATCGGGGTCGAACAAGTAGGTCATTGGATGCCGATGTCACATCTGTCTTTCGATGTCCTCCAATACCGTCGAAGACAAAAAAGGGGGTGGGTCGTAGACCCACCCCCTTTTTGAGCCAATGTGATGTCCCCGAAATCTGTCGCCAATGACAATTCGAAAGCGTAATCAACAGACAGGACGCTAGACCCACGGTGGGCCGATCCATGTGGACCGGGCCCTATTAGAAGCTGACTACGTTGTCGGCTTCTCCCAGCAAATTAGCAAAACCTACTGGATTTGTGTACTGCGCATTCTTACCGGCCAAATCCTGGTCGGTCACCCCACGGGCGCTTGCTCAGGTACCTCATATATGGATCGGTGTTCCGTTGGCGACAGTCGTGTTCATCAGCTCCTTAATCGGGCCCCAACCAACGCCCGCGGTGCTGGCGGCAATCTCGTCCTTCATCAGCAAAACCGCGTCGCCCAACAGGCCGATTACCGGCTCGTGGCCCGCTTCAGAGGCACCGTTCGCGCCAACGAAAACCAGCGCCGCTTTGGTGGGATCGTCCGAAGCATGTGTGCCGATGTATGCCAACTTAGCCATATCACCCCTCCGGTTTTTTCGGTGGGCTATAAAGGAAGTAGTTAAGGCACTCATATTAAGTACAAGTTATGCAACTGTCAATTATATATTCTTTATTGGATGGATTAATCTACTTTATCCAAACCAAACCATGAAAGTATCGCCGGGAGGTATCTACCTTAGAAAACCCGACAGGGATCGAGGTCCGAGGGTCCGTTAGTGACCCGGGCCCGGATCAGCCCTTGTGAAGCGGTTCACCGATTGAGATATAATAGCCCGGGATTTTCCCAGTCTACCTATGGAGCAAGCGTCGCCTCAATGAAAGCGATACGGGTTTCACCCGAGTTAAAACGGGGTCGTAATCGACTGGCGACGACGGTGGTGCTGGGCCACGCGGTCAAGCACATCTATATCTCGGGACTGCGCACAATACTCCTCCCCGAGATCAAGATCGGGCTCGGGCTCAGCGCCACTCAACTGGGGACCCTGGCCTTCTCGCAACAGGCCATCGGCTGGGTGACCACCATGGGCGCGGGATACCTGGGGGACCGGTTCGCCAGCCGGGCGTCGCTTATACTGGGCGTCTCTCTCTCCCTGATGGGAATCTCCTATTTCCTGGCTGGAGAGGCGCCAAACTTCTGGATAATGCTGGCGGCAATGCTATTTGTCGGAGTAGGCCCGTCTCTGTACCACCCTCCAGCAATTGGCGCCCTCTCCAGACGATTCCCCGACAGACGCGGGTTGGCTATCTCACTCCACGGAACCGGGGGCAGTATCGGCGAGGTCCTGGGACCGCTGGTCACCGCTGTCGCGCTGACCGTCCTCGTCTGGCAAGACGTGCTCCATATGAGCATGTTCCCGGCCCTGTTCGCCGCCGTCGTCATCTGGAGCATGATGCGGAGTATTCCCGGCGGGGTACCGGGGACCACCACAACCAGGTCTTACTTCACTTCCCTTGTCTTGCTTCTCAAAAACAGAGCTATGCTCTCACTGGTCATGGTGACCGCACTCCGTAGCATGGGGCAGAGCGCCGTAGTAGTGTTTCTCCCAGTCTATCTCAGAGAGGACCTGGACTACTCGGCGGCAAGGGTGGCCATCTACCTATCCCTGGCCCAGGTCGTAGGTATCGGAGCACAGCCTGTGATGGGTTTCCTGTCCGATAGACTTGGGCGCAAGATGGTGCTCGTGCCCTCGATGATCGCGATGGGCCTCCTGTTTTTCGCACTCAGATTCGCCGACCCCGGGGCACAGTTGGTCCTGACCATCATTGCGATGGGGACCTTTCTTTACTCAATGCACGCCATCCTGATCGCGGGCGCGATGGACGTAGCCGGCGGTGAGGTCCAGTCCACGGTGGTTTCACTCATATACGGGGCCGGTTTCCTGGGTACCATGTCGCCCATAATCGCCGGCATCATAGCCGATGCGTACGGTATCCCCAACGCGTTTATATACGGTGGGGCGGTCGTGATGGTGGCGACGGTCCTCCTGGCGGTGACCAAGCTGCCCAGGACGGCCAATCAAGTGGCCAACTCGGGGTCGTAGCGGTCGAAGTACTGGGGTGGGAACGCCCTCGCCGACCGACTCTAACCTCTAATCAGGACGATGCTGTGTTGGACCGGGGTCGTTATCCGCGGCCCCGATTCGTCCATGTACACGTCGATCTCGGAGCGCACACCGAACTCGGGCAGGTAGATCCCCGGCTCGACGCTCACGGCAACGCCGGGGACCAACTGTCTGGTGTCGTGGGTCTCCCAACTGTCCAGATTGACCGCGTTGCTATGCACCTCTCTGCCCAGGCTGTGTCCGAGCCGGTGGTTGAAGTAATCTCCATAGCCGGCTTCGGCGATGTAGTCCCTGGCGATCTTGTCCAGCTGCCACCCCTGAAGCACGCCGCCATCCACCGCGACCCGCTCAAACTCCGCAACCGCCGCGTCTCTGGCCCCGGTCACGACGTCGAATACCCTCCGATGCGAGGCCGGGACTTCCTCACCCACGTACGCCGTCCAGGTGATGTCAGCAACCATTGTGTTTTCCCCTGGCAACCGGCCCCACAGGTCGATCAGGACCCAGTCCCCCTCGCGGATCACGGACGACGTTTCGGGCGTCGGCTCGAAATGCGGGTCCGAGGAGTGTTCATTGACGGCAACGACCGGACCGTCTGGAGACTCGATCCCCTCCTCAGCGAAGCGTCCGCGGATATACTCGGCAACGTCGTACTCGGTGAGCCCGGCGACCAGGGAAGTCCCAATGTGGCGAAACGCGTCGTGCACTATTCGCCCCAGCTTCTCCGCGGCGGTCAGGTGGGAACGCAGCTGCTCCTCATTCCACCTCTGGGTGGCGTACTGAAGAAGGTCGGCCGACGAAACGACGTCGATACCGAAACCGCGAACCATCTCCAAAGTTCCTGCATCCACCTTCGAGACACGTGGCAATGCCCCTCCAGGGGAATACTCCATGGCGATTTGGCCGGTCTCGGGTAAAATATCTGCCAGATGGGTGACCATGTCCTGTCGGCTTACGAACGATGTGGACGGGATGCCGAGATGGAAGAACCGCCCCCGGTCCACGTAGCTCACTAATAGCCGGGGACCGCCCCGGGAAGGGATCCAGAGCCAACAGGGCCGGGTTACGTTGGCTATGCGGCCCACCGTATCCCAGAATATCGGATTCATTCCCCGGTAGTCGTACAGCAGCCATCCGGCCAACCCCTCACCGCGCAGGTATTCCTGGGACCGCTCGACGACTTCGTCGATGGAATCTGACATACTTACCTCCGGACCATCGATTGGTGGTCTTCCGAGGACACCCCTAACTGCGACTAATGATAAGGCGAGGCCCTTTCGGCGACAAGCGCGGCCGCCCCTCGGCGAAAAATTGCATTGCGGGGCTGTCCACCCTTTGGTAGGATTGGAGCACGGTTGACGGCGGCGATTCCACCGGGCCGGGTTACTAAATACACTATCAATATTGGATCAAGACACTGTCATGCTGAGGAGCGGAGCGAGGAAGCATCTGGGGATGTGTGGTGGTCGGTTTCTGGGATGGGAGCCCCACCCCAGACCCTTCGAACCGACAAGTCGGGACTCAGGGTGACAGAGTTAAATATCTTTATGACAACCTACTCATCAGGAACAATGTGGCCGGTGGTTCCCATGCCACCTCGCCTCCAAGGAGGACTAAGATGAAACAACAAAACGTGACTCTGAAGCCTGTCACTAGAGCGGACGTTTCGCGCATTCGCCAGTGGCTTCAGAACGAGGAGGTGTCCGAGAGCTGGTTCGGGCGATACTCCTACGGAGACCCCGCTCACCTCGGGTATCATCCCGATGAGATAGAACAGGCATCGGAGGAGGCCTGGGGCCAGGTTTTCAACAATCCCGAGCACCAGATACTGTCCATATATACCGAGGACGGCGAGCACATAGGCGAGGTACACATCGCCATCGAGGAATCCCTGGGCGATGGGCAGATTTCCATTCTACTGGGGCGGGTTGACAAGTGGCACCATGGCTACGGGACCGCCGGCGTCCTGGCTACACTGGACCTGGCGTTTAACGAGCACGGCCTGTACCGGGTGTGGGTGGACATACCCGAGTACAACACCGCGGCTCGCGCTATGTTCACGCACCTGGGCTTCACACACGAAGGAACTCTGCGCCAGAGCCGTCCTCACGAGGGTTCGCGGTTCGACTCGGTGGTGATGGGTATGCTGGCCACCGAGTACACTCAACGTTCGTCGGATGCGAGCACCGAGGGACAGACCGTTTAGACCGGTACCTTGACCGGCGGGGCCATCAGTGCCCTTATCTCCTCGCGCTACTTCTCCGCACGGGGAAGCAGCGGAGGCCTCGGAGACTCCACCGCTACGCCCCTGATCTCCAGTGCCGCCTTGACGTTCTGGGCGTTGCCTCTGCTCTCAATCTTGTCGTGGAGCTCCGAGATGTCATCGTAAATCCTGCGGCCGGCATCGAGGTCTTTGCGAACAGCCGGGGTCAAGAATGGGGCCTAAAGGTCGTCGAGAGCGGCCAGTTTTGTCTGGATTATCGCCCGTCTGCGCTGGTACTCGGTCTCACTCAACGTACCGGTCCTAATCTCGGACTCGAGGTCCGTTAGCATTTGCTCCAAAACGGCGCGTTCGGCTTCTGTCTCGGTGGAAGGGGGTCCATCGAAAGCGACGACACTCCGCCGTCGGAGGGACCGTCTCCAAATGGCGTAGCCGACTACCAAGACCATGACCCCGCCCAGGCCGATGGGCACCACGAACTCAAAGCGAATACCCCCGGCGCTTTCACCTAGCCTCTCCCCCAACGACTGTTCCGTAAGCCCTTCGAGGTCGACGGAAACCTGAGCACCCCTGGGCAAGTCGGAGGCTTCCAGGAGAAGGTAGAGGTTCTCACCGATAGGGACCGCCTCAGGTTTCCCCGGCTCTTCGCTGGACAGCTCCATGGCGTCCATTGGAGCCAGGACACGCAGCGATTGGGCACCGTGGGGATAAGACCTGTCGATAGTGGTCTTGGTACCGCTGTAAGGGAACTCGTAGGCGAACATCACATCGTGGCTGCCAGGTGGAACGGTGGCCATCAGCGCGAATCCCAGGTCAACCTGGATGATTTCCCATCCAGAAAGTGCCGTGTCCACCCGGAGGCCTCGCGTCTCGGGAGGTAAGCCAAAACGCACCATGTTCATCGGCTCGGTCCCGGGTACGTAGGCCCGGTCAGATGTATTGACCAGAACGACGATTTCAAGTGCCGAAATCATCTGTGTCGGCTTATCGTAACCCTCTATCAGCAGGGACGCCGATTGGACCGAAATCACATCGACGGATTCGATCGCGTCGTAGACGACGATGGCTGCAGGCGCTGGAGGACCCGCCGACAGGTCGAGGTCGATGCCATACAGGCCACCCTGGTAGCTCACCGACACTCCGAACGCGGCCGTAGGGTCATACTCGATCCCGTCAAACTGGAACCTTCCCTCTTCGTCCGTGACCGATTCGGTGTGTTCGTGTACGGTTTCGCTCTCTTGGTGGAACGTCACCGTGATGCCGGCCACGCTGCCGCCGCCGGCCGTGCCGTTGGTTACCTGGCCTTCAACTATGATGGGCTGCTCCTGGCCAAGGGCGGTGGACGCTCCCCCGAATAAAAACACAGAGAACACCAGCAGGCCAGTAATCAGCGTTCGGCTACGCATCGGTCTCCTCTTCGGGTCCGTCAGGTGCGGCGATAGGTTCCTGTACTCTCAACCTTAACCGACGCCCGCACTCGGGGCAGACCCCCGGACTACTCCCTACCTCCGCGAAGCAGTGAGGACATTTCCCATTTCCGGGAGGCTTATCTTGTCCTTGGGCGCGGAGTCTTGCCTGTTGGATCTCCTGTTCGATAGTCAACAGGAGTTCCTGCTCCTGCGCCTCCTCCAGCTCCATGGATTTCATTACCAAGGCGGCCTCGTTCGAGTACTGTTCGCGCAACCATCGGTAGTCCTCTTCCTCCAGGTTGCCGATGGCGGCCTCCAACTCGGTGTTCTTCAACCCGGCGATGGCCGCGTTCCAACGCCGCGTAAGCTCGGCCTGCGGAGAACTCTCATCTTCAGGAAGACTAGCGCTTTGCGACCCGCGCAGCAGGGGATACAGGATAGCGACCGCGGGTAGCAAGACCAGGAGGACGGATATCAATATCAGCATGCCAGCAGAATCTTATCGCCGCCCGGGTGTCGACGTGAGCGATGGCTGCAATCTGTCACGGTGGTGTTTTGGCGCGTTCCGCTCATCACGTTCCGGCCATGCGCGTATAGGCGGGTACTCTGAGCTTCGCCGGCGCCGGCAAACGCTGCGGCGACAGGCCCAGGACTACGCCCAGGAGCATAACCGGCCCGGAAGCCCACATCCACCAGACGAGAGGGTTTATGAGGACACGGAACACCGCCTGTCCGTCGTCTTGTATTTCCGACGGCACGACATAGAAGTCCTCGATTGGGGTGCTTCTGATGGCGCCTCGGGTGGCCGCTATCTTGAAGGCCGGGAAATAGGCACGGAAGGGCTCCATGCCGCCCAGGTACTTATCGCCCGAGCGGACTTCAAGTCGCACCACCTCCTCTTGCCGGTCGGCGTAATTGAACCGGTCCACGCCCAGATACCGGAAACTGTAATCGCCCAGCGAGGCCTCGTCGCCCACACTCATCGCGAAATCCCGCTGGACACCGTAGAAGGAAGACGCTATGGCGCCGATGGCCAACATCATGATCCCCAGGTGGACGATATAGCCGCCGTATCTCGGCCTGTTGGCTACCAGAAGACGGCCGAACGCCGCGGGGTAGATCTCTCCCTTACGGTTACGCGACCGGGTCCCGCGGACCCACTCGTGGACAATACCGGCAACCACGAAGGCGCAGATAGCGTAAGCCGCCAGTGCAACTGGCTGTCCGATACCGGAAATGGCCAGTGCCACCCCGGTCACCAGGCCCACTCCCGCCGGGAGCCGAAGGGCCTTTACGGCGTTTTTCACGCTCGCTTTCCTCCAAGGCAACAGGGGGCCGACCCCCATCAGCAGGACGAGGAGCAACAGCAGCGGCCCATTGACCCGGTTGTAGAACGGAGGGCCGACCGTTACCGTTGTGCCTTCCACCGCCTCTGAAAATATAGGGAATATCGTTCCCCAGAGTGTCACGAAAGCCACGATCAAGAATAGGACATTTTGAGCAAGAAATACGCTCTCACGGGATAGCACGGAATCAAGCCTCTCCTTGCTTTTGAGCGTCTTGATTCTCACCAGGAAGGCCACCATGGACCCCACCAGTGTGAATGCCATGAAGAACAGGAACAGCCAGCCCATCGTCGATTGGGCAAATGAGTGGACCGAAGGAACGGGTCCACCCCGGTTGATGAACATGCCGAGCTGGGCAAGGGTGAAGGCGACGATGATCAAGACCATGTTCCACATGCGGAACATGCCCCGCCGTTTTTGGACCATTATGGAGTGCACAAAGGCGGTCATTGCCAACCAGGGCATCAGCGCCGAGTTCTCCACCGGGTCCCAGAACCAGTAACCGCCCCATCCCAGGATGGTGTAGGCCCACCAGCTGCCTAAAAGGAGGCCGCCGGTCAACATCACCCATGAGACCATTCCCCAGAGCCTGCCCTGGTCCACCCACTCGTCCCGCCCGCCACGACCGGCCAACATGGCGCCGATCGCGATGCTGAACGGTATGGCCACCGATATCAGGCCTGCCATCTGTACCGGTGGGTGTATGAACATACCAAAATGCAACAACAGCGGATTGATTCCCTGGCCGTCGGCCGGGGTGAACGGTAGCTGATCCAGGGGATTGGACAGAAAAATCACGACTCCAAGAAAGAAGGTGAGCACGAGGGCCATGATTCCAGTGGCGTATGGAGTCGTATACGGTAGTTTTCGCCGCATGACCACGACCGCCAGTACCGCCAGTAACGAGAATACAAACGCCAGGAACAGCAGGGACCCAGCGTTACCGGCGTACAACGCCACCCAGGTGTACTGTTTTTCCATGGCCAGGTTGCTGTTCTCGGCCACGTAGCGGACGGAGAAATCCCTGGTTACAAAGGCGTTTACCAGGGCCAAAGTGGAAATCGCCAGCAGGACGGGAACGGTGTACAGCCCGTACCTTCCACTGACGGTTAGCTCGGGCATACGGTTGAAAACCCCACCAAAAGAGGCGATGGCCACGTAGCCGGTCACCACAAACCCGATCACCAGGGCAAGCTGCCCGATATCGACCATTAGCCCGCGACTCCGACTATTTTCACTTCAGCGTCTGCTCCGTTCTGTCCCTGTCCACGGACCGGATGTGACCATGGTTCCGTAGTGACGAGATTCCTGAGAGCCCCATTAAAAACCCTCGCCCCCCGTATCTTCCTCTCCCTTGACCCAAGGGAGAGGGGGAAAGAATTAGACTTGGGGGTGTCCCCCAGGCCCCCACCGGAGGGGACGCAATCCCCTCTGGATTCTCGCTGTTTCGAAGTTCTAAGTCTTGGGTGTCGCTGTGTCATCGCGACCCGTGTTCCCTCCGCCGACCCCTTCGATGTCAAGGACAGCTTCTATGCGGCGGAGGTACTCATCTCGTTCTTGATCCGTTAGCCGGACCTCCTCCTGAGTCTCCCGGGGCTCAGGAGCCGGTGAGCGGCGCATCATCCGAATTGCCGAGTACAGCGCCAATCCCCCTCCCAGCAACGCCAGTGGAGGGAGCAGCCAAATCGCCAGGCTGAAACCCTCCTGCGGTGGCTCCAGGAGAACGCTGGGGCCGTAGCGCTCTTTAAAGAACCCTTTGATCTCCTCGCCATTCCACCCTTCCTCCAGCTTCGTCATGACTATCCCCCGCATTTGCACCGACAACGGGTTCTGCGACTGGTCTATGGACTCACCGGGGCAGACCGGACACATAATCGACCGGTTGAGTTCTTGGGCGCGGCGTTCCAGGTCGGGGATGTCTTCATCGGAGGTACACCCTGTGGCCGCGACGATGAGCGTCGTCAGCGCCAGCACCGCAAATAAAAACACCCCAACCCGGTTGGGGTGACGGCGGACTGGTATTGAGTCGATTCTAATCACTATCTCTAGCCCGTTTTTACGGGGCGGTACGCCTGTCGGTTTCCCACGAGGAACGTTTGAGCCCGGACCTTTTTCTCTCCCCTGTCGAGTACGACCAGGTTGTCGCCAGAGGAGGTGAACTTGATCCCAACGCTTCTTTACATTATAACCCAATGGATAACCCAATGGGTCTGATATGCCATGCTGTCCAAATGCGGCCATAGACCGCATTTGATATAATCGGCCAGGAACTATTCCACCCAAAATTTGCCAGGTATCGCCAAGAACCCGCACCGTTCTTAGACCCGTTCCATAGAGCCGGACCCCGAGGAGACCCCATGACCGTCCTCTACGTCACATCCGATCAGGCCGGGGCAGGCAAGACTGCCCTGTGTGCCAGCCTGGCCCAAATACTCGGCCAAGCGGGTAAGAGAGCGACCGTCTTCAAACCGTTCAGCGGTGCGATCGATGGTGTCGATCCCGACGCCGAGATTTTCGGCAAACTGTTGGGACAGAGCTCAGAGGGTTGGCCGATGGAGATCCCAAAGAGGGGCGTGACCCCGAAACCTCTGGAGAAGGTCAAGAGCCTCTATCAACAGGTCTCTCAGGGAGCCGATATCGTCCTGGTCGAGGGCTCCTCCCGGCTTTCCCTGGCGGAGTCCAACAAGGTGGCCGAAGCCCTGGATGCCAGGGTGCTGGTGGTGACACGTTATCGTCGCGACCTGGTCGTTTCGGACCTGACACCCTGGCGGGATTCCCATGGAGACCGGTTAGCCGGTTTTCTCATCAACGGCCTCACCCGTTACCTGGCCACCGAGGCTAAAACCGGACTCCTACCCGCTCTCGAATCAAAGGGACTGGTCTCATTTGGGCTGGTTCCGGAGGACCGCACGCTGCTTAGCGTCACCGTCCGGCAACTGGCAGACCACCTCGAGGGCCGGTTCATCGCCTGCGAGGAGCGTTCAGACGCCCTGGTCCAATACCTGATGGTAGGCGGAATGAGCATGGACCCCACCGAGGCTGTGTTGGGCCACAGGGAGGACAGAGCCGTAATCGTTCGGGGAGACCGCCCGGATATCCAGATGGGCGCCCTGAACAACAAAACAGCCTGTCTGGTCCTGACCAAAGGGACTGAACCCATCGAGTACGTCAAGTACGAGGCCGAGCAGGAAGAGGTGTCGGTCATGGTCGTCTCGACGGATACACTGGCGACTATGGATGCCCTGAATAGTCTCACGGACGGGGCCCGTTTCGACCACCCTCTGAAGTTGGAAACCTTCGTGGGCCTACTCGAAGAGCACGTCGACCTACCGGCGCTCCTCGGGGCACTGGGCGTTGCGGACTGAGTCCGCTGACTCTGGTCCCTCCCCTGGACATAGCGAATGCGGCCCGCCCTCGATTCTCCCGCAGGTCCCCGTTTAACTAGGTCGCCCTCGACAGCGCAGCCCTGATGGCCCGCCCGGCATACACCGCGGTCAGGTGGCCTCTGTACTCGGCGGAAGCATGGATGTCGTCGTTGAATTCGATGCCGACCCCAGCCGCCTTAGCCGCACGCAGAATAGTTGAGTCATCCAGTTTGCTTCCTCGGAGGACCTCTTCGGCGGCCGTGGCTCTCACCGCCTTGGGCCCTGCCCCAGTCACACCGATCCTGGCGCTCTCGCAGTCCCCGGTCGAGCCCAGGGTAACCGATGCGGCCACGCCGACGATGGCGTAGTGGGAGGCCCTGTTGGCGAACTTCGTATATGCGCTGCCGGTTCGCGGCGCCGGCGCCGGGATAGAGATCTCGCTCAATATCTCAGTGGGGAGAAGCGAGGTCGTAAACAGGTCGATAAAGAAGCCGTCGATGCTGGTGGTCCGATGCTCGCCCGTCGAGCTGGTGGTCAACTCCGCGCCAAGCGCCAGTACGACGGCCGACAGGTCTCCCGCTGGGTCGGCGTGGGAGAGACTCCCACCGATGGTGCCCTTGTTGCGGACCGATGAATCGGCGACCTCGCCGGCGGCTTCGGCCAACGCCGGGGCGCGGCTTTTCACAAGGTTCGAGGACGCCAGTTGGTCGTAGGTAGTCATCGCCCCAATGGCCAGACCCCCGTCCTTCTCGTGGATATAGGCCATCGAGGGGATCTTCCCAAGGTCGATAAGCACCTGGGGCTGGACCAGACGTAGTTTCATCAAGGGCACCAGGCTATGGCCCCCCGCCAGCAGCCGGGCATCTCCCCCGAATTTTGCAAGCAATTCAGCGGCCTCGGCTACGCTGGTCGGGGCGTGGTATTCAAACGCGCTGGTTGTCATTTTGGCCTCCAGTTTTCACAGTTACGGGGCGCCGTCAAGAGCTAAGCTTACCAGCCGCGAACTGGACGGCCTTGACTATGTTGTGGTAACCGGTGCACCGGCAAAAATTACCGGCCAGACCGTGCCGTATCTCCTGTTCCGAAGGGTCCGGATTCTTTTCGAGCAGATCCGCCGCCGCCATGATCATGCCGGGCGTACAATAGCCGCACTGGAGGCCGTGTTCCTCCCAGAACCCCTCCTGAAGAGGGTGCAGTTCGCCATTCGTCGATAGCCCCTCAATCGTGGTGACCGAACCCCCGTCGGCCTGCACGGCAAACAGCGTGCAAGACTTCACGGCCGCACCGTCCAAGTGGACCGTACAGGCGCCGCAGCTACTGGTGTCGCAACCAATGTGGGTGCCGGTCAGTTGAAGAACTTCCCGAAGATATTGCACAAGCAGCAGACGGGGCTCGACTTCATCTGTGTACTGGGTCCCGTTGACGTTCACAGAGATTGTGTGGCCCATAAGAGACCTCCGATGACCAGAATATGTGAATTAACTTCGCGAAATTGAAGCCGCATTATAACAAGAAATACTTAAATAGGCCACCATGTAGTACTCAATAAAGCCACCTGTCGATGATCGGCAGTTACGTTGATGCCCGGCTGGACGACCGACCGGGGGTCTTCGTTGGTTTTCGTCGGTATCGTATGGTAGATTGATGACAGCTTTTTCGCAGGTGGAGGACAGGTTGTTTGAAAGTCGAAGGGTCATACATGTTTAACACCGACCGGGAGACGCTATGGACCGCCATGCTCTCCCCCGAGGTCTTCTCCGGATGTATACCGGGATGCCAGCAATTTCAGCCCACCAGCGACGACTCGTACGACGTGGAGCTCAAGGTCGGCGTCGCCTCTATAACCGGAACGTATGCCGGTCGGGTGACGGTCGTCGAGAGGAACCATCCAGAGTCTTACCGGATGCTGATCGAAGGGACGGGGTCTGGGGGCTCGATCAAGGGCTCCGCCCAGTTCGCGTTCACTGAGAACGATGGAACCACAGAGATTCGGTTGGTCGGATATGCCCAGGTTACCGGTATGATCGCTAGGGTGGGGCAGCGGCTGATGGGTAGCGCCTCCAGGATGTTGATGAACCAGTTCTTCGCCTGTCTGAAGGATAAAATCGAGGCCTAACACCAGGCCGCGTGGTGTGTCACCGATGCAGTGGCGTCCGGTAGCATCCGGGAACAAAGGCTGCTCACATGATCCCTAAGAGTGGCGTCCACTGCGGGACTGCGAATGGTCCGCATTGTCTATCGCGGCTTCAGGTGCGTTGCACGACCAGGGAGGCGTCAGAATGGCATTCGAGTACATACAGGTCGCGGAGACTAACGGGGTTCTCGTCATCACAATGGACGACCCGACGACCAGAAACGCCATCGGCGCCGAGATGGCCGCCGAGATTACCGGCGCCTTAGACCGGCTGGAGTCAGAGCCGGGCCTGCGGGCCATGGTGATCACAGGTCGGGACCCTTCCTTTTGTTCGGGTGCCAACGTCAAACGCATGGACCAGGCGAACGTGGAGCGTGTCGAGGAGCCTGGGATCCCCGACGATGAGAGCCCGTTCGAATATCTCGACCACAGGTGGGCCGAGAGCGCCGAGGCCGACGGCGGCGAGGAGATAGACGCCGTCCGATTTGTGGCCTTGAAGATACACAAGCTTCAGAAACCCTCCGTTGCCGCCGTGAACGGATTTGCACTGGGCCTTGGCATGGGCATCGCCCTCTCTTGCGACATTCGCATCGCGTCGGAGGAGGCGCAGTTCTCTGAAACCTTCATCAAGCGAGGCCTCATTCCCGCAGACGGTTCCTGCTGGCAGCTTCCACGGATGATCGGGCTTGGCAACACGCTCCTTCTCCAGTACACGGGGGATTTTGTAGACGCCCAGGAGGCCCTGCGGCTTGGCCTGGTCAGCAAGGTGACACCACACCAGGAGCTCATGGAAACGACCATGGACCTGGCGCAGCGAATAGCCCAGGGGCCGACCTATTCGATGGCCTTGATAAAGCGTCTCGTCCAGAAATCCCTTCATACCGACCTGGAGGAGAGCATGAGGCTGGCCGGTCCGGCACAGGGCATCGCCAGGCAGACCGAAGACCACCGCGAGGGTGTCAGGGCCTTCATCGAGAAGCGCAAACCGGTTTTTAGGGGCCGCTAGCCCCCGTATGTAGACTATGCCGGGTTAACCAACCTGGTTGCAGCCTCCCAGACGACACCCTTCCCTCGCCTCGGACCCGTTTTGCATTTCGGCGGGTCCGCTCCACCGCGACCCCCAGCATCTCACCTCGGCCGCAAATGGAGTATCGCCGGTCGCCGGCTTTATTCCATCTTCATATTTCCTTAAAAGTCCCCTTCTATAGTTGAGTGTAGGTAGTTCCTGACATGAGGTGAGAGGGGGCCAAAACAATGGTTAGCTAGCGGGGAGACGAGGGTCGGAAACGGGAAGCAATGAACCAGGTGGAGGTTTGATGAATTGAAAAGACGTTGGATAGTAACAGCCGTTCTGATGGGTATCCTGGCCATAGGAGTAACCGGCGGGACCATTCTGGCCAGCACCGACGGCGAGGACGATGACACACCGCAGGGACGCATTATGTCGCGTGTCGCCGAGATACTCGGCCTGAGCGAGGGCCAGGTGCAGGACGCCTTCGACCAGGCCCGCCAGGAGGTCCATGACGAGGCGACCCAGGACAGACTCGCCCAAATGGTGGAGCAGGGTCTGTTGACACAGGAGCAGGCCGACGAGTACCAGGAATGGTACGATACCCGACCTGAAGGGATAGGGCCCGGATTCGGGCATGGCGGAATGGGCGGCGGACCGGGATTCGGGAGGGGCGGCTTTGGATTCGGACGCGGCCACGGAGGCCATATGCGGGGTGGTATGGGGTTCTGGCAGGGCCTCCCCCAGGCGCCCGATACCCAGGGCGACACATCTCTCCAGAGCTTCTAAAGCGTCGTTCGGTTAGACTGGAGAGTAGTGCTGCTGGTACGGTCAACGCTGTGGCCCGTCCCGTACCGGCAGCACTTCAAACGAACAACAAAGCAGAGAAAAAGGGTTCGAATTGGCAGCGACTGTCCTGATAGTGGAAGATGATCCCGATACCGTCAATCTGGTGCGGCTCTACCTTCGCCGCGACGGCTACAAGGTCCTGTCGGCTCCGGACGGCCGCGAGGGGTTAAAACTGGCCCAAGATGCCGGCCCCGACCTGGTTGTGCTCGACCTGATGCTCCCGGGTATGGACGGGCTGGAGGTCTGCCGCGAACTCCGGCGGGACTCAAACGTGCCGATTATCATGCTGACAGCCCGTGTGGAGGAGGAGGACCGGCTCGAAGGGCTTAACCTTGGGGCCGACGACTATGTCACGAAACCCTTCAGCCCGAGGGAACTGGCGGCCCGGGTGAGGGCTGTGTTACGGAGGACCGCCCGGGACGCCGCCGAGGAGGGTCCGCTTCGGCTCGTCGTGGGAGACATCACGGTGGACCTGGAGAAGCGCACCGTCCAGTCGGGCGAGGACAGAGTGAAGCTAACCCCGACCGAGTACCGGCTGCTGGTGCTGCTGATGCGTGAGCCGGGCCGGACCTTCAGCCGTGACCAGATCATCGACCGGGTATTCGGATACGACTTCGATGGCTTCGACAGGACCGTGGACGCCCATGTGTCCAACCTGAGGTCTAAGGTGGAGGCCGATCCAGACAAGCCTCGTTACCTTCAGACAGTCTACGGAGTGGGGTACAGGTTCGGAGATGCGTAACCTATTTTTCAGCGT
>CAZEDC010000009.1:0-5033 GCA_964510985.1 uncultured Dehalococcoidia bacterium
ATCCCGACTTGTCGGGACTGCACACCCTAATATTCAGCGGCCTGCTAGATTCGGAGCAGTTCGGTGGCGTTGCCGGAGGTCACCAATTGGGCGTCAGACTCGGATAGCCCCGACTCCTGGACCTGGCGGAGCAAGCGGTGAGCCCTCAGCAGCGGAAAGTCGCTGCCCAGGAGTATCCGCCGGGGGCCGACAAGACCCGCCACCGCCGAGAAGACCCGGGATGTGTAGAGAAACGGCGACGCGGCGGTATCGAAGTAGACGTTTTTTAGGCCGTCGCCCACCTCGGGCATGAGCGAATAGAACGGTAGTCCCCCACCCCAGTGGGCGCAGACCACGGTCAGGTCCGGGAAGTTCTGGACGAAGCGCCACATGACCTCCGGGCCCGTCGTACCCTTGCCCTGGTATATGTGGCCGACCGGCTCCGAGGAGTGGGTGGTCAGAATCAGCCGGTGATGGCGGATTGCTTCGACAAGAGGGGCCATGGCTTCGACGTCGCCCAGGTCGAAGGCCTGGGAGTCGGGGTGCAGTTCGCCGACGCCTTTGAGCCCGGCGTTAGCACAGCGATCGACCTCTCGGGCCGCCTCCCGGCCCCAGGCCGGGTTCACGCCGGCGAATCCCACAATCCGCCTGGGATGATGGCGGGTTGAGTCGATGATGTAGTCGTTTACCTCGCGGGCAAGGCCGGCATCGGTCCATCCGATTCCCATGACCACGGAGGTGTCCACACCATCCTCGTCCATTGCCTCTAAAAGGTCCTCGGCCGTCGCCAATTTGGCCTTTGGATTGGCGTAGAGTTCACCAAAGGTGGAATCACGCTCCAGGTATTTTTTTCTCTGATCCTGGAGCCAGGGTGGGAAGATGTGGGTGTGGAAATCGATGATCAATTTTTGTTACCAGTCTGGCCAGAGGTCCAACCCTTGTCGCGCTACCATACAGGGGACCTTTATTGCCCTGGAGTGTACCCCACGCCTATAAAAACTATATGGCTTTGTTGGCATCGTCAATATAGGAGGGGGTTTTTCCATCCACCCTCGAACGGTATTTGCCTGGTCCAGGAGGAAGTCGACGATGCCTATGAGCGTCTTAACGCCGCGCTAAGTCCATGCGGGCAGCGGGTGGGCGCACCAGGGCAGGAGGATTCGGAACAGGCGGCGAGGGTCCGGAATGGTCTTGCCGTAGTAACACTTGGCCAGGTAGTTGATGGCTCGTGGGAGGGTGGCGGGCAGGTAGAAGCCGTTGACGGTGAGGTCGCGGGCGAAATCCAGCGAGCCGGGCGGGGTACGGTCGTTTTCGACGGCGTCCTCCCATTCGTTAGTCAACTTGTTGACGTGTTCGGTCACGGCGAGCTCGGCACGTGCGCGGACGAGTTTTCGTTCGAGGGCTCTCAAGCGGGCAAACATGGTTTTTTACTCCTTGAAGTCTTATTGAGGTCGATGGATTTTTTGCTATAGCTGTCTCGTTTTGACTCATGGTGTTTCGGTCAGGACCGGTGGCGGTTAGGGCGATAGCCAAACAAAAAGGGACAGACCTTGCGGGTTTGTCCCTCTGCATGCAATAATAGCACGGTTGTTCTGGTGGGTCAAGAGGCCATTTACCTGCCCATTTGGTTTCACCTGGGATTACTCTTCACGGCAAGCCCCAAACCATTGGAAACGGCCCAAACTGGACAGCGCCAGCATAGACTTGCATTTCCAAGCCCGTCAATTTCCTAAAAATCCAGCATTGGTAGGCATGCGTCCCTGGATGGCTCCACGTGGCCCTAAAGACAGAGTTAGTGGAGTTCGCCTAGGAGCCGGCGATAAGACGTCCAGCGTGCTTTGAGGAAGGGCGACTCCAAGCTGGCTGACGGCAACGCACAGCCCTGCTCGCAATCGTGGAGGCAATCGCGGAAAAAGCAAGACGCCGCCAATCGGGCGATGTCGGGGAAGTGGGCCGCCAGGTCCCTCGGGGCCAAGCCGATGATGCCGAAGGAACGAATACCGGGCGTGTCTACCAGGAACGTGTCCGGTGTGGACAGCGGCACCAGGCGGGACGTGGTAGTAGTATGTGTTCCCTTCCCTCGGCCCGCGGTTGTCTGAGTCACGCTGTTAACACGCCTCGCCAGTCCAGGCTCTATCGCGTTGAGCAGCGAACTTTTACCCACACCGGAATGACCCGTAAGCAAAGATTTTTTCCCCATGACAACGCGCAGAAACGATTCGATTCCCTTACCGGACACGGTACTTGTCAGCAGTACGTTGATACCGAGGCCGGTGTATCCCTTGAGAAATTCCTCCGACTCGTTCGACAGTCCGAGGTCCACCTTGTTTACGCACAGGAGGGCAGGTAGCCCGTCGCGTGATGCGGCCACCAGATAGCGGTCGATCAGCCGAGGACGAAAGGGCGGTTCAGAAGCGGAGGAGACCACGATTACCTGGTCTATGTTGGCGGCCAGTAGATGAGTTTGCAGCTGGCTCTCGCGACGGGAGGCATCTCCGGTACCGCGAGCGAGAGAAGACCGCCTGGGCATCACCCTTTCGATGCGGGCTCTTTCCGCACCCTCGATGGTGATCTGGACCAGGTCACCGACGGCCACCGGGCTACGTGTACTGGTGTCGGAGAACAGGGACGAGATTAATCGAGCACGGACAAGGCGACCGTCATGGGAAACCAGGGCCTCGCTCGCACGGACCTCAACCACTGTAGCGAAAGTTTCCCCAGGCGTGGTCTGTTCGGGGCATTGGTCAACAATCCCGGCGTGTGCGTGATGAGAAAAATCGCCAGTGAGTAGAGTGTCACCACGCGTAAGTCCGCCTGGTGGGTCGGAGCGCTGGTTCTCAGGGGAACGGCCTGGCTTGCGGCCTCGTTGTCGTTTCTTCTTTGTGAGCCGCTGTTCTTTCTCCTCGAACCATTTCTTCACTCTGATCAGGCTGCGCCGCGACAGATTCTCCGAAGGCAAATCCGCCTCCTTACGTTCCTGGTAACAAGGCTGGAGGCCGGGGCAAACCCTCTAATCCAGTATGGCACCGGCCTCTATCTCGATGGATAGACCCGGGGCAACCAGCATGCTTATCTCGACAAGCGAGTCGGCCGGGTTCTGGCCTTTGACCGGAATTCCCCATATCAAGCTGTCTGGACCCAAGCACCTCGCCATCTTCGACGAGAGCCATGGTAGTATCACTCACGAACGCCGTCAACCATCCAATCAAGCTCACAAAACCATCCGGCGGCGTCTTGAACCAGTGTTGGATGGGCAGGGGAGGTGGCTTACACTACGGTCGCACCCCATTTGAACTCTCCAGGCACGCATGTCGCCCTTAGTTGCTTCTCTTCACCACTGATGACCTCAAGGATATTCGCTACCCTGGTGCTGGATGGACCCGGGCGATACGCTCCAAACCTTGCCGGAATATCTCCCGGGACGTTGCCACCTCGGCAAGATGATCTGGGAAATGTGGTTTTACTCACTTTTTGAACAGCCGTCTGGTCGATCAGTTGTTGTAACCACTTCAGACACGAAGCCTCTGGTGAGTAATGTTGCCCTGGGGTGGGCGGAGCATTGGGAGGTGGTATGATGGCAAATCGGATGTCCACTCCCTAAAGGAAATCAATGCCCAAGCCTTTACTATCGTTCTTAGCAGGGATCGATAATCTGGTGGGGCAAGTATTGGGGGTCTAATACCTGGTTGCGAAAACGCGCGTGAGATACGCCCACTCATGCCCCCTTCGCTTCGCTCAGGGTGACAGGTGGGGCTCAGCGTGGCATCCGCTGGGGCAGTAGGCACCAATTATTGAGCCCGAGTGAGCCCGGTGACCTAAAGCGCTCCGAACATCCGCGCGACGTTGTCTCCGCAGATCTTGTCCATGTCGTCCGAGGGGATAAAATCGCAGTGGAGCCTGAGATAGTCGAGGGACTGCTTGTAGGTGCAGTGGCGCTCCACGTTGGGCATGTCGGTGCCCCAGACCAGCTTGTCGGGTCCAAGTCGCTCGTAGTACTCGCGGACGATGGGCCGCGCCTCCTCGTAGGGGTACTCCCAGATGGCCCCCTGGAAGATGGGTATCAGTACCTCGACCAGGACGTTGGGGCCGACCAGGTGGTCCCAGACTTCCCGGGGAATGGAGACCTTTCCGTTGTCCAGGAATCGGAACAGGGGCAGGCCGTGGGTGAACACCGCCGGTATCTCGGGATACCTCAGGGCCCAGCGCCCGAAGGCCTCCAACTCGGCCATGTAGGCATCTTTGCCGGGGGCCGGCGAGGTCACGGACCAGAACACCGGTATCCCCATATCCCTGACATGGTCCCAGAACGGGTGGAAAGCCGGGTCGTCCACGGTGGCGGACCGGCTGTGGATGGGCAGGTTGCTGGACAGGAACCACAGTCCGTGGAGTCCCAACTCGTTGATCGCGCGGTCCAGTGAGCGGACCTGGCCCGGTTGGTCCACCCGCCACTCGTCCACCAGTGCCAGGCCCCAGAATCTGTCGGGGTATCTTCTGACAGCATCAGAGAGGTAGCGATTTAGACGGCCATAAGAGTGGCCGTTGTGGAGGACCGCCCTGTCCACGCCGACGTAGTCCATCTGGGCCACCATCAATTCCGGCGGTGAGTGCAGACTGGTCATGGTCGGCGGGAGGTACTGCTTGGAGTAGTCAACACCGTCCACTGTCCAGATAAATTTTCCGTAGTCTCCACCACGGAAATTGACGTCCGTGAGGCTCTCCAGGGAGTAGTCGTCGCCCTGGACCAGGGTCTGCCGGTCCAGAATGGAGTTGTCGTCCACGCGGCGCACGGGCTGGTGGTGGAACATCAGCATGTGCTGGACGTAGCGCTGGTGTTGTCTGGCCGTGCGGTGCCCCGCGGCGCCGCCCATGGGTGGAAAGACGTGGGCATGGGAGTCAACGATCATGGGAATTTTGTCCTTCTGCGATTCTTAACAGGATGCTGAAAAACCCTTTCGACCATCCCCCTGGCCCCCTTTCCTTCAACAGGCTCAGGACAGGCTCTGACCAGGAAGGGGGAAGTATTTATAGCTGGGGGATACCCCCAGGCCCCCACC
>CAZEDC010000010.1:0-4392 GCA_964510985.1 uncultured Dehalococcoidia bacterium
TCTGTCCGATAGGGCTCTCTGAGGATCCGTACCAACCCCTCGGAGTGGTCCTCGTAGCGGTAGGTCCGGGCCTCGATCAGCGTCGGTCCTGAACCCTCCCTGCCCCTTGAGACGGCCTCGGCCGTGGCCTCGTAGACTGCCATGGCATCCTGTCCGTCCACCAGGATTCCCGGCATGTTGTATGCGGCGGCGCGGTCCGAGATGTTCTCCACAGCAACTACGTCACTGAAGGGAGTGGTCACCGCGTACTGGTTGTTCTCGCACAGGAAGATGACAGGCAACTTCCAGATGGAGGCCAGGTTCATGGCCTCGTGGCAGGCGCCCTGGTTGCTGGCTCCGTCGCCGAAAAAGGACACGACGACCCTGTCCCGGCCCTTCATCTTGCTGCCCAGGGCAGCGCCCACCGCCACCGGCAAGGCCGACGCCACGATGCCCGACTCTCCCAGGATGCCTATGCTGAAGTCGGCCAGGTGCATCGAGCCGCCCTTGCCCTTGCAGTAACCGGTGCTCTTACCCAGGATCTCGGCCATGGCCTTTCTTATGTCGCCGCCCTTGGCGATAGGATGGCCGTGGGACCGGTGGTTGCCGGTGATGTAGTCGTCGTCCCGAAGCGCCACGCAGGCGCCCACCGCGACCGCCTCCTCGCCGATGTAGCAGTGGGCGGGACCCACCAGTTCACCTTGCTGCACCAGTTCCTTGACGGTCTCGTCGAATCTACGGATCCGCATCATCCGCATGAGCATTCTCATCAGCAGGTCTTTGTCCATTGCCATGCCGCCCTCCTTAGGTTCACTGCACCCGCACGGTGCCGGTAAAAAAGTGCGGCAATTATATCACTTAAGGGCGCGTCGTGAACCGCTCCCTTGTTCTCCGGCGCGGGGCCCGCCTTGGCAACCGCGAGAGATGGTTCTATCATGGCTCGGAGGAAGGAGCAAGATGACACGATACGCACTCGTCGCGGACGTAGGCGGCACTCAGATGAGGGCCGCGCTGGTGGATTCGGATGGCGAAGTCACGCACAAGCGGGCCTCGCTTACCCTGGCCAACCGGGGCAGGCAGGACGTCCTGGAAAGACTGCTAGCGCCGTTGGAGGGCCTGGCCTCTGTCGCGCCGCCCGGCTCACTGGCGGGTGTCGGACTGGCCATCGCAGGGCCGACCGATCCCGAGACCGGGACTGTGTATAGTCCGCCTCACATCCCGTGCTGGGATGGCTACTCCCCGGTTGCAGCCGTCGAGGAGAGACTATCGCTCAAGACATTCGTCGCCAACGACGCTACTCTCGCTGCCCTCGCCGAGCACACCTACGGCGCTGGACGTGGCCGAAGGCACATGGTCTATCTGACACTCAGCACAGGCATCGGCGGCGGAATCATCGTTGATGGCAATCTCTACACCGGGAACAGGGGATTCGCCGGAGAAGTGGGCCACATCACCATCGACCCTGATGGGCCCCTCTGCCATTGCGGGAACAACGGCTGTCTGGAGGCCCTGGCCTCAGGTACGGCTGTCGCACGGATGGCCCGAAAAAGGCTCGATGCGGGGGAGGCCAGCGCGCTTACGCGTCATCTTGAGGACGAAGGCGGTGATGTAGACGCCCGCGCCGTGGCCGAGGCAGCGGCCTCCGGCGACGGGGTGGCTCAGGAAATCATGGCGGAGGCGGGGGCATACCTGGGAATTGGGATCGCCGGCCTCGTCAATGCCTTCGCTCCCGAGATCGTCGTCGTCGGCGGAGGCATGTCTGAGGGCCTGGACTTGATGCTGCCGGGTATCGGTCGGGAGATGGAGCGGCGCACCATGGGGCACCAGCGTGGCCTGGTCCCCGTCGTCAAGGCTCGGCTCGGTGACAACGTGAGCCTTCTGGGCGCCGCAGCACTGGTTTTCGGCGCCGCCGACTGATTCGTACCGGTTACTAGGTTTCTTTGGGAGGGGCCTCAACTTCCCGGACGAAGTCCGGGTGAGGGCAAGGTGGGAACAACTCCGGGGTGGGGTCCTAAAGTCAGTGCCACAGGCAAGGGGTTATCCGGCCCTTTTGACCTTCTTGGGAATTGGGGTGTCCGGACCCCGACCTGTCGGGGCTCTAGCGGACGACCCTTAGGCCTCGAATCGGTAGCCCAGGGGGTCTTCGTCGAACTCGATGTTCTGTAGAGCGGCCTGTGCCGCCTGCTCCAGGGCCTCGTCCTCCAGCTTCAGACATTGAAGCAGCGCCCGTTTCGCCAGTGCCCCTCCGATGGCCCCCAGCGCCTGGATCGCGGAGATCTGTACCTGAAATTCCTCGTCCTTTAGTAGTCCGATGAGATGCGGGACGGTGGACTCTTCTCCAAGTTGGCCGCAAGCGATGGCAGCCTCGTAACGCATGATCGGGTCTTCGTGCTGCATCTCTTCCAGGACTAGAGGGAGCCAGTGCGAAGAGGAACTCCGGCCCATGGCGTAGATCGACGCCCGCTTCAGGTTTGGGTCCAGGCTGCTGTAGGCCTCGCGGATTATCGCCTCCACCTCCGCCGAGTTAAAGCTGGCGACGGATTCAATCGCACGCCGCCGGACCTCTTCCTCCTCCGCGTCGTTGTTGATTGCAGACAGCAGCGCTCCGCGCACCTTATTTGAGTCCCGTTCCAGGAGCTTCCCGTCTTGGGCCATGTCTGCGAACCGTCCCAACGAGGCCGCAGCGGCCGCCCGAACGTTTGGGGCTGGATCGTCTGATAAAAGAGCGACCAGAGGGCGGATAACCACTCGGTCGTCGCACTCCCAGAGCCCACGGGTCGCCCGCTCCCTCACCTCATCGTGCTCGTCGGCAAGGCAGGCGCGGAACACCGCCGTGAAATCTAGCTCCAGGTTATCCTCACCCAGCTCCACCAGCCTGGTCAATACGTCGCATTTTCGGCTCTGAGCGAGTAACAGCCACGCCGTCTTGAAATCGGCCATCTCCTCCGGAGACAGTCCGGAAAACTGAAGCAGTTCCGAGTGCCGGAGCGGCGTTTCTTCGTCCTTCAGTTCTTTCAGATAGCTCTCAAGAGTCAAAGGAGGGTTACCTTTAGGACCTGTCCGTGGAGAGACCATGTGGCCATCGGTGCTGGTCTCTAAAATAGAATCCGTAGCCGGATTGGGGTTGTTCGCTCACGTCGTTCCTTACCACTGTGGCTTCCGTGGTGGCTCTGTTTCGAGAGAGGTAAACCCACCGATTCGATGGTGTTAAGGCAGAGCCCATCGGTCGATATTACATGTCCTGTTTTTGAAGTTATAAGAGAATTGACGGTCTTGTCAAGTCGGTGGCGAGAGATCTGTAACACAGGTTTTCGCGCCTTATTTCAGCGATGTTCGTCAAGGCTGCGCACTTAAAAGAGTATGTGGTAATGTAACCGTATTTACCAACGGCAAAGCTGAAAGGTAACCGACAAACTTGTCGAAAGATATGAAGGCACAGCGGCGGGTTTCCCAGTCCCGGACCGAATCTTCTCATAGAGCGGCGTCGAAAATATCGGCCGCCGAAGTGATGGAGTTGCTGGGTCAGGAGTACGGCCCTGTGGAATGGAGGCCTCGCTACGATCCCGCGTCCGAGCTTGTCTACACCATCCTGTCCCAGCACACGTCCGACGTCAATTCGGCCCGGGCCTTCGAAAACCTGATGAGCAGCTTCGGCTCATTGGAGAAAGTGGCTGAGGCTCCCGTTGACAGTATAGAAAATGCGATCCGCAAGGGAGGGCTCGCCAGGGTCAAAGCACCCCGCATCAAGGCCATACTCAAGCGGATCGCCGACGAGATCGGTTCGTTCGACCTCTCTTTTCTGGCAGAGATGCCCTTGAACGAAGCCAAGGCATGGCTAAAAAAACTCCCCGGCATCGGCCCAAAAACCGCGGCCATAATCCTATGCTTCTCTCTGGGGATGCCGGCCATGCCGGTGGACACACATATCTACCGGGTGTCGAAGCGCCTGGGCCTGGTCCCCGCCAAGATGACCGCGGAGAAGGCGCACGACGTCCTGGAGCCGATGGTAGCTCCCGAGGACGTATTCGCATTTCACATGTATCTAATCCGCCATGGGCGCCAGGTGTGCAAAGCCCTGCGCCCGCAGTGCGGCCGGTGCGTCCTCTACTGGGGCTGCCCCTCCCGCGACCTGACCCAGCGGCCGCCAGACAGTCAAACCGGCAAGGGCAAAACCGGGTAGGGTGCGATCCCAAAGATAACCATGCCCTGAAGCTGTTTTCTCACTAGCAGACTGCTCAAGATTGGGGTGTGCAGTCCCGACGAGTCGGGATTAGCCGGGAGTCTGAGGGCCTGTCCCTGAGCGCAGCCGAAGGGGTGTCCTTCAACTATAAATTCTTCCCCCTTCCTGGCCAGGAAGGGGGACAGAGGGATGGTCGATAGGGTTTTTCAGCACCCCGCGAGTGAATGGCGTGG
>CAZEDC010000011.1:0-6279 GCA_964510985.1 uncultured Dehalococcoidia bacterium
CTCAATATTGATTGGGTACCTAGTCCCGTTAGGTAGGCGGCGTCAGCACGACGCCGGTATGGCGCGACAGGTCCCAAGTCTCCTCCTGCAGCCCTCGAATATAGTCGATCTGGCCGTGGTGGTTGTTCTTGTGTGTGATCAGATGCCGGAGACATGTACCCAGCGTGCGCTCCGGCAGTATGGGATCGCGCGTAGTCTCCAGCCTGTCAGGAGTCAGGCCGGAGAGCAGTTCTTGCGTCCGGTCGTGCACCGCCTCCAGGTACCCGACCAGGGTTTCGAGCCCTGGAATCGGCAGGGACCGCAGGCCCATTCTATCCCCGGGGTCGGGGGAGTCCACCGGCTGGCCGAATTTCCTGTGCCAGCCCTCCGAGACCCAAAGCTCGGGCCGACCGCCGCGCAGGGCAAGGGTCAAAGACTCCTCGGAGCGGGCCACGTGCCACAGGATGAAACCGATGCTGTTGGCGTGGGGTGTCGGGCGCCACGACACCTGCTCCTGGGTTAGGCCTTCACAGGACCCCAGCAGCCTTAGCTGTACCTGCCTCAGACTGTCGGCGATGAAGCGGACCGTATCCATTGCTCCTCCGTTACGCTATCGTGCTCTCTGGAGCCCCAACAGTGCTCTCAGAAGTATGGTGGCTTTGTTGACATCGTCCGTGGCGGATGTCTTATTACCCGCCCACTCGCCCTCGATTGGAATTTGGGGAGTACCCCCAAACCCCCACCTGACCCCGACCTGTCGGGGCTCTGGACACCCCCGTTGCTGAGAAAGTCAACAAAGCCAAGTATGGTCGCCGCTACTCGCCGGTCCGGACCATGAGCACCCACATGGGCGCCTTTCCGACGTGATAGGTCTCCAACGGCTCCAGCTCGCCGGTGTCGCCGTCGATCCGGTACGAGGTCATCACGCCCGTGTCTAGGCCGGCGGCGTAGAGGAAGTTACCGCCGGGGTCCAGGCCGAAGGCCCGGGGCACCGCCTCTGCGGGCGCGTGCCCGATGGGCGTCAGCTGGGCCGTGGTGGCATCGACTGAGAAGCCGGCGATGCTGTTATGGCCCCGGTTGGGCGCGTAAAGGTACCGCCCCGAGCCGGTTATCTGTATCTGGGCGCAGGTGTTTTCGCCCTGATACCCCTCGGTCAGGGTCGAGATGGTCTGGAAAGCACTCAGAGTCCCGGTCGTCGCGTCGAATCCGTAAGCCGTGATGCTGCACCCCTGCTCGTTGGAGAAGTAGAGGACGTCCTTGGTCGGATGAAAGCAGTAGTGACGGGGCCCCAGCTCCTCACCGGGGACCAGCTTGAAAGGCGAGTTCGGGGTGAGCCTCCCGGTACGCTCGTCGAACCTGAACTGATATATCAGGTTCGGGCCCACGGCGCCGGCGATGTGGGGTACGAAGGCGTACCTGTTGGACGGGTCGGTCTGGATGGAGTGCGCACCGGACGACGTGTCCAACCACTCGACCGGTGTGTCGCCGATGGAACCATCGTCTCCGATGGAGTGGACCGCCACCTTGCCCGCCGCGTAGTAGGTGGACAGTAGGAACTTGCCATTCCTGTCGGTGGCCAAGTAGCAGGGGTCGGATTCCAGCGGCGCCGTTCCGATGAGAGCGAGTCCTCCGCTGTCCGGGTCGATCTGGAAACTCGAGATTTCGCACGACCCCCGGCGGCCGACGAACAGGAACCTTCGCCCCGGGTCTACCGCCAGTGGGGCCGGCACGCCCGGCACAACCACGTCTCCTTGCTTCTGGAGCCCGCCTGTGGTTGGGTCGGTCAGAAAAATCGAGACCTTGTCCTCCTCCGAGACCGACACATACGTGTAAAGTGGCATGTTCTGCGCCTCCCGGAGCGGATTATATCAGCATGGGTGAGAGTTGGAGTCCAATCGGCGGACTCCCGGAGACCGGTCTCCGGTGAGTCGCAGGCGTTTAAGCAGGGGGTACCCGGTGACCGAAGGCGGCCTCCGATGGACATCTGCCAGTTGCGGTGGCGTAAGGCAACTCAGCGCAAGGATACGCAGGATGCGTTCAGGAAACCAGTTCGGTTACTGCGTGCCGACGCCGGGGTATACACTGTCCCATGCCTAAGCGGCCACTTAAACGGTGGCGCTCTCTGGGTCCCCCTCGTCCAAACTGACCCATCCCCGGCGCAACGCGTCCAGAATGGCCTCCGTGCGGGAACTCACGCCCATCTTGGAGAAAGTGCTCACCAGGTGGGACTTGACGGTTGGAACGCTGAGTGAAAGATCGCCGGCGATCTCCTTGTTGCTCATTCCGGTCGCGGCCAGTTTAAGCACCTCCATCTCCCGTGCCGTCAGTCCATGCTCGGTGGCCGAAGGGTCGGGGGCTGACATCGCCCTGGCCAGGACCCTCCCGGCGACCTTCGGGTGGAGTACAATCTCACCGGCACGAACGGCCCTGAGCGAATGGATCACCTCTTGCCCGGTGGAGGTCTTAAGCAGGTACCCCGCCGCGCCCGCTTCCAGAAGCCCCAGTATATGCCGGTCGTCCTCGTAGGCGGTGAGAATGACCACGGATGTGGAGGGGTTGGCCTTCCTGATCCTGCGGGTTACATCCGCGCCGCTAAGTCCCGGCATCGTCACGTCCATCAGCACTATGTCCGGTTGCGTCTCCTCGACCAGCCGAATCGCCTGCTGTGCCTCCCCGGCCTGTCCCACCACCTCGATGTCCGGCACGTGCTTGAGGAGGTTGCACAGGCCCTCCCTCAACATGGGGTGATGGTCCACGACTTGGATTCTTATTGCATCCACGGTATTCATCCCCTGGTATTTATTGATCTAGTACCACCAAACGAGCATATTGCAAAATGGCCGATATATTATCTCGCTTAAGCTAGTTATTCTGCAAAAACCTGAATTCATCTATCACTATAATACCATTTAGGGAACTAAAGCACAATCCCACCTACCATCTTTAGTATTAAATCTAAATATTGATAGAGTACCCAAAGTTTGAGAGCGATTCGAACCAGCGCAGGATGTTTTGCGTCCTTAAACGTGAAAGATTTCACATATGGATAGAGGTCATAAGGAAAGGTGAGGAGATGAAAGAAAGGACGCTTATATACCAGGGTGACCCCTGTACGATGTGTCTGGACGATCCTGAGATACAGACGCTGGAGGATGTCAGGGCCGCAGGAGCCAGGTACTGCAAGCACTATCCAGACCGCCGCGAGTGCACGCCGCCAAGCTACGGCTGCGTTCAGGTCGCCGGGTTAAAGGTAGCCCGGTACGTACTCCTGTTGTATGCCGAGGCCAGCGAGAAGACGCTGGCAATGGAGGTGGCGCAATTCCAGGAGCGAGCCCCGCTGCCTCCAGAGCAGGTGGACGCGTACATCGACACCTCGGGCAACGACTACCGGCAGATCACGGACCCTGAACTGGTGGTCCAGAGGGTAGGAGAATACGCCAGGGCCGTCCTGGACCTGAAACCCGGCGAGCGGATATTCCGCAGCCCCGAGGAGCCTGCTCCCCCGCCGATAGAGGCCGATCTCATCGCTTCTCAGGAGGGG
The DNA here is from genome assembly GCA_964510985.1 of uncultured Dehalococcoidia bacterium. Taxonomy (GTDB): domain Bacteria; phylum Chloroflexota; class Dehalococcoidia; order Lucifugimonadales; family CAZEDC01; genus CAZEDC01. Next base: position 3,521 of record CAZEDC010000011.1, read on the forward strand.
GTCAAGGTCCATGAGAGCGCCGGTGTTCGCATAGGCCTCGGCTGACACTGGAGGCGAAACACCTCAGTGTGCTTCTGACCCGAACAGTTGCCCTTCAGTGTTGAAAGGAGTTGATATCGTTGCACGGAACCGGTCCCGGGACAAAGGTTGTGTATAGTCTGGAAAGACTGACCCCTGGCCGGTCAGACCCCTATCTGACGGGCGCGCCGGCCCCTACGGTCACCGGTGGAGGGATCTCCTTTGCCAGCGCCCGCCTGGAGCTGGCACTGGCGGTGAGCGGCCTGGGCCTTTCGGTCTTTATGCTTGGCCACACAGGTCTTCTGGCCACCATCCTGCTGGGCGACGACGTCATGGACACTCTGGCGGAGTTCCTCGAGCGCTACTACTTGCTCCACGCCTTCGTCCCCTTCCTGGTCGTCCTGTTCCTCGGCCACATCTTCCTGGCCGCCCGGAAGGTCCCGGTGGCCTTCTCCGAGCAGGCCGCACTGGTTCGGCACGCCCGGTCGCTGGGGCATTTCGACACCTGGGCCTGGGCTTTCCAGATCTTCACCGGGGTCGCCCTGGCCATGTTGATCGCCATCCACCTGTGGGTCATCCTTACGGACCTCCCAATCGAAGCGGCCAAGAGCGGCTCGAAAATCACCGGCAAGTACCTGTTCTTCGACGCCCCCTTCGCGGTGCTGGTATACACCCATATGTCGGCCGGCCTCTATCGCATCTCTGTGAAATGGGGGATTTTCGGTTCGGCATGGGCGCACCGCATCCTGGGAGTTTGGACCGTGGCCATCCTGTCCCTGAGTGCGGTCATCATCCTGGCCTTCTACAGAACGGGAGGCAGCTGATGAATCCCATCACCAGCGATGTCCTGGTAATCGGAGCTGGTCTGGCGGGCGAGCGGGTTGCCGTCGAAGCCGCCTCCCAAGGCCTCCAGGTGACCATAATCTCACTCGTACCACCAAGGAGGTCCCATTCGGTGGCCGCTCAGGGAGGGATGCAGGCAGCCCTGGGACATATGGCCATGAGCCACGGGGACTCCACAGACGTCCACTTCGAGGATACTGTCAAAGGAGCGGACTGGGGCTGCGATCAGGATGTCGTCCGACTCTTCGTGGAAATGGCTCCTGTGGCCGTGCGTGAGATGGCCTACTGGGGCTGCCCGTGGAGTCGAGTCGTTGCCGGCCCCCGGACCTTGACCGATGGTCGGGTCGTCGAGGAGACCTCCGAGATGGACGGTCGGATCGCCGCCAGAGATTTCGGCGGCACCAAAAAGTGGCGCGCGGCTTTCGCCTCCAGCGGTACAGGTCATGCCATGGTGTACACGCTGGACAACGTCGTGCTCAAGATGGGCATCCGTGTTGACGACCGGGCCGAGGCGCTGTCGCTGATCCACGACGGCCGGCGGTGCTACGGCGCCGTCGTCCGCGACCTGCGGACAGGAGAGCTTCGGAACTACCTCTCTCAGGCCACGGTGATCGCCACAGGCGGCCACGGCCGTATCTACGGCCGTTCGACCAACGCCGTCATCAACGAGGGCTCGGGAATGGCCCTCGCCCTGGACACGGGGGTGGTGCCTCTCGGCAACATGGAGGCGGTCCAGTTTCATCCCACCGGGGTAGTGCCCGGCGAGATCCTGGTCAGCGAGGCTTGCCGAGGCGACGGGGGCTACCTTCGGGACAAGAACGAACACCGGTTCATGCTGGACTACGAGCCGGACAAGAAGGAGCTTGCCTCTCGCGACGTCGTGAGCCGCAGGATGGTCACCCACATACGCAAGGGTTTCGGCGTAGAGAGTCCGTACGGGCCTCACCTCTGGCTGGACATCCGCCATCTCGGGGCCGAGCACATACACACCAAGCTGCGGGAGGTTGAGACGATCTGCCAGGACTTCCTTGGAGTCGATCCCGTCAATCAGCTCATTCCTGTGAGGCCGACCCAGCATTACAGCATGGGAGGGGTCAGGACGCACAAGGAGGGGCACGCCTACGGGATGACCGGCCTCTACGCCGCCGGCGAGGCCGCCTGCTGGGACATGCACGGTTTCAATCGGTTGGGAGGCAACTCCGTGGCCGAGACCGTTGTCATGGGAAGCGTGGTAGGACGGCGTATAGTCCAGGACCTTGAGTGGCTCCTCCACCCCGGTTTGGACAGGTTCGCCGGCGATCTGGCGCGAGAGGCCAATTTCCAGGTACAGGCCCGGATGAAACGCTTGCTCGCCGGAGGGGACGAGTACGTCCACGACCTCAGCCGCCGCATGTCGGAAATTCTCACCGAGAAGGTGGGTATCTTCCGAAACGAGAAGGACCTGGGCGAGGCTGTGGACGAGCTGCTCGAAATCCACGACCGGTCTCAACGGCTTGGTCTGCGCTCCAGTGGGTCGGGCGCCAACCCTGAGATGGCTTTAGCTCTGCGCTTCCCCGGCATGGTGCGGCTGGCCCTGACCATCGCGTACGGGGCGCGAAAGCGTACCGAGAGCAGGGGCAGCCACTACCGGGAGGACTATCCCAAACGCGACGACGAGAACTGGCTGAACAGGACGCTGGCCACGTGGCCCGCGGGAGCCGACATGCCGGTACTTGATTACGAGCCCGTCCGTATCACCGAGCTGCCTCCCGGGGAGCGAGGCTACGGAGAGAGCAACGTGTTGGCAGAAAGGGGCGAGCCGGTCCATGGCTAGCAGAAGCCTGAGCTTCAAGGTGTTTCGCTACGATCCCTGCAATCCCGAGCCCGCACCTCGATTGCAGGAGTTTCGTCTGGACGAG
>CAZEDC010000012.1:0-7497 GCA_964510985.1 uncultured Dehalococcoidia bacterium
GCGATCATATAAGCTGCCATTTGATTCTCATTTTCTGAATAGCTGACGTCCTACATTGAGTTGTATCTGAACCTAAATATCCCAGATGAAACTGAGTCTTTTTAAAGATGCGATATTCTGAGACCCCACCGACTACAGGACCGAGCATCGAAGTTGTCAATCGCTATCCGACACTCTCAATTCCACGTCGTCTTGTGGTTGCCTGACCCCAGACCACCAAGAGCAGCGAAACTACGGCTCTTAAGGGCGTCAGCGATAATCTTCCCCGGGCCGCCTCGGTTTAGATCGCTCTGAGTATATGATCCCAAAAGGGGATCGGCGTTTTGACTATGATCGAACTGCGACCATAAGGGGCTTCGGCCAAAAGGGGCTCCGGAAGGACATCTTAAAGGACCGCCGGGGCAACATTAAATTGTCGTGGACCGCTGTGCTAAAGAGAGGTTGCTGGGGTGCAGTGCGGGAACGCCTGCATAGTGCGGTTTGAGCGGGGCAATGGGATTCGAACCCACGACATCCTGCTTGGGAAGCATCTAAGCCTGAGCGATGTGCTTCCGTGGCTACAAAGAGGTACTAAAACCGTCCCTTTACCGCCGACTTCCTACAGCTACGTCCCTGGCCAACGCCGCGACTAAGTTGGCCGCCGTGCCGATCCCGTGGTGCTGCGGCAGCTTTCGCATGGGGTTGGTGTATCGGGGGTGCTTGGCCACATAGTCACTGACCTGATCCAGGGTAACGTCGTGGGCCTTCAGGGCCTCCGCGAATTCCTGCCGCGCCCTCATCTTGGCCTCGTAAAGCTTCATCTGGACACGGCTCTTTGCGGATATCTCGCCGTCGCCGGAGGTCTCGATGGGGATGTAGATGGCATCCTTGTAGTCGGCCACAACCCGACTCTGCACCCCGTCGCTCATCGTGCTGGGCATGCAGCCGAAGGGCTTAAGAGAAAGCACCATGTGGGCGTGCTTTTCCTTGTTGACCATCACGTTTTTCCCGATTTCCAGGTGGCCCTCTCCGCCCCCTATGTAGGTATTGTAGTAGTCGGCAGCATAGTCGGCGAGCTTCTGCTGGCTGGGCAATGGGTCGATCTTGAAACCCAGGCCCCACCGGTACAGGTTATGGTAGAGCCGGAACGCCACCTGTGCCAGCTTTAGCTTTCGTATCGTCTTCCTTTTCGTCGGGTCAACTTTCATCGCCTCTTCGGCATGGTGTTTGGCTATCCAGATCTTGTAATCTATCCACGTGCTGATCGGTTCGACAAGTACTTCGGCTCCCTCGGACTCGAGCCAGCGGAACATGCGATAGTTGCCGTCTCCCTCTGTGGTTTGATCCCAGATTTCGCCCACGATTTTCACCTTGGGCTTCACCCGGGTGAAGTCCGCCTCAATGGACTCGACCAGCTTCCTGACTCTGCGCAAAGCGCGAACGACAGACCTTCCCTCCCGCAGCGCATCTCCCAGTATTCGCTTGGCCTCGACCATGGCCAGGTCGGTCTCCCCCTGGTTCACCTCGTAGGGACGGATCTTATATCCCAACTCATTGACCATGTCGCCCAGGACAAGGGCCCGGATGAAGGCCAGCGTAAAGTCGGTGTTAAACTCTAGCGCATTGTCTGTTCCGCTCTGGCTGGCTATCTCGTTTTGCTGGAACAGCAGCACTCGAAACCCATCGAAACCAGAGTCTCGGAGCACCTGCCGATACTCCGCCTCGTACATCCCGAATCGGCATGGACCGCAGGACCCCGCGGTGACGAATACGTAGCGGTTCTCGATGTCGGTCTCACCCTGCTCTTTGAGTTTTTTCAGATATTTAACCAGGTTGCCCACGGTGTAGTAGGTAGGGTTGCATTGGCCGCGATTGCAATACTCCTTGCCTACCGCCAGGGCATCGTTGTCGGGACAGGGTAGTGGACGCGTTTTATATCCCAGCCTGTGCATGGCATCGGCTACCAGTTCCTCGTGGGCCAGTGACAGGCCGCCAAAAAGGACAGTGGTCGTGTCTTTCTGGTCCTTGGTCCAGGGTCGCTCGAAGGGCCTGGCGAAGTGTCTGACCGCGTCTCTGGTCAGGCCCATTGCGGCCCGGAGCCTTCCCTCGTATTCTCGCACCTTCGAGTCTACCTCGGACTTTTGCCCTGGCTCTGACGCGGCTGCCCGTCCGGGACGCTGGTCCGAACGGCCTCCGGTCGTTGGCGCGAGAGGACCGGTCCCATTGGTGTCGGCTTTGTGCCGGCTTGCGTCGATGGTAAAGGGAGCCTGGTGTTCGCCGCCGTGTTGAGCCGTTCCGTCGGGGACACCGGCCGGTCGTTTTTCGTGCCCGGCCGGCGGCCCGAAACCGTTGACGCCGGAGTGGACGTGGCCTGCCGTGACTTTGGCCGCGTATGCCTCCAGCATATGCCGGAGCTCGTCCTCGGACTGGTTCTTGCGCTGCAACTCCGCCTGGTAGCGTTTCAGGAAATAGGCGATGGTCTCCACTCGGATCTTGATAGAGCCGACGGGCTTGTTCTCGTCGATGTCGTGAAAGGTGAAGGATGGCGTGTCAGATGCTTCGATGATGCGCTCCACCGAGCTGTACATGGGGGAGTCCTGACCGCACTTGAAGCTGGAAAGGTCGATGGCGACTAGGTTGGGATGACGCGCCACGTATTTGGCCGCCCACACCTTCTTGCTGGAGTTCTCGCTGTAAGAGTTCTTCCACACATCTCCGATGTCCATGGGGTGGCCGATTATGCCTGCCCGCACCTCGTCTCCGAATAGCCGTTCCAGCACGTCGTCGTCCCGTGGCAGCGAGTCCACGCTAAAGATCGGGTAGCCCTTCCTCTGGATCTCCACGGTGATCTCGTGGTTCAGGCCAGGATCGTTGTGGTAGGGCCGTCCCAGCACGACGACGCCCACCTTCCCCTCCGCCTCCAGCCTGTCCAGCACGATACGAGCCTCAGCTTGCAGGGATAACTCGGCCTTGCGCCACGTCTCTACGGCTATGCTCATCGCCTCCCGGCTCTCCTCACTGGTAAGGCGCAGGACATCGTTGAAGCAGTCGTACATCTGGAGTTCGAACAGAGGCCAGTTCGCCATGTCCAAGGATGGAGCCAGGAACCGGATATCGTTCTCGGCAAAAACATCTCCCTCTTTGGTAAAGGCCGCTCTGGTCACGTCAGGTGTGATGGATACGACGGGACAGGCGGTGCTATCCACTCCGTTTACTATTTCGGGCCGGAGCTTTTGGATAATTGGGAAGAAGATTATGTCCGGCTTCCGCCTCTGGTCGAAGATGAGGTTGTGAACGTGAGCTATGGCCGCCTTGCTGGGGAAACACTGGTCGATAGAGCCTCGCCGCGAGCCTCGATACCACATCTGTGGGTCCGTGTAGTCGGAATATATGATGTTGCGGAAGTCCACCCCCAGGGCCTGGAAGTAGGCGGCGAATAGGGGTGACAGAGAGTACATGTTGAGCACCCTGGGTATGCCTATCTTCAGGTTCTTGCGAAACTCCGATATGCCGGATGAGTTGCCGGCGCCGGGGGTGACTTTCGGACTATGAGGCAGGGCCCCGGGGCCTCTGTCTCGGGTGGCCGAATTCTCCGCCGCTTCCTGTCGCAACGTGCTTACCTTAGGGGGGCCAGAGCTCCGGAAAGCCGCCACCGACGCCTTCTCCACGAAGTTGGGGTTTGCCTTCCTGACCTTCTCCATCCTTGCGTGGGCCGCCTGCACGTCGGCCAAATCCTCAACCTCGCCCCTCTCACAGGTGGCGATTATGAATCGGTTGCTCTCTCCGTCCGGCATCTTGGTGTCTACAAACGTCCGTAGGCATTTGTTCTTGCAGCGGTCGCACCGGGTCGATTCGTCCCTGGTGGCGGTAAAATCCAGGGTCTCCGCGGCGGCCAACCCTATGAAGCCGGAGTCCCGCCCCGCCATAACCTGCACGGCCTCGAGGGCAGCCCCGATGGCACCGCTTTCTCCCGGGAACTCGTGGATCCGTATGGTGCTATCGGGCACCTTGGATTTGATGAAGTCGTACTGGGCCTTGACTGCGGCGAGGTTGTGTTGTGTGCCTCCCTGGAGCACGAAATTCGTGCCGAGTTTGCCCAGGTTGGGTTCCGAGACCACGTATAGCCAGATGTTTTTTGGCAAGACCTTGGCCAGTCCGGCCATTATCTCTTTCTCTTCCCAGCCCAGCTGCTGGAAATTGACGATATCGGTCTCCATGAACACGGCGCATCCATAGCCGAATACGGGTACCCCCTCTGCCTCGAACGCCACTTCGGCGTACTCTTCCACCAGATAGCCAAATCTGGCGGCTGTGCTCTGGAGGAAGTAGCCGTTGCCGGCGGAGCACTGGGTATTGAGCTTGAAATCCTTGACCTTGCCGTTTTTCAGGACGATGACCTTGATGTCCTGACCGCCCACATCGACGATTACGTCCACGTCTTTGTGATAGTGCAGCGCGGAATTGGTATGGGCCACTGTCTCCACGATGGCTACATCGGCGTTAAGCACCCGGTTTAACATGTCTTTGGCGTAGCCGGTGGTCGCAACCCCTTTTACCTTGAGGACCGCACCCTGGTCCTCTACGTATTCCCTAAGCTCCTTCAGCAGCTCCTGAGTATCGGTCAGAGGGTTGCCCTTGGACAGCTGGTAGGCTTTGGCCAGCACGTTCCTGTCACTGTCCATTAGAACGGCTTTGGTGGAGGTCGAGCCGCCGTCGATCCCGATGAACGCCTCTACCTCCCGGCCCGGAGAGAAGGTCGCCGCCATCCACGGTTTCTTGGAAAATCGCCTCTTAAACTCCTCCAGCTCTTCACGGGTTCTCCACAGCCCCACCTCCCCCGATGCCTCCCGCATCTTCGTTCGCCCTACCTCGATGAACTCTTCAAGTGCCGCTGTTCCCCGGTAGGCTCCTACGTCGAGGTTTTCGCTCCGGCCATAGAGCGCCGCGCCGATTGCCCCATAGTACTGGGCATCGTCGGGAACGATGACGAGGTCTTTCGGATCGACTCCTTCAGGCAGCGGAAAATTCCGTTCCTCCCAGATCATGGGAATGTTTTCTTTCCAGCAGTCCCTCAAACCGGGGATGAAGGTGTTGGGGCCGCCCAGAAGGAGCACGGTGGGTCGGAGCGTGTTTCCCCTGGTCAGTACGCTGAGGTTCTGCTGCACGATGGCCTCGAAAAGGGATGCCATTAGCTGGCTGGAAGGGATACCGTGCTTCTGAAGGCCGTTTATGTCTGTCTCCGCGAAGACGCCGCACTTGCCCGCTACCGGGTGGAGCTCAACGTCCCTGTAGTTGAGCAGTGCCAGGTCGTCGACGCTGAGGTTGAGCTTGGCACTGATCTTGTCTATAACGGCGCCCGTCCCACCGGCGCACTTGTCGTTCATACTCGGTAATTTCCGCTTTGTGCCGGTCTCGGGATTCGTGAGCCAGATGATGATCTTCGCGTCCTGCCCTCCCAGCTCGATGACCGAGCCCACGTCCGGGTATAAGAGCTCGGCCGCCAGGGATACGGCATTGACCTCCTGGATGAACTTGGCGCCGAGGTATTCTCCCAGTCTGCTTCCCCCTCCACCCGTAATGAAGATGCGCAGTTTGTTGTGAGGCAGTTGGAAAGACTCCTCGATGCCCTGCAAGAACTCTAAGACCTTTGGTGCCTGTCTCGTATGGTGTCGCTCGTAGCGTCTCCAAAGAATCTCGTCCGTCCGAGGGTCCATAACCACTGCCTTCACAGTCGTTGAACCCACGTCGAGTCCTATTGTCAGGCTATCGTAGGGCGTACCGGCTTCTGGAACTGTGCCATGAACCCCTATTTCATACCCTGGTTTCACCAGAGGATACCTCTCATTGTTTATACCGATAGTTACCATATCAAGGTACGCGGACCTAGGCAACTTTCCATGCTCGACAAGAGCCCTGGTTGTATCACTCACGAAGCGCGGTCAACCACCCTATATCAAACTCACTAAACCATATCTTGGCATCGCGAACTGGCGAGCGTATGGCAGCGGATCTGGTGTAAGCATGTGTAGTGGAGCAGCAGTGGGCGCAGCCATTGGAGTGGGTGGAGGTGCGGGCGTGGATGTGAAGACTTGACTCACTAAGGTAGCGGGAGGTCGCTCGGACGTGCCACCTCACCCTACCCCAGAGTAGGCCATTGGGACGGCCAGGCTCAATCCGAGGTACCGCATAATCGTGCTCCCGGCTACCGGTTACAGTCCAGTCTGTTTTATACGGTAAAGAAACCACCGCAGAATTATATGAAGATACTCGGTAAACGGAAGTCCGTCAACCTTCGGATTGACTGGCTCGCACTACACTAATCGGTATAAGTGGGACTTCGGGGACCAAACCTAACCAGATCATCAAATGGCAACCTGAGCCGACCCAAGACTCAGGGAGAACCGAGCCGAGGAGACTCGGGTAAGGTTATCGTCGTCCCATTATCGCTGACGTCCTACACGGGTAGCACCATAACCAGTGTAGACCGTCAACAGAAATGGGACACTCGAAAGTCAGGGCTGGACTGATCGTTCGTTCCGCTTTCCTGGCTGCTGGATGTCAGCGTGGCAGAGGGCGGTGGTTACTCTGGGAACTTACTTCGAAAAGGGAGTGCGCACTCTAACGACGGACGACCAACGTTACGGGGCGTTCCGAAAGGAAATCTTTTAGAGCGCCGAGGCACAATTAGATTGCCCTGGAGCGCTGTGCTAAGGCGTGGTACGGAAACGCCTGTGTAGACCAGTTGGAGCGGGTGATGGGATTCGAACCCACGACATCCTGCTTGGGAAGCATCTGAGCCTAAGCGCTGTGCTTCCGTAGCTAAGTGGGGGTACTAAAACTGTCCACTTATCATGTCTTCGTTTCGACCAGTTTTAACAGATCGCAATAATCTGTTTTTCGTCTATGAATACAGGTTGCCGGTCAAGCTGGTCAACTCACGAGCCCGCTGTTCTGTTGCACCCTACCATCACCTCTGACGCTGGACTCATGGCATGCCGCGAGCTTGATGCCGCTCTGGGACTCACAGAGACAGCCAACGATTATATCCATGAAAGCCGCACCGGCCGCAATGTGCAACACCCGCTGTTGCCCTTGCTCAGACAATCGGTGTATAGCCGTCTCGCTGGCTACGAGGACACCAACGACGCTGAACGGCTTGCCCAAGACCCGGCTATGCGTGTCATCGTCGGGTGGCAAGGTACTGATAAGCAGGCAGCCAGCACCAACACTATGAGCCGATTTGAGACTGAGGTGTTAACCGAAGAGAAGAACATGGATGGGCTTTCGCGCTTGAATGTTGAGTGGGTGGACAGGGCCATGGCCCAGACATCTCACCAGCGAGTTATCCTCGACATGGACAGCTCTGAAAGCCCGGTGCATGGGCAGCAAGAGGGAGTCGCCTACAACGGCCACTTCGAGTCCGTATGTTATCACCCGCTCTTCCTGTTCAACCATTTCGGAGATTGCGAAGGTGAAATGCTTCGCCCGGGCAACATGCACAGCGCTGAACGGTGGCGG
>CAZEDC010000013.1:0-7060 GCA_964510985.1 uncultured Dehalococcoidia bacterium
GGAAGGGGGCAAGGGGGATGGTCGAAAGGTTTTTCAACACCCTGCTATTATACTTATCCATCGGCCCGAAGGTGCGCCCAGCCTTCAGGCCGAGGCAAATGCCTCCCGAACGCGAGGGAAAACATACGCTGCACGGCCCCAGCCGTACACCAAATGTACGACGTCATCGGGGTTTGCAGACCTCTTGGGCCGCCCGTCGGCGGTTTAGTAACAGCTGCCCATCACCGGGAGAGAATAGGAGTGCAAAGTAATAATTGACGGGCACAGTCTGCCCTGCCAGCATCGATTTGATCGAGAGACCAGTTCTTCACGGCGAGATGGTCCACTAGACTGAGCGTTTCCCACGCGGGAAACCGCACCTGGGCAGATACCGGCCACACGATATCCACGTTGTCTCCTGCGACATTTTAGGCCTCACCCCGACCAGACTGCCAACAACCCCACGCTGTCACAGTTTCCCGGTATGTTGTTGAACGATTCTGGACCGCTCGAAGAATACGACATGCGTATAAACAGTTCTCCATGAGAGACCGGATGTCCCTCCTGCTGGTGGTGTTGCTGCTGATAAGTGGCCTGGCGGGTGGTGGATGCGCGCTCGGCCGGGCGGAGAATCCCAACAATCCCTCCTATCGGGTGGTTACCGCACAGGTAGAGTCCATCGAGTCGGCCATCGGTATGCAGGGCGGCATAGGCGGGTCTCTTCGACAGATCGGTGAACACGGGGAAGAGTCACACTGGTTCGTTATCTCCGGAAAGGTGGCCGTTCGTATCGGTTTGACCGTTACAGCCCGTCTGATTGCGGACCGGCGCGATCCGCGGTTCATACGGACGGCATGGTTCTTCCTGCTATTCGTGGCGGCAGCCATCCTGGTGGCTCGGCTGTACCAAAACCGGGCCTTTTGCCAATACGTATAGCCTGTGAGGATCATCGCCGCCTACTTCCTCTGGACGTCCGTGCGTTTCCCGGGAGGACCGTGGAGGTGGTAATTGGGAACGGGCCGCACCTCACAGGTAAGTCAACCGGCTCGGAAAGTCATGTTAAACTGGTCGAGAGGTTGTCTGTGCGCAATTTTGCAAGATGGATTTCGGTCGCCGTCGCGGTGGCGCTGCCGCTGGCACTGGCCGCCTGCGGCGACGGAGAAGAGAGGCCACCGTCTGTCTCGGCAACAGGAGTGCCTCCTTCGACGTCCTCACCCGTACCGGCGCGGTCACCATCGGTAACGGTGACAACTGAACCGACACAGGTATCCACGCCGACCAGGGAGCCCTTGCTCCCTTTCGCTGACAGGGGTACGGAAGACCTGGCAAGATACCTGCCCACACTCTTGGCGGACAGCGGCCCCTACTTCGGCACGAAAAAACGAGACATGCTGCTCGAAGAGTTGGAAGACCCGACTTATGACACCCTCTCCTGGTTTATCTCCATTCGCTCTGAGCTGGCCTTCGAGCTGCTTAACTTCGGTGAGATCAAGGAAGCCGTGCGTCTTTTGGAGGAGGCCCTGGAGGCCGAGGAGCGTGACGACCCGGAGAGGAGGCATCGCAAAGAGCTTCAGGAGGAGCTGGCACTCGCATATATAGAACTGGCGGAGCAGGTCAACTGTCTGAGCCCAACCGGCAGTCTTGTTTGCGCTCTACCCCTGGACAGCTCCCTGTCCCATGAAGACAAAGACGCCTCCGACAACGCCAAGAAACACCTCATGGAACTCCTGGAACTCGAACCCGAGAATATTAAATTCCGTTGGCTCCTTAACATAGTCCACATGACACTGGGGACCTATCCGAATGGGGTTCCAGACCGGTTTCTGATCCCTCCCGATGTATTCGAGTCTGAAGACGACATCGGATTCTTCCGGGAGATCGCGCCCTACGCCGGCCTTTTTAAGATCAACCTCGCGGGTGGTAGCATCATCGACGATTTTGACAGAGACGGTCTGCTCGACATTGTCGTCTCCACCTGGCACCCGAGCGGTCAGCTTGTCTACTACCACAACGACGGAAACGGAAGCTTTTCCGACTACACCGAGCGCGCTGGGCTGACCGGCCAGGTGGGCGGTCTCAACATCGTCCAGACCGACTACAACAACGACGGCTGGGTAGACATCGTTGTCATGAGGGGCGGTTGGCAGCGTGCCCGCGGACAGGTCAGGACCTCCTTGCTCCGCAACGACCAGGGAAAGACGTTCACCGACGTCACGCATGAGGCGGGTATAGCCTACCCCGCCTACCCGAGCCAGTTCACCGCCTGGGAAGATTACGACGCCGACGGAGACCTCGACTTCTTCGCGTGCAACGAGTCCAAGCCGGCCGCCGACATTTCCAGCACCGAGATCATCTTCCCCAGCCAGCTATTCCGCAATGAGGGCGACGGGACCTTCACCGACGTGGCAAGCCAGTCCAAAGTGACCAACCTTCGCAACTGTAAGTCAGCCGTCTGGGGCGACTACGACAACGACGGTGACCCCGACCTCTACGTTTCCAACTTCGGGTCGAAGAACCGTCTGTATCGAAACGACGGCGACGGCGCCTTCACCGATGTCGCCCCGGACCTGGGCGTCGAGGAGCCCATCCTCAGCTTCCCCACCTGGTTCTGGGACTACGATAACGACGGCTGGCTCGACCTGTTCGTGGCCGGATTCGACTACAAGATAGCCGACGTGGCCCTGGACTTCCTGGGACTGCCCAACGACGGCAGCCGGATGAGGCTCTATGAAAACGACGGGGCCGGGGGCTTTATAGACGTGACTCGGGAGACCGGCCTCTACGAGGTACACCTGACCATGGGTGCCAACTACGGCGACATGGACAACGATGGGTATCCCGACTTCTATCTGGCAACTGGCTACCCCTCCTACGAGTCCATCAGCCCCAATATCGCCTTTCGGAATGTCGATGGAGAGCGCTTCGCCGACATCACCTTTTCTGCCGGTTTGGGCCACCTCGGAAAAGGGCACGGCGTGGCTTTCGGCGACCTGGACAGGGACGGCGACCAGGACATCTTTGAGCAGACTGGAGGATTCTACCCGGCGGACAACTCGACCAATGCCCTTTACGAGAATCCGGGGCACGGCAACCACTGGATTTCGGTACGCCTGGAGGGCGTTGAGTCCAATCGTGCCGCCGTGGGGGCGCGCATCAAGGTGGAAGTCGAGTTGGAGGACGGTACTCGCCGCCAGGTCTACGACCACGTGAACATCGGCGGCACCTTCGGGGCGTCACCGTTGGAGCAAGAGATCGGCTTGGGCCGGGCGCGGCGCATCGTCTCCCTGGAGGTTTACTGGCCCACCACCGGCCGGCGACAGGTCTTCCACGACCTGCCGATGGACAGCCACTTCCAGGTCATCGAGGGCGACCCGGAGTTCAAACTCCTGGACATCCGGCCCTTCCGGCTCCAGTCTCCCCGCTGACCTCTCGACCGGCTCGGTAAATGTCCCAATCCCCCATCGGGGGGTGCCTCGGAGTGTAAGTTCGCCGTATTGAATTAGGCCCCCATCACGTTTCCAGCGACACACCTTACCTACCGGCGGGGGAGATTTACCTACTATCGCGTGGAGCACGGGGCGGCTAGCGCGACACCCGGAAAGTATGAGATCTTCGCCCTAGTTCCCGATCCGAAAAGGCTCGATATCCCCCCTGATCAAGGTATCGGACTTGAACGCCGCCCAAGCGAACCAGAAGTGATTGCCGTGAAGGACCGGCTCCAGTCGGGTCCCCGCCAACGGGCCTGCCACGGCTCGCCCTAAGATGTTCCAGGTCGATCCGGTCTCATCGTCCGTTATCAGGCCGTCGTTTCTGTTGAACGTCAGTGTCTCCCCGTTTACCAGTGCCAGAAAAACCCCGGTCGAGCCCACCGCACGCTTCTCCGTGTTCTGCGGGCCCGGGAACGGCGAAAGGGTTCCGCCGGCGTAGAAGACCACCAGATCCGTCCCGTTCACCGAATCGTTGTAGACGGGCTCCTCGCTCAGCAACGAGAACGGGTATGCCACGTCCTGGCCGCCGGCACTGAGGCCCACGACACGCATCAAGGTTGGCAGCCTCGCGTCCGGGGCTTTATTCAGCAGGTCCGGGTACGAGTAAGGCGAATCGTAGCCCACATAAGATGGCGAGTCGTAGTTGACCCCCGAGTCCAGGTTCCTGGCCAGCAGGCGCCCATCCGGGTACGCCTCGCGGAACTCCCTCCAGGAGACCACCGAGGCCGGGATGAACGTCAGAGTGGTTCCTGTAAGCTCGCCCACGATGGCCTCGCCGCTGATCTGCTGCCACAAGGACTCGGTCTGGCGGTCCCACATTATCAGGTCGCTGAATCGCACGTTTCCGCTGACGCCGAAGTCAAGGGTCACCCCGTCGACCTCCCTATTGAACACGATGGCGCTGTTGCAGAGCGGGCAGAAGGTCACAACCACCGGAACGCCGCCTAACTCGTCGTTCACGATCTCGTGCTTGACCAGGATGGCCAGCGGATAGGCCCTGGCGTCGCCGTTCACCTCCACCGTGAAGACAGGCTCCTGGTCGTTCATGTATTCCGGGGCCTCGGATACACGGAGGAACGTCGGGTGGTCTATCGGCGGAATCAGGTCCCTCATGCCCGCGGGGGTAATCTCGTCGTAGGACACCGAGTGTTTTGTAAAGTCGGTCTTCCAGTCCAGGACCATGTAAGACGGTAGCCTGCTGTCGTTGACCTGCCGGGTGATAACCGGTGATGTCGTCGCCACGGGCAACGACGTGGTCGCCGCCGGGCTTCGGACCGGGGCCGTGAACGGAACGAACGTCGGAGCCACGGGCGTCTTCGAGTCGTCGCCGCACGCTGCCAGCAGCACCGCTGCCACTCCGGCCAAGAAAGGGATGATAATCCGTACTTTCAACAAATGCTCCACACAGGTTCTCGACGGCTTTGGCGCAAGTTCTCCTGGACTTTAGATGCGAGAATATCCGTTTTAGATGGCGTCGCCCGGCAACAATCGGGCCCCCTCCTGATATGTTACGAGCGCCGGAAGCCAGCGGTTCACCGACCGCCTCACGAGCACGCGTATTCCTGTTGACACCTCTACGGTATCTAAATATGATACCAGCTATGAGGGCCATTTCCTTATCGTGTGCCTGATCGAACTAGCACCGGCATATGGGAGTGAATCAATGGAACACCTGATCTGGCTCAACGGCGAGTATATCCCCAGGAACGAAGCTAACATCAGCATGTCTGACCGGGGCTTCCGTTTAGGAGACGTGGTCTTCGACACCTCCAGAACCTTCGACGGCAAGGTCTTCAAAGCCAGGGACCATGTCGACCGCCTGTACCGCTCGCTCCAGTACACACGCATCGATCCCGGCGTGACGCCCGATGAGATGGAGCAGCTAACGCTGGAGGTCGCCCGGCGCAACGACGAGATCAGGGCGCCAGGCGACGACTACATGGTCACCCAGATCGTGACCCGGGGAGAGGGGGGCCGCGTCAGCCAGCCCATGAAGGCCAACCTCGCCATTTGGATCGACCCCATCGACTATGTGCGCTACGACACCCTGTACCAGGACGGCGCCCACGTTGTGATCCCAAAGACCAGGTCTTACTCCCCCGACCAGCTCGACCCCAAGATCAAGCATTACAGCCGCCTGAACTTCGTGCTCGGCGACTTGGAGGCAGCCGACGTGGACCCCGAGGCATTTCCCCTGTTTCTGGACAGCGACGGCAACGTCACCGAGAGCGCGGGAGCAAACTTCTGTATCGTGACCGGCGGTGTGTTGCGTACTCCGGGCGACCGGAGTACCCTCCAGGGCGTGTCTCGGGCCACCCTGCTCGAGCTAGCCCAGAGACTTGGAATCCCGACCTCCGAGGAGCCGCTGCAGCCCTACGACGTCTACACTGCCGACGAAGCCTTCCTGTGCAGCACCCCGTACTGTCTGCTGCCTGTTGGACGGGCCGATAACAGGTCGCTTGGCGAGTCCGTTCCGGGCCCGGTCACCCGGCAGCTTCTCGCCGCCTGGAGCGAGATGGTCGGCTTGGACATCGTGGACCAGGCGGCCCACCGCGCCTCCGTCCTGTCGTCCACCAAAGGGTAACGGACCGCCTGACCCGCCGGGCACAGGTGCGTTCGGCTTTCATACCAACGGTTAGAAATTATCTCAAAAATTCTTTTGGGGGGAGTCCAGAGGCGATCACCTCCCTGTGGGGATCTGGGAGTACCATCCGGATATAAAAAAACTTTTAAGGGTGGGTGGGTGGGTGTAAACCATCTCCCATTCTGAGAAATTCCTTAGTCTCCCCAAGCGGGTGAGCAAAAAACCGAACCGTCGAGAGGTATCCCAATGGCATTAACAATCTCGGCAAAAAACCTGGGGATTTTTGCCTCCGTTTGGTTCTGCCCGCGCTGCGCCTGGGTGCGGTTGAACGTCAAGCCTCTGCCTTTCCAGACCTTCCCCGGCATCTTCAGCAGCATCGACAGGTATAACAAGCTGATCGTCCACGGCTTCTTCGACCGCGAGAACAGGCTCCCGTCGTGGCTGGGCAGGTTCGGCGACGTCGAGCGCTACGTCCCGCCGCCTCACTGGCGAAAATTCTCCATCGTAGACCCCGCGACCGGAACGACACTCCGTGGTGAAGCCGACGGCATATTCAAGATGACGGACGGCTCTCACACCATAGTGGACTACAAGACCGCACGGTACACACCCGGTCAGGAGGCCCTGTTCGACCTGTACGAGGCCCAGCTCAACGCCTACGCGTACATCGGGGAGCGCCTTGACCTGAGCCCGGTAAACCAGCTGGCCCTCGTGTACATGGAACCCCTGACCGACGATGAGGCCGCACAACTGCCCGGCAGGACCGACTCCGCCGGGTTCTCCCTCGGCTTCAGGGCCACCATCGTGCCGGTCGAGCTGAAGCCGGAGCGGATGATCCCACCCCTGTTAAAGACCGCGACCGACATCTACGAGATGGACGGTCCTCCTGACGGCGTGGATGGCTGCAAAGACTGCGACGCCTCCAGAGGGCTTCTAGAGGCGCTCCGGTGACATCAACTACCCTTGGCCTCATCCCCCGTGGCTACGACTAATCCCCAAAAACTTTTTG
>CAZEDC010000014.1:0-7615 GCA_964510985.1 uncultured Dehalococcoidia bacterium
TGCTGGAGGGGGTGAGGAGAATCTCGGAGACGTGATTAGAAGCCACTTCCCCGTTATAATCTTTACCTGATCGACACCGGCCAGGAGTTAAGGCAAGAGTGGGAGAAGAGCAGAGTAACGCCGACTGGCGCACCCTGGGTCACGACAGGGCCGTCAGGGACTTTCAGCGTAGCTGGCAGCAAGGCCGGCTGGCCCACGCATACCTGCTGACCGGCCCGCCCCACATCGGCAAGATGACTCTGGCCCTGGACATGGCCCGGATGCTGAACTGCCTCGACGATGACCGGCCCTGTGGACGCTGCACCCAGTGCAAACGTATCTCCGAGGCCCTTCACGCCGACGTGCGAGTCATCGGCCTGAAACAGAGCGAGGTCAACAAGGGACGCACCCGTATCCTGATCGGTATCGACCAGGTGCGGGAGGTCCAGAAGGAGGCCGCCCTCAAACCCTATGAGGGTGCGTACCGGGTCTTCATCTTCGACGGCGCCGAACAGCTCAGCGGGGATGCCGCAAACAGCCTCCTCAAACTCCTGGAAGAACCGCCCGATCAGGTCGTTATCATATTGCTAGCCGGTGCCGCCGAAGAGTTGTTACTCACCATCGTCTCCAGGTGCCGCCACATCGAGCTTCGACCCCTGCCGCACCCTGAGCTCGCCCGGAAGCTAGTAGAGAACTTCGGTGTCGATGTCGCGCGGGCGGAAGAGATCGCTCGGGTGTCGGGTGGAAGACTGGGATGGGCGATCCAGGCCGCTCACGAGCCGGGCCTTCTCGATCGCCGGACGAAACGACTGGATGCCCTCGAGCAGACCCTCGAGGGGAGTCTGGAACAACGGTTTGCCCACTCAGCCGGCCTGGCCTCCGCATTCTCCGACGACCGCGACTCGGTCCGGCAGGAACTGGCGCTCTGGTTGGAGTGGTGGAGGGACGTAATGGTGATCAAGGAAGGCGCGCCCGAGCTGGTCACAAACCTCTCCAGGGTGGATGTACTGAGGGCAGCCGCCGGCCAGCTATCCTCGACGCAGATCACCGCAGCTATCGTGGACGTCCGAGAGACCTGGGATTACCTGGACCGCAACATCAACCCCCGCCTCGCCCTGGAAAACCTGATGCTCCGCCTCCCAAGGACTCGGGGAGTCGCCGCGTGAGCGCCCCGACATGCCGGGAGGGGCTTTGGTAGGGTCCAACACGGTGTGGGGCAGAGTCTGAGATGCTATCGAGAACTTTAAGACCCGGACGCTGGTAAGGTGTAGCCGACCATGGCAACCATCGTAGGAGTGAGATTGAGTCCGGCCGGCCGGGTCCACTATTTCGACCCCGGCGACATCGACCTATCCGCCGGAGACCGCGTCGTCGTCGAGACGGACGCCGGACCCCGTGAGGGACGGGTGGCCATCACGCCACGGCAGGTGTTGCACTCCGACTTGCGCGGCCCGCTGGCTCCCGTACTACGGCGGGTCGACACCGGTCCTGGCTAGAAGATATGACGGTTAGCCCCTGTTGGAGAGGCTAGTTGGGGATACAGGAGTTGAGGGTTTTTACAGAGCCGCAGGGCCGCTATCCTCAGTCGGATAGCCTGTTGACCTCTTCCAGAGAGTGGATATATTCAGCGACTGGCAGGGGAAGAAAGCCGGCCTGTGCGGACAGCCTGTCCGCGTGCTCCAGGTAGAACTGCACGAACTCTCTCACCTCCGGTTTCTTCAAACCCGCCTTGCTCACGTAGATATACAGTGGGCGAGAAAGGGGCTCGTATTTCCCTCTCTCCAGGGTGCCGAATGTCGGGGCGACGCAGCCCTGACCGGCGTCGACCGCCACCAGCCTCAGACCCTTCCGGTTCTCCAGGTAATGCCCATAGCTGATGTATCCCAGAGCGTCCGCATTGTCGGCCACTGATTGGGCCAGGGTGGTCTGGTTCGTGTGGGATTCGTAGTCGTAACGGCTTGCCCTGAGTTCTCCGACGATCTCGGTGGTCAGGTGGGCCAGTGTGCCCGAGCCCATCTCCGGTCCCACCAGGTCAAGGCCGGTTGAAGGCCATTCGGGCCTTATATCGCTCCAGAGGTAGAGCAGGCTGCCTGGCCTCCATATCCTCTTCAGTTCGTCGACCGTTAGACAGTGAATGACGCGGTTGTCTCGGTGGGCAATGGTGGCGATCCCGTCGATCGCCACTTTGAGTTCGAAGTACTCCACCCCGTTGTCGGCGGCCAACTGGGCTTCGGCCTCTTCGATAGCACGCGACGCGCCTACGATATCGACGCCGCCGTCCACGAATCTTAGGAAGCCGCGCCCGGTTCCGGAGCTACGGAGTTGGATGAGCACGTTCGGTGTCTCATCGACGTACTTCTCGGCCACCTGCTTGTTGATGAGTAACACCGTGGAGGAGCCGTCGATTTCTATCGTATGCTCAACCGGTATAGCCGCGGGATCGGCGGGGTCATCCTCGTTGCCGCACGCCGCACCCACCCAGGACACCGCCATGATGGCCAGGCATGCCAACAAAATCGCCTTGTTAGGTTTTGATTTGCGCTTAGTAATTATCTCGAAATCCTCGCCGGGGGAGTGCAGAGGGGGTTTCCCCCTCTACCAGAGGGTCTGGGGGATGTGCCCCCAGGAATAACAACCCATGAGGGCGGGTGGGTGGGTGTAAATCACCTCCCTTTTTGAGATAGTTTCTTATCCAGTGTCACTCGACGGTACGCCCTCGTAATCTCGCTATTAGAATAGGTCTGCTGGTAGGAGTGAAATGCAGGATGGATGCCGGAAGCCGGGACAAGAGTTGCCGGGCCGGTGGAGTCCCTATTTGACCCACGGGATGAATTGGCGCCACTCATCCAGAATCTGTCTGTGATGAAAGAGGTAGTACGGGTTTGGTTGGGGGGCTTTCGGCTCTTGGAGCAGGCGCATACGTGCTTCTTTTGGCGTTAACCCGGCCTTCCGATGGTTGCATGGGATGCAGGCGGTAATCACGTTGGCCCAATCGTGCGAACCGCCTCGGGAGCGGGGAGTGATGTGGTCCAGGGTGAGCTGTTTTGCGGTCTGCCCGCAGTACTGGCAGGTGAAGTTGTCCCTGTAGAACACGGCGCGGCGCGATAGTCGCCGTCGCATAAACGGGCGCTTGACCATGTGTTCCAGCCGGATTATCGAGGGTATAGGAAAAATCTGGGATATCGTCCGGACGTAGCCACGGCCGTTCTCCAGCAGCTCGGCCTTGCCCCGGTCTAACAGTACGATGGCCCGCCTGGCGTTGCAGATGTTGAGTGGCTGGTAGTTCTGGTTCAGCACCAGGACGGGCGAGTTCATTAACATGCCGTCGCCCCTTGACTTCTGTGAGGGCCCTATTCCTGCTCGATGGTCTGCTCTAGCTCGATGGCCGCCTCTAGCAATTCCAGGGAAGATTTAAAGTCCGTCGGAACGAACCCCAACGTGTTCCCGGGAATGGCGTCCGCGATATCGATAAAGACCCCCACCAGGGCTGAATCGACTAGAGCGTCTTCCACTTTCTCCCTGGTCTCCTCAACGTTTGGAATCCTCTCCGCTACCGTCCCGGCGACTCCCTCCGTGGGTATCTCGAAGTCGTAGGTGATCCTGGCCAGCACCAGTATGAACGCACCCGATATGGCCAGGCCCAGGACGAACCCCAGCGCCAGCCCTCCCAGCCTGTCAACCATACTCGAAAGTCCAAGGGTCGCCACGGTTAAGAAAGGACGTATTATCTTTCCAACGACTCCGGCCAATACCAGCGCCGCGATAATTATTACGACGTAGACAACGGCGGTGACCCAGGTTTCATTCGACAACGATTCGTCGAACAGCCCACCGATGTTGTCGCTGATCTGGCTGGCGACCAGCCAACCGATGAACCCACCCACTGCGCCGATGACCGCTCCAATCAGACCGGTCTTCATACCGATGAACGCGCCCACTGCTATTATGGCGATGACCACTAGGTCGAGCCAGTTCATAACGCCACCTCGTAGCTGTCTATGCTCTAAGTGCGCTTCGAAATAAACAGGTTGTTATTCGACCCCCACCCGTGCCCTGACAGATGCCGAGCCCTGTGAACTCGACCGCACCGTCATCCCGGCGATGGATGCGAATGGGAGGCCCAGCGCTGGGCCTCAGTTTACCACAGCGTGGTCGAGGCGAAAAGATACCCTCTTGACCTTCTCAAGGGGAAAGTTGGACCGAGGGAGGATGGGTCTGCCTCTGAGGTTATGAGTGTAGGGCCGGACTGGCTCTGCGTCTGCCCATCAAGCGCCACCAGGACAAGGCCAGGACCGCCGCCAGGGCGGCGCCGAAAGCGTATCCCGCCACAACGTCGCCCAGCCAGTGGGCTCCTAGGTAGATCCGCGCCAATCCTACGACGGCCATCGTTAGCACAAGCGCTCCCTGGAACAGCCTCACCGCTATCGTGGGCCTCATACTTATCCAAGTCACGAATAAGAGAGTTCCCAGAAAAACAGCGTAGTGCGTGACTTGACCGCTGGGAAACGCATAGCTGTCTGCCTGTTGCAAGACCTGCACCAGGCCATCGGAGGGGCGAGGGCGCTCGACAATATTTTTCAAGGTGACTATCAGAAGCCGGCCTGCTATGGGGGCCGCCAGTACCAGGAGGCTCTCCGTGCGCCAACCCTTGAGGTACAGCACGACTGACGTGGAAACGACGATAGCGCCGGCGACTCCCACCGTTCCCAATACGCCGACGGCCTTCATCAACGAGTCCAACCAGGGCTCACGCCACGATTGGACCCAGGTGGAGAAACTCACTTCGCCCGGAAAGTTGTTTACCACGCTGGCGAAATAAGCGAAGACACCGAGTCCCAGCAGGAGAGACACTCCAATGGTTATCGGGACCGCCTTGTTCGTCTCGGCCCATCGGAGGTGGCGGTTCAACGTAATCGAGTACTGCATAACCTGAATAGTCTATCACCAACGGCGCCCACAGAACCGGTTTCATCTCAATGTCGGATACGACATCCCGCCGTCTACGATTTCTGCCGGGGACTTCGGTTTATATTGAATATCCATTTGAGACCGAGCGTCGCCTGACGCCGAGGTCGGGGGAACCTTAGTTGTTACGCCGTTAGGACGACGGCTCGCGCGGCGGCTGGAGCGGTACAGGGTTCACCAGGCCCGCTGCCAGTGATATAGGGACCAACTTGTCCAGCTCGTCCAGGGTCCAGCGTCCGTTCTTGTGTATGGTATTGACTACGTGGCGTGGTGAGTACAGGGTCATCGGCCATCCGCTGGTGCCTATGACCTGCCCCGTGATCGAGCCGCCGGCCTCGGTGCACAGGTACACCGCCTTGGGGGCGTTGTTCTCCGGTGCTTGAGTCTCCTCGGGACCCGCAGGGGGCCAACCGCCGGTCGACACGCCGGCCTGTGCCGGGGTTCCAGTTGCTTCCGCCGCCGCTGCCGCACGCTGCTGCTGCCTGAGCTGGCGAGTGCTGTCGGGCACGGTCGCCGCCATCCTCGTGGCCGCGCCAGGGTAGACCGCGTTCACGGTGATCTCGTATTCGGCCAGCTCGCCTGCCAGAGCCCGTGTGAACCCGACCATCCCCTCTTTGGCGGAGGCGTAGTTGGCTTGGCCCGAAGCGCCCAGTCCGGAGCCGGACGAGAACAACACGATCCTCCCGTACTCTTGCTCGATCATGTGGGGTATCGCGTGGCGCACCACGTTAAACGCCCCGTACAGGTGGACCTGCAGGACTCCGTCCCACTCCTCCTCAGTCATATTAAAGATCATTCGATCACGAAGAATCCCGGCGACGTGGCACAGTATGTCCACCCCGCCGAAATTGTCGAGGGCTGTCTGAATAATCTTGCCCGCGGAATCGAACTCGGCCACCGAGTCGTACGACGCCACCGCCGTTCCGCCGGCGTCCTGGATCTCCTTGACCACCTCGTCGGCGGGCGACAACGACGTACCCGTGCCGTCCACATCTCCGCCCAGGTCGTTGACGACGACGGATGCACCCTCCTCGGCCAGCAGGAGGGCGGTGCTCTTGCCGATCCCCCGCCCGGCGCCGGTTACGACCGCTACCATGTCCTCTAGTCTGTTGCCCATTTAGCTACCCCTTTTTGCATCGATTAAAATATCTGCGTGCCGATGTACCGGGACTAGAAACCCGGCTCGAGCATCTTGGGCACGAGATGGTCCATCTCATCCATCGTGAACGTACCCCACTTGTCGATCGTCCTCTCGACCGTAGGATTGGAGTACACAAAGATGCTGCCGCCGCGCACCCCGAACACGAACCCGTTGATGTTAGGTGAGGCGTAGGTGCAGAGGTAGACCGCCAGCGGAGCTACGTTTTCCGGGTCGTCTGGGTAGCCCGGTCCCTCCCACTCGACTATCTCGGGCGATGGGCCGATGCCCGCCCGCTCGGCCGGCGTAGGTTCCGGCCCCTGGGCCACCCGGTACTCGTCAACCGTTCCCGGAAACAGCCTCGTCTCGACCATCGGCGATATGGCGTTGCAGGTCACTCCGTAGCGGCCCAGGTCCCTGGCCGTGGTGCGAGTCAGGCCGACGATGCCCTCTGACGCGGCCGCGTAGTTGGAGCGGCCGATCTCACCCAGCCCGGCGTCCGACGTCATGTTCACCACGCGTCCGCTCCGTTGCTGTCGAAACAGGATGGCGGCGAACTTGGTGGGTGCGAAGGTGGCCTTGACGTTGTTTCTGATCACCAGGTCCCAGTCCGCTGGGGTCATCTGGTAGATCATCCTGTCCCTGAGACAGCCCGCGCTGTTCACCAGTACGTCGAGCTGCCCGAAGCTGTCCACGGCGGTCTTGATGGCGTTTTCTCCGCCCTCCATCGACCCGACGTCGTCATAGCTGGCGACCGCTTTCCCGCCGCGGGAATTGATCTCTTCCACAACCTGGTCGGCTGGATCGTGGGACGCCCCGGTCCCGTTCACATCGCGTCCCAGGTCGTTGACCACCACGGACGCGCCCTCTTCCGCGAGCAGCAGGGCTATGCCGCAACCGATGCCCCTGCCTGCTCCGGTGACCACCGCCGATTTCCCCACCAAGCGGTTTCCCATGTGCTCACCTCCAAGCGTTCAAAACATCTCTATCGACCCGGCCATCCCTCTCGACCCGGGTCATCCGACCCGTCGGCCAAGGGTTCGTGGGCCGACATAGTTGCATTCTCTGGCAGGAACGATACAAGACCCGATATCTGCTACGGTTGGGCCCGGTCCACTACCTACCGCTGAGCGGTGGCGTTTCGGGCATCATTATAACCACAACAGTCCGCTCTGTGTGAAGTCTATCACACGGCCCGGCCCCGTCGGACCCCCGAAACGGTGGAACGGCTGGGCGACTCGTCTGGTACACTGTGGGCCGCCGGTAAACCGGCCGGCGTCCACCCACCGGTTTAACTGGACCCTCGCCATCCCGGATGCTTCGCGGAGCCTCAACATGACATGCTCAGTTCCCCTTTACACCGGCGAAAAGCCATTTGAGAGACAGTAGACTAGCCAGAAGGAGCCACTTTTGATACACAGCGATTTCCAGTGTGAGTTCTACTTCATCCGACACGGAGAGTCGGTGTCCAATGCGACGCCCGGCTTTGTGGCCGGGGTAAATTTCGACGCGCCGCTGACGGAGAAGGGACTC
>CAZEDC010000015.1:0-12742 GCA_964510985.1 uncultured Dehalococcoidia bacterium
TGTCATGCTGAGGAGCGGAGCGACGAAGTATCTGGGGATGGGTGGCTGCCGGTGTTTGGGATGGGAGCCCCCCAGCCCCAGACCCTTCGCTCCGCTCAGGGTGACAGACGTTAAACTCTGTGTGAGTTCATCTATTTAGGCGCCCCACCGCCTCCTTGAAGCGCCTGATGGCGTCGATATGACCATCGACCGACGCTTGCCCCGACTTCATCGTGTTCACCGATATGTGGGTGGCCCCAAGTTGCTTCCAGGCGATGACGTCTTCGACCAGGTCTTCCATGGTACGGTCTCCGAGGGTCACCCAGCTCTCGATGCCGATGTCGACCGGGTCCCGGCCCTCCTGGCGGATGTAGTCGCGCAACTGCTCCATGAGCTCGCGGCCTTGTTCGTCGGGTCGGAACAGGGGGAACCAGCCGTCACCGATCCGGGCGATCCGGCGAAGGACGCGGTCGTCTCTCCCGCCGAACCAGATGGGTATCGGGCGCTGGACCGGCAGAGGGTTCAGCCCGGCGTCCGTGATCTTGTGCCATCGCCCATCGTAGGTGACAAGCTCCTGGGTCCATAGTGCCCGCATCACCTCGATCTGCTCCTCGGACCGACGGCCACGGTCGTGGAAATTTTCACCCAGGGCCTCGTACTCGACATCGTTCCAGCCGGTGCCGATTCCGAATCGCAGCCGTCCTCCGCTCAGGACGTCAACGGTGGCCGCCTGTTTGGCCACCAGCACGGTCTGCCGCTGGGGCAGGATGATGATCCCTGTGACAAGCTCGATACTCTGCGTCACCCCGGCCAAGTAGCCGAACAGGACGAAGGGCTCCTGGAAGCTGTCGGTGTGCCGATACGTCCCGCTCCAGCCCGGGCGGCTGGCCGCGTTTGCGCCTATAACGTGGTCGAAGGCAACCAGGTGGTCGAAGCCCAGCGACTCGGCCGCCTGGGCGTAGTCGCACATCGCCGCCGGGTCAGCACCTATCTCTGTCTGGGGGAAAATCACTCCATACTTCATCGGTATACTCCTAGTCGGTCAGGGTATTCCCAGACCGAACTCGTTGGCGGTGTCCAGGGCCACCATGGTCTGGTGGATGTCCCGGGCCATGTCGATAACAGCGCGTTCCTGTTGGAGCGGGTTGGTCAACCCGAACTTGCTCATGATCGCGACCGCGTAGGGCCGCCCTGGCAGATACACGATTCCCGCGTCGCAGTACACGCCGCCCATGTATCCCGGTTTGTTGGCCAGCGGCACACCGGGCAGTGCCCTGTTCAGCGGCCCCTCCTTCGGACTCTTTAAAATCTCCAGACACTGCCGGGCTACCTCTACCGACGGCCTGCCTCTGTAAAGCAGTTCCAGCATAGCCACACACTCGTCCGGTGTGGAGACGTTTTCATCGCCTCGTGCGATCGACTCTGTATCCAGCATCTTGCGACGGAGATTCGTCTTTTCCAGGCCCAACTCCCGGAGAAGGGTGTTGGTATCGTCCATACCGGCCATGTCGATACACAGGTTGGTGGCGGTGTTGTCCGAGAGGGCGATCATCAGCACCGCCAGGTTCAAGACGGTGAGGTCAACCTCGCCGTGTAGCTGGGCGAGTATTCCACTGCCGGGCACCCGCATCTCTGGCGACACGGTGACCCTGGTTTCCAGGTCCAGTTCTTTCCGTTCGGCGCGGACCAGCAACTGGGTCAGCACGTGGATCTTGATGGTAGACGCCGTGGGGAATATCTCCCCTCCGTTGACGCTTATGACGAGGCCACGGCTAAGGTCCTTGACGCTGATCCCGGCCACGCCGGGGAATTTTTCTATCCTTTCGGCCAGAGACCGCTCGAGACGGTCCCACAATAACCTGTCGCTCAAGGTTGAAAGCTCCTTACGAACTTAGAGACTATCTTAAAAAGGGAGGTGACTTATACCCACCCACCCGCCCTCAGGGGTTTTTGTTCCTGGGGGCACATCCCCCAGACCCCTTGGCAGAGGGGGACACCCCCTCTGCACTCCCCTTTGAGGATTCGAGATAATTACTAGAAAGGCCTGTACCGGCTGGCGATGGGCATTCGCCGGTCCCGCCCGAAGTTGCGCGGGGTGATTTTTATCCCCGGCGGCGCCTGGCGGCGCTTGTACTCGCTCCGGTCTACCAGGCCGATCACCCGCCTCACAAGCTCCTCGTCGAACCCCATCTCGACGATCTGGTCGAAGTCCCGGTCCTCTTCGACGTATGCCTTAATGATGGGGTCCAGGGTAGAGTAGGGCGGCAGGCTGTCCTGGTCCGTCTGGTTGGGCCGGAGCTCGGCGCTGGGCGGCTTTTCCAGGATGGACCGCGGGATGACCGGCGACGGTCCAAGTCCGTTGCGGTACGCGGCCAGCTCGTAGACCATCGTCTTGGGAACGTCGTTGATCACGGCGAACCCGCCCGCCATGTCGCCGTAAATGGTCGTGTACCCGGTTGCGATCTCGCTCTTGTTGCCCGTGGTCAGGACCAGCCAGCCGAACTTGTTGGACAGGGCCATTATCAGGTTCGCCCTGATCCGCGATTGGAGGTTCTCCTCCGCGACATCCCACGACATACCCTCGAACTGGGCGGAAAGGGTATCCATGCTGGCCGTGAAAGGTCCCTCGATGGATATGGTCCTCAGCTCCATGCCCAGACTCTCCGCCAGGGTTGCCGCGTCCAGCCGGCTACCCTTCGACGAGAACCGGGAGGGCATCGATATCCCCACCACGTTCTCGGCGCCCAGCGTATCGACGGCGATAGCCGCCACCAGGCTCGAGTCGATTCCGCCCGACAACGCGATCAGCACCCGCTCGAAACCGCACTTGCGGACGTAGTCGCGGGTGCCCGTGACCAGTGCGGCGTACACCTCGCCGGTCGGGCCGTAGGTGGTCGGCGTGCGCTGGGGGATAGGCGGTCTGCCGTCACCGGTCGGGCCGGTTGCGGAACCAGCCTCGACCTCCAGGTCGGCGACTATCAATTCCTCCTCGAACTGGCTTCCCTGCGCGACCAGTTGGCCCGACGGACTCAGGACCATGCTGCCGCCGTCGAAGACCAGCTCGTCCTGTCCGCCCACGAGGTTCACATAGGCTACGAACAAATCGTTTTCCACCGCCCGGGAAGCCAGCATCTCCCCGCGCTGGCCCCGCTTACCGGCGTGGAAAGGGGAGCCGTTTATGTTCACGATCACCCGGGCGCCGGCGGCGGCTTGCTTGGAGGTTGGCCCCGCCGGGTACCAGATGTCCTCGCAGACACTGACGCCGACGGGCGTGCCTCTGATGTCGAATACAGGGCCCTCGCTGCCGGGCTCGAAGTACCGGACCTCGTCGAACACGCCGTAGTTGGGCAGCAGTATCTTGTGGTATACACCGGCCAACCGGCCGTCAAAGGCGAGCGCCGCGGCGTTGTGAATCTTCCCGCCAGGTTCCGGATCGTCGGGGTCGCCGTCCACGAAACCGACGACGACCGAGATTCCTTTCGATGCCTCTACTACGTGGCCAAGATAGGTTAAATTATCTCGGACGAACTGGGGCTTGAAGACCAGGTCTTCGGGAGGGTATCCGGTGACGGCCAGCTCCGGAAAGGCCACCAGGTCGGCCTTCAACGAGCGGGCCCGATCGATGTACTCGATTATCTTCCCGGTGTTGCCTTCCAGATCACCGACCGTAGCGTTGATCTGGGCCATGGCCAGCCTGAACGTCGGCATCGGACCTCCGCCAGAGTCGCGGTGTGAGCGCCCGGATGGTGTATTATAGCTCGAACTTCTGGCGAGCCGCCTGGTGAGATGGATCGTCCTGGCGGAACAGGTCGGGGTTGCGCTCCAGTTCCAGGCTCAGCCAGTAGGTGAAAAGCTGTAAGGGCACCAGGTACACGATGGGCGTCAGTTCCTCGGCCATTGGAGGGAGGCTGATGGTCGTGTCCACCAGTCCGGAGATGAGGGAGTCACCCTGCTCGACCAGCGCCGCCGGACTCGCACCCACTGCCCTGACCGCCTGGATTATATCGACCGCGCGCTTCTGCTCCTTACCCGGCGGCGCGATGAAGGTCACCATACACCCCGGCTCGGTCGCCGAGAAGATACCGTGAAGGTACTGTTCCAACTGGAACCCTTCGGTGACCACGTAGCAGGCCTCTTTCAGTTCCAATGGGGTCTCGTAAGCGGTGGAGACGTTGGGCCCCCAGCCGATGAAATAGTACCTCTTGGAACTCGCAGCCTGCCTGGCCCAGCTCCGTACCTCGCCTTCCAGGGCCAGCGACGACGCCACCAGATCGGGGAGACCGGGGAGGTTGCCGCCGAACTCGGCGGCCTCGGGCCGGTTGGCCTTTTTCCCCAGTTCTGCCGCCAGCATGGCCAGCAAAGTCATGGCCGTCGTATGGCTTATGGTGAAGGTCGCCGACTGCTCCTGTGGGCAGGTGCGCAATATTACGTCGGCTGCGCCCGCCGGAGCCGCCGAGTCGAGACCGGTGACCAGACCCGTCGGAGCACCGGCGTTCCTGGCCGCCTCCAGGGCGTGGGCCGAGTAGCGCTTGGTACCCCTGTGGCTCATGACCAGGACGGCGTCCCCGGGGTCCAGCCGGGGGGGATTGGCCCAGAACTCGAAGGCGTTCCACGCCCGGGCGTCGTCGCGACCGGCTATCTTGCGCAGGAGGTGCTCGCCAACCAGAGACGCGTGCCACGACGTGCCGATCCCCACAAGATGGATTCGGTCCGACGCATCCAGCATTTTCGCCAACGCCTCAACCGAGCCCGCCTCCTCGTCCAGCACCCGCTTTATTGCCTGGGGCTGGCCGTGCATGGCGTCGTACATGTGGAAAGGATGGGATGCCCGCTGTTGTACCTGGGTCACCACGTTTTTTCTCCTGATAGGTTAATAAACTATCTGGCTCTGTTGATATTGTCCACAATAGATGTCTTTTTGCCCACCCACCCGCCCTCGAATAGTATTTGGGGGGTGCCCCCAAACCCCCACCAGAGGGGGCTCAACCCCCTCTGGACACCTCCTTTTCCGAGGAGGTCAACAGAGCCTGCCTATCTCAAAAAGGGAGGTGATTTACAATCACCCGCCCATCCTTAAGGGTTTTCGTTCCTGGGGGCACATCCCCCATCCTTCCTCGGAAGGACTGGCAGAGGGGAACACCCCCTCTGCACTCGCCCCGCAAGGATGTCGAGATGATTACTGAATCTTGTCAGGGGCGAAGCGACAGGCCCGCCACTATTGGGGAATCTCTGCCCGCTCCTGGAAAGTTGACGCTTGCTCCAGTTCAGGCTTTGTTCGCCACGAACTTTTCGATTCGCTCCAGGGCTTTCTCAATGTTTTCGGCCGAGTTGGCGAAGGAGAAGCGGACGTAGCCGTTGCCGTACTTGCCAAATGAGTCTCCCGACAGACCGGCGACCCCGGCGTCCTCCAGGAGGCTGTCGGCGAACTGACGGCTGGTCATGCCTGTCCCCTCGATGTTGGGGAAGACGTAGAACGCGCCCTTGGGCATGGCGCAGCGGATGCCCGGTATCTGGTTGAGTCCGTCCACTATGATGCTGCGCCGCTTTTTGAACTCCGCCACGATCTCGTAGGCCTCGTCCTGAGGCCCGTTCATGGCCTCAAGGACGGCCATCTGGGTGAAGCTGGGCGTGCACGAGACGCTGTTTGTCACCAGCCGCGAGATAGGCTCGACCAGCTCCATAGGCAGCACCCCGAAGCCGATACGCCAGCCGGTCATGGCGTAGGTCTTGGAGAAACCGTCCAGGATCAGCGTTCGGTCTCGCATGCCCGGAAGGCTGGCTATGCTAAAGTGCGCGCCCTCGTACAGAATCCGGCTGTATATCTCGTCGGACAACACGAGGATATCGTTCTCTTTGGCCAGGTCTGCCAGCGCCTCGATGTCCTCTTTGGCAATGACGCTCCCGCAGGGGTTGTTGGGCGAGTTTATGACCATGAGCTTGGTCCTGGAGGTGACCTGACCGGCTACCTCGTCCACGTCGATGTTGAAGTCCTTGGACTCGTGCAGCCTCATCGGCACTGGTACGCCGCCGACAAAACTGATCATCGACTCATAGATGGGGAACCCAGGATTCGGGTACAGCACCTCGTCGCCCTCGTCCACCAGCGCCAGCATGGTGAAGAACATGATGGGCTTTCCACCCGGTGTGATCACGACGTTTTCGCCGGTAACAGAGACGTTTCTGGTCCTGGATATCTCCTCCGCGATGCGCGCCCGCACCTCCGGAAAACCGGGCGATGGGCCGTAGTGTGTGTACCCCTGGTTCATGGCGGCGGCTCCCGCATCGATAATGTTCGACGGGGTGTCGAAGTCCGGCTCACCGACCTCCAGGTGGACGACATCCATCCCCTCGGCCTCCAGCCTTCTCGCCTTGGCCAGCACCTCGAAGGCCGTCTCCGTTCCCAGCAGGCTCATGCGTTGCGCGAGTTTCATCGTTCGCCCTCCGATGCGTTGACTCAGTCCGGTTGACCCCCGAGTAGTATACACCGGGACAGCCCTTCGGAGCACGGTCGGAGTCCTAAGCAGAGGGACCCGGGTGAACCGGTGCCACGCCGATATGGTAAAATTCAGGCTCGCGATAATTCGTTCCCAGGGAGATCGAAACTTGAAGGTGTATGTCGGCGTCCCGCGGGGATTCTGCGCAGGAGTTGTCAGGGCCATCGACGTTGTCGACCTGGCGTTGGAGAAGTACGGCGCACCGGTTTACGTCAAACACCAGATCGTCCACAACCCCTACGTGGTCGGGTCGCTGGAACAGAAAGGCGCTATTACGGTCGAGGACGTGGAGGAGGTGCCGGAAGGCTCCACTGTTGTGTTCTCAGCCCACGGCTCCCCTCCTGAGGACTTCGAGAAGGCCGCCGAACGGTCCCTCCACGTCATAGACGCCACCTGTCCGTTGGTGACCAAGGTGCATAACGAGGCGCGAAAATATGCGGCGGAGGGCCGCAGCCTCGTCCTGGTCGGACACAAGGGTCACCAGGAGGTCAAAGGCACCATGGGCCAACGCCCCATGGCTCTCGTTGACGACCGGGAGGAGATCGGGCTTCCCCAGTGGGAGCAGCGCACGCCGGTTGCGGTGATAACGCAGACAACCCTCTCCGTTGAAGATACCCTGCAATCCATCGATCGGATTAAAGAGCGCTTCCCTAACGTGATCGTTCGGAACGACCTGTGCTACGCCACCACCAATCGTCAGACCGCGGTCAAACAGCTCTGTCGTTTTGTCGACCTGGTGCTGGTCATCGGCTCTCCCAACAGCTCCAACTGCAATCGCCTGCGGGAGGTGGCCGCGGCCAACGGAGTGACCGCGTACCTGATAAACGGGCCCGACGAGTTGAAACGCGAGTGGCTGGCGGGCGTAGAGACAA
The DNA here is from genome assembly GCA_964510985.1 of uncultured Dehalococcoidia bacterium. GTDB lineage: Bacteria > Chloroflexota > Dehalococcoidia > Lucifugimonadales > CAZEDC01 > CAZEDC01. The sequence goes on from CAZEDC010000015.1 coordinate 7,346, forward strand.
TAGGGATCACTTCCGGCGCTTCCACGCCGGAACTCCTGGTCGAGCAGGTCATCAAAGCCCTGGGCCCGGAGGACGTCGTACCCATCGAAGGCGCCGAGGAGGACGTAAGCTTTGTTTTGCCCCGGGAGCTTCGCTCGACCGGCGCCGGTGCCGCGGCCCCCATGGTGAAATAATCGACATCATCCGGGAACTGACTCGCGGCCAGTGCAGGGATTCATTCGATTATCGCACCCTCAGCGGTTTCTGAGCTAGTCGGTTCTGCCCGTGGTTTGCATACACCACTGGCCGGGACTATAATTCTTATTGGCCCGCGCCCCGTCGCAGACCAATGGCGGACCAAATGGGGCCGACCGCTTCGACAAGGCGTATCGAGCCACATCGTGAAACGTACCGTGGCCCTCGGATTAGTTTCCGTGTTCACGAGCAGCCGAAGAGGGTAATTCCATACACCGGGTCCATTGCACATGCGATACGACGTAATTGTGGTGGGAGCGGGTCCGGCAGGCAGTACGGCCGCCAAGGAGTCCGCCAGCCGCGGTCTTTCAGTCCTCATGCTGGACAAAGCGGAGTTCCCACGGGACAAGCCGTGTGGGGGTGGTGTCACCATACGGGCCGCCGAACTCTTGCCTTTCGACATATCGCCGGTGGTGGAGCGCGTGATCTGCGGGATGCGCTTTACTGTCCGCAGCTCCCACGAATTTACCCGCCGGTCTCCCCGAGAGTTGACCTACCTTACACAGCGAAGGCGTCTTGATGCATTCCTGGTCGAAAAGGCAGTGGAAGCCGGTACCACATTTCGCCAGCGCGCGGCGGTCGCAGATATTGAAAGGCACCAGACCCACGTGGTGGTCCGTACCCAGGACGAAACCTTCGAGGGCTCCACACTCATAGCCGCCGATGGCGCCAACGGTCCTACAGCCAAGATGGCCGGAGTGAACGTCGGACTCACTCACGGGATCGCCTTCGAAGGGAATGTAACCCCGTCCGGAGAGTTCCCCGACCGCTGGGAGGATGTCCTGGGGTTGGATATGGGGACCATCCCGGGCGGCTACGGTTGGATCTTTCCCAAGGCCGATCACCTGAATATCGGGATCGGTGGCTGGAAATACATCGGACCAAGTCTGCACGACCGCCTCGATGAACTTGTACGGTTCTACGGGTTCGATTCCTCCGACATGTGGGGTCTTCGCGGTCACCATCTGCCCATCCGCGGGGCAGGCTCCCCGCTGGTGGATGGGAACGTCCTCCTGGTGGGAGACGCCGCCGGACTCCTTGATCCGATGACCGGCGAGGGCATATTCGCGGCGATCTGGAGTGGAAAGACTGCCGCCCGGCACCTGGGCTCCTACGTTGGCGGCGAGGTCGCCGATCTGGACGGTTACCGCCGCGAGGTCGCCAGAGAACTCATACCAGACCTGCTGGTCTCGCGGCAATTCCACGACCTCTTCCACCTCATGCCCGGTTTCTGCATGGGCATCGAGCGTCGAACATCCATCATCTGGCGGCTGGCGTGCCGGATCATTCTGGGCGAGCAGACCTATGCCGACCTGATGCAGATGCATCCCAAGATCGCCACCGCAATAGAGTTCGTTTCGGACCTGGTGCGGGTTACGCCGTTCCTACAGCACGTCTCGGGCCTGCAGGACCCGGCGCCTCCCCAACGGTTCTTTGTTCGGACCGTCCAGCAGCAGTGAGCATCCGGCGGTGCTTTGGACCGCGGGTACATGACCTCGACAGAAGGCTGTCCTCTCAATGCAGATAAGTATCGGAAGCCTGTTGGAAGGCGCCCGACAGGCCACCGGGACCACGATCATAATAGATGTATTCCGCGCGTTTACAACCGCGGCTGTGGCTTTCTCCCGAGGCGCGGAGAGCATTGTCCTGGTGGCCGAGGTGGGCGAGGCCCTGGAGTTGCGACGCCGCGGTGCGGGCGACCTCTGTATGGGCGAGGTCGGGGGCATGCGGCCTAAGGGCTTCGACTTCGGAAACTCGCCGTATGAGGTTTCCGAGGCGGACGTTGAAGGTAAACGACTAATTCAGTCCACCAGGGCGGGGACTGTCGGAGTCGCCGCGGCCCAGAATGCGACCCAGATTTATGCGGGCTCTCTGGTGATAGCCGAGGCCACGGCCAAAGCCGTCCGTCGCGGCAGCCCTGACATGGTCAGCATCGTGGCGATGGGGGCCGAGGGCAGGGAACGCGCCGACGAGGATGAGCAGTGCGCTCTCTACATGCGCAACCTCCTGGAGGGACGTAAGCCCGACCATGAAGCGGTCCGAAGTCTGGTCCTCGCCGGGGGACAGACCCAGAAGTATGGAGACCCCCAGCGCCCTCACTTCCATCCCAAAGACGTCGAGTACGCCCTACAGATAGACAGCGTCCCCTTCGCCATACGTGTCCGTCGCGAGGACGGACTGCTGGTCGCCCGGCCGGAGTCTTTCCAGACTCCATAGCCGTAATCCGGGACTCAGCGGAGCAAGGCGGGGGAGAGTGCCTGCCGGAAAATTCCGTGCCGGCACAGCGGGGCAGGGGACGCTTTCGGCCCGATCTAATCGACCCAAGGAGAAACCTCATGGAATACCGTCAGCTTGGCAGGTCGGGGCTTCAGGTCTCGGTGATCGGGCTCGGCACCAACAACTTCGGCGACCGGGACCAACCGCCGTTCCACATTCGTTCCGACGGAGCGACCAGGATAGTCCACCAGGCCCTGGACCTGGGAATCAATCTGATCGATACCTCCAACAGCTATGCCGCCGGGCTGTCGGAGGAGTACATAGGCCGGGCGTTAGAAGGCAGACGAGACCAGGCGCTGATAGCCACCAAGGTATCCAGCCGAATGGCGGAGGGCCCCAACGGGGCCGGCAACTCCCGAAAGCATATCGTGACCGAGGTCGAAAACAGCCTACGACGTCTGTGCACGGACTACATCGACCTCTACCAGATCCACTACCCCGACCCCAGCACACCCGTCGAGGAGACGCTCCGGGCGCTGGACGACCTGGTCCGCCAGGGCAAGGTGCGTTACACCGGCTGCTCCAACTTCAAGGCCTGGCAGGTCTGCGAGGCCGTCTGGACTTCGAGAAGCCTCGGTATCACATCCTTTGCCAGCGTCCAGCCCAGCTACAATATGCTGGACCGGGAGGTCGAGAACGAGCTGGTCCCGTTCTGCCGGGAGTACGGCTTGGGTATCCTGCCCTACTATCCTCTGGCCAACGGCTTCCTAACCGGCAAGTACCGGAGGGGTCAGGCGGTGCTTCCCGGTACACGGCTAGCCGCCAGGGACCGGGGCCTGCTCACGGATGCCAACTTCAACCTGCTGGAAAGCCTGGAACGCTTCGCAGCCGAACGGGGGCACTCCGTACTGGAACTGGCCTTTGCCTGGCTGTTGGCGAATCCAGCGGTGTCTTCTGTCATCGCCGGAGCCACCAAGCCGGAGCAGGTTGCGGCCAATGCCGCCGCGTCGGGCTGGCACCTGACCGGCGATGAGATGGCTGAGGTAAACGGCCTGCTGGCCGATTAGGGGACGGTCCACCCTAAGCCCTGGCGCCCCAGCCGTCAAATGGTGGTTGAGCCACATAGCATACGAACCCGCTCCGCTACGGAGGGGTGCAGGTGGTACGGTACATCGCATCCGCATTCGCCGTTGTCCTTCTAGCCATGCCGGCCCAGCCTGCCTTCGCTGTGGCCGAGGATGAGGTCGCATTCAGCAGCGAGACGTTCGCCCTGGGGACCACCGCTGAGATATTTGTCAAAGACGCTGACCTGAATGTAACCAGCTTCTGTACCGCCAGGTGGGCCGGTATCTCTACCGAAGTCCCTCAAGAAACGTGGTGGAGCCTGTCGAGTGGGGCTCCGGCTACGGCCGTCTTCACCCTGAGTCCCGGTTGTTACTTCGACCGGGTGACCCCGGCCGACACTCCGCTGGTCCTTCCTCCGGCGGACCAGCAACCCTGGGCTTCTTTCGTCGATGGCGTTCTCGACTTCGTAGACGACTTCAATTCCCAGGCAGGAGAGATCAGTCTACTTAACGGTGTCGACCCAGGAGGCGACGTCCAGGTCGAGTTCCACTTTGAGTTCGTCAACGCGTACCTGGACTCGGACCGACGCGCCAGGGTCTACAGCACGTCGGACCAGACGGGGGAGTGGTTTTCTATAGGCGAGGTCGTAAGTGAAGAGGATTTTTCCCTAAACCCAAGCACAGGTCTGTTCAAAGGCGAGGTTGTGCTCAGCGGCGACGGTGGAGCGGTGGGTTCTGGAGACGGCGCCGTGTGGGTACAGGTCGGCGACACCGTTACCGCCGTCTACTACGAAGCGGACGGCTCCACGGTAATCGCGACCCATCAGGCCGCGGTCGTCCCGGCCCCAACCCCGACGCCCACGCCGGTGTCGTCGGCCGGTCGGGTAGGGCTGATTCTCCTTGCCGGATTGTTTGTGGCGGCAGTTCTGTGGCGCCTGAGGGCTGTTTGGGTGTTCAAGCTACCTGGTTGAGGACTCGACTATGGGAAAAACCGAGGATTCCTACGAAAATTAAATTTCTTTTACCTTTTCCCTCTCAGGGGGAGGATTAAGAAACTATCTCATAAAGGGGAGGTGACTTACACCCGCCCACCCACCCTGAGGGGTTTTTGTTTTTGGGGGCACATCCCCCAGTCCCCTTGGCAGAGGGGGACGCCCCTCTGCAATCCCCCGCAAGGATATTGAGAGAATTACTAAGGAGGGAGCTAGACCGCGGAGTGCACATTTTCATACATCGAGTAGGATTCTGAGAAAAAATCTTTACGGTAACCTGGGCCTATCCGCCGGTGGCTCCGCTTCCAGGGCGTTGAGGGTGCAGGCCAGCATCGCGTAGTACCCAAATGTGGCCGTCAGCTCGGTTATGCCTTTGTCACCGATCCTTGCCCTGGCAATACGGAAGGTTTCGTCCGACACCCGGTGGTCCCGGAACAGCTCCCTCCCGTACCCGATGATCATGGCCTCGTCGGCGGTAAGCGAGTCCAGGTCGCCGTGGTTCGCTACCACGTCGATGGCCTCCCGGCGGACGCCCGCCTCAAGGGCCAGTGGCGCGTGAAAAGCCCACTCGAACCGGCAGTCGAACTCGCGGGACGTGGTGATGATTGCCAGCTCCCGGTTGACCGGGGATAGGACCGACTCGAACCGGATATAGGAGCCCAGGTGGGCCGTGCGTCCGGCCACCTCCGGACTGTTCAGTAGCAGAGAGAACGGGAATCCAATCCGTCCTCGGCTGGACGCGATCTGGTCGAAGATGGGCCTCTTGTCCGGCGGTATGTCCTGTTTATCGGTGATCTCGGGTAGTCTGGCCACGGGTTCCTCCTATTTGTGTTTCGGATCGGGTACGGCCCTAGGTAGTGGGTCACAATGAGTTAACGTCTGTCACCCTG
>CAZEDC010000016.1:0-7105 GCA_964510985.1 uncultured Dehalococcoidia bacterium
CACAGCAGGCAAACCAACCAGCATCAGCCAGCGGGCTAGGCCTAGCTCACGCGGACCACGAGACTTTGATACTCATGCTGCGGCGTTCAGTGGTACAGTTTTGCTCCGCCCCACTGGTACACTATCCCACCGCCCTTGACAACCTCGTTACCTCGTCCCTCGCTCTCAAGGTTCCATGATGCATCAAGCCACTGGACGCATCGGTTATGCCCTCGCTCATGTCGTACCTCGGAGTCGCGGGTCCAGCGCGTCACGGATGCCGTCTCCGAACAAGTTGAACGAGACCACTGTCAGGGTTATGAAGAGACCCGGAAACACTACCGTCCACCAGCTAGGTGTCAGCAGGGAGGAGGCCTCGCCCAGCATCCCGCCCCAGGTTGGAGTTGGAGGCTTGATGCCGAGGCCAAGAAAGCTCAGGGACGCCTCGATGACGATCACGGTGCCGAGATGCACCGTGGCTAGGACTATATAGGGCGCTACGCACTGGGGCGCAACATGGACTGCCATTATCCTCAATGGGCCGGCGCCTACGGCCCTGGCCGCGTCAACGTAGGGGGTCTCTTTGACCGACAGAACGACGGAACGGATCACACGCTCGCCGAAAGGCACGCGCGTCGCGGCGATGGCGATGATAATAGTCCACATAGAGGCGCCCAGCACGAGCACGAGTACGAAAGCCAGTATCAGGCCGGGAATGGCCATGATAATCTCCACCAGGCGCTCGCTTATCAGATCGGTCAAGCCTCCGAAGTATCCGCTGGCTATGCCCCAGACCGTTCCGAACGTTGTACCCAGCAATACCGAGACAAGCGCGACAAAAAGGGACGTGCGGGCCCCGTGGATCACCCTGCTCAGAAGGTCCCTGCCGAGGTCGTCCGTTCCAAACAGGGCATCGGCGCTGGGAGAGCTACGTATGTTCTTGAAGTCGGGCGCCAACGGGTCATCCGGGGCGATGACAGGGGCCGCGATGGCCATGACTATCAGCAGGAAAGCGACGAATCCCCAGAGTGCGGCGACGCGGTTGCGCACTGTGAACATGCGCACGCCGTCAACCCCCCTGCCAACCTTCCCCTGTAGAGCCGGAAGACTACCCTGTTGCTGCACTGTCCGCTCTCAAGGCCCCTTCAGAGCCGTTCCGCCGAAAATTGATTGTGCGTTCCCCGGCACGCGACACCAAGGCTAGGCCAGGCGTATTCTCGGGTCTAGCCACCCGTAGAGAAGGTCCACCAGCAGATTTACCGCGACGAATATGATCGCGTACAGCAGCACGATATTCTGCACCACATTCATATCGCGGTCTATGGCTGACGCCACCAGAAGCTTACCGAGCCCTGGGGTAACGAACGCCTTTTCCACAGCGACCGAGCCTCCCATGACGAAGGCGAGAAGTACACCGCTCAGCGTCAATACCGGCAATAAGGAGTTGCGCAGGGCATGCCGTACCAGGACGAGCCCCTCTCGAAGCCCCTTGGACCTGGCCGTGCGTATGTAGTCCTCGCGGAGCACCTCGAAAAGTGACGACCTGGCCATGCGCGCTATGAAGGCCGCCTGCCCCAGTCCCAATACCACCGCAGGCCCGATGATGATCTGGAAGTTGAGCCACGGGTTCTCCCACAGGTGCGTTGCGGTTATGGGGGCCTTGTACCCAAACCAGAAGATCTGCGCCAGGACGATGAGAAGCGCCAGCCAGAACCCGGGAATGGCAAGAAACAGGACCGCAACAAAACTGCTGGCTGTATCTTCGGCAGATTGGGGTCGTAATGCGCTGATGATCCCCACCGGCAGGCCCAGGATCCACGAGATAACTACGGAAATCACCCCGATCTCGATGCTTATGGTGCCGCGATTGACGAGTGTGTTGAAGATCGGGTCTCCCCGAAAGAGGGAGTCTCCGAGCTTGCCCGCAACTATGTTCTTGAGCCATTCGCCGTATTGAACGATGAGGGGCCTGTCCAGACCTAGGTCTGCCAGTATGTCTGCTTTTTGCTCCGGCGTGAACCTGCGGACGCCTTCGATGCCGAAGTAGGCTCCCAGTGGGTCCCCGGGGAGCACATGCATGATGATGAAGATCAGGATCGTGACGCCGAGCAGGGCGGGGACCGCGAACAGCAAGCGCTTGGCTATGTATTTGTACAATTTCCGACGGCCTCGATTCTTCGTCGCTTGTCGGGGAGGAGCGTTTGCAGCGCAGATGTTAAGGAGCGCCGGAAACGCGAGGCTACGGCAGAAGAAAGGCTGTTAACGGCACATGGCGCCACTAGCCAACCCGTCCGCTGGGGAGAGGCAGAGCCTAAGCCCTGCCTCTCCCCCTGTCGGTGGCGATCACCGGAAAACAAGCAGAGGAATGGCTACCTATCCAGCCACACGTTGTCCCACTTGTGAAGTTCGTACCAGGTGAAGAAGCTACTACCTGCGGGCATCATACCTTTGAGGTGGTCCCACCAGCCCCAGTAGACGATCTCGCTGTTGGAGACGGGAATCGCAGGCACCTCCTGCAGGAGAAGATCTCTTATCTGGTCGGTCAGAGCTATCTTCTTTTCCAGGTCGACTTCGACATCGAACTTGTCCATCAGCGAGTTGAACTCAGGGCTCCTCCACCGAGAGAAGTTGTTGCCGCACAGGTTGCCGCTGCATAACCCGAAGGCATTCCTCAAGTAGTCGGACGGGTCTCCCGCCAGCGACTTGGAGGCTGCTAGAACGGCTATGTCGAAGGTGCCCTGCTGCTTCTCTTCCAAGACCGCCGATATGTCCACTATGCGTATGTCGGTATCCACGTTGAGGTTTGCCTTCAACATGGCCTGCATCGCCGGCGCCCAGAGTCTCTCCGAGACTGTCTCCCGGGTGAGCAGGTCGAGCGTCTGTATGCCCTCCCCATTAGGGTATCCTGCGTCGACCAGCAGTTGCCGGGCTGTGGCTATGTCCTCCTCGGTAGGCGGACGGAAGCCTGGCATGTCCTGGAGCAGAGAGGGCTTGACGGCGTAGGGCGTGCCCTTGACGAAGTACTCGCCCCAGTCAAGAGCGGCCACGTCTTTGCCCACTTCCAGAAGGGCCTGCGTGTCTATGGCCAGCATGAAAGCCCTGCGGACCCTTGCGTCGTCAAACGGCTTGCGCTCGACGTTGAGAGGGATGATTCCCTGGGTGAACGAGTTCATAAAAGCGGCGTTGATACCGGGATTATCGCCGATGGTCCTGCCGTCCTTGGGCGCGAGCCACATTGTCCAGTCAGTTACTCCACCCAGCAGGGCGGCGGTGTTCTCCGGTGTCCAGGCCACCAACCAGACATTCTCGAGACTGTCCACGTAGGGAGCGTCGGGGTTCCAGTAATTGGGGTTGGCCTCGAGCTTCCAGCTATCGTCGTCGCGAGACTTGTACACGAAGGGCCCGGTGCCGGGATGGTTGTCAACCTTGCGGAGATTCCCGTCCAGCTCGTCCATTATGGCTTTCGAGGAAATCATGTCCCACTCTGAAGCGAAGGCTGCCATCATTGTGCCGGCGGAGCGAGGTCCGCTCAGCGTAAACTTCACGGTATAGTCGTCGGGAGTGGTAATGTCGCTGACGGCCTGGAGGAAGACTTGCCTCATGCTGACCAGTTCTGTACGCGGGAATATTATGCGCTCATAGGTGGCCTTGACGTCGGCCGAGGTGAAATCGGTCCCATCGTGCCACTTCACCCCTTCCCGGAGGAAGAACGTATAGCTCAAACCGTCGGGCGATACCTCCCATCGGTATGCCAGGTCGGGGACTACCGGCGTCGTGGGGGTCCGCGGGTCACGCCGTACCAGTTGGTCGTACATCGCCGCCTGGGAGCCGAGGTTGCCTATGGTGTTCGAGGCATACCAGTCGAAGTGGGCAGGGGGGCCGTGGGCACCCAATATCAACTTTCCGCCGCGCTTGGGGAAGGGCTCCAGTGGCTTCATTAGGAACCGCTCTGCTGTCACCGGCGCCGGCGTCGCGACCACGATCTTCTCCACCTCCCTCACCACCACCTTCTCTTCTGTCACGACCTTGGGTACCTCCTTGATCACCTCGACCTCTTTGATGACCTCGACAGGTACCTCTTTCACTACCTCCTTTACCACCTCCTTTTCCACTTCCACAATCTTCTCTACCTCCACAGGTACCTCTTTTACCACCTCCTTCTCCACGATTCTATCAACCGGTACCTCTTTTACGACCTCCTCGGTGCACGCCGCAACGAGCACGAGGAGCATCGCTCCTGCCATGACCACAGCCCACTTCAGTCCAATAGCCTTCTTCATTTGGCAAGCCTCCCTGCGCTGGGTGACGCTAATCCGTAACGTCCCTGATATGCCGGACTCTTCCCGGCCTGAAACCGCGAACGGCACCGCCAACCGGCTCTTGGGAGGAAAGTGATGCCGCTCATAGGGTGCACCCCGGCAGCTCAAAGGCATAGACCTGCCTTCCCGGAAGGACCAGAGGTCGGTCCAAGTCCGGCGGGGGGCGCCTTAACAGCCCGCCGCCTTGCGAAATGCGAAACAAGGCGACAGGAGTTAACTATATTGGGATGCCCAAGGTTACTGCTGCGCATTATCCTCCAATCAACCACGCGGCCCAACGGAGTCCGGGAGCCTTGCTCCTTTGTAACCTCCATCATGCTCAAGGTCGATTGAATCCAGAACGGCCCCAGCCAGCACCCTCCCGGCGTCGGGCCGGATTCCCTTCTATCACACGCCCCCCCCCCTGTCAATGCCTTGGAGCGCAGGGGCGTTTGGCCGGTCGACAGCATTACTGGCCTCCATCAGGATGAGCTTCGCTCGAAGTCGTTTCTGGGTAACTCGCCGAGAAGATCGCGATGCCGAAGCTCGACCTGCTACCCATCGACCCAGCGGTCGGGGCCTTCGCTAACCCCAGGCAGGCCCAAAAAGCCGGGGAGTAGGTGGGCTACGTCGATAAGCTGGAGCCCGTACGGATGGGGAGGCTCAGGCCGGCGGAAGGGGAGACGCTGGCCGCGCGGAAGCGGCTGGGCGTGGCTGCGAGGTTGTCAGAAAGGCGCCTGGAGATCCGGCAGATGAAGGGCGAGGTCTACTTCTGGCTCCGACGCCCTTTGGCGCCGATGCCGCGAGCCCCAGACGGCCACGGCCAAGCCTTCTGGAGCCTGAGATTGGTGCGGTCGATCGCTTGCCGCGACGACGGGCACGTAAAGACGCACAACCCTATTGTCCAAAAAGAAATCCTTCTGGATATGCCGATTCGACGTGTGTCGTTGTCAAGGGAAAATGTCAGGGATTAGCGTTGAGCGATTATGTCAGCAACCTCGTTTTGGGGCATGTAGCGTCCGGCCACGGACGGTAGGAGTGTACGCAGTGGTGTTTTCGTCGCGACGGCCGGCGGCTCACCGGCCTCCAAGAGACGCTTGAGGGTCGCTAAGCCGATGTCGAGCTCCCTGGCTGCCTGACGGTGCGAAAGACCTCCAGGCCCGATACGTTCAACCACTTCTCTGAACCGCTCCGCAAAGCCCTCTCGCTCAGTCACAGGTGGCCGTCCGATGCGTTTGCCCTGCTTCCGTGCTCGCTCCATCCCCGCCTTGACCAGTTCTCGATGGCGACGCTTGAGTTCGGAGTCCTCGTACCAGATCGTTGGAGATGACTGCTTGCCCGGAGTTGGTGTCGAGGTCTGGCGCTCCCACCCAGCCGTTTGTTCGAGGGGTGGGGACATCTCCTTCGGGATCGCGTTGGCCTGAGCCCGCAGAGAAGCAGCGAGGGCAGGCGCCTCCGATGGTGTGAGGACCATGCCCCGATAGGACACCAAGAGGCTGCCATCCAGGTGCTCCTGGACTTCGACCCTGGCCCCAGCATAGCTGGGCCGGTCGGCATGAGGGAAGAGTTGGAGGACACGACCGTGGTACTGCACAGTGTTGTCCTTGGCCACTCTCCGCCGCTCCTTGTGGCACAGAACCCCAGCTGTGTCCAGACCCGCATCGGGGACCCGATAGGCGGACCCTGCCTGGGTTGGCGGCACTCCGAAGCGAGCGTTGAAGCGTGGCAGGAACTCGCCCAGGACGTCATTGGCCTCTTCCAGCGTGCTGGCATTGGCCAAGCGTAGCTCAGACACCAGCCGGTCTTGGAAGGTGCCGTTGGCCCGCTCCACTCGTCCTTTCGCCTCCGGGCTGTGGGCGAATACCTGGGTCACGCCAAGCTCCCGCAGGGCCCGACCCCATTGGGTTGGAGCAACGCCAAGGGTGCCGGACTCTTTCTCAAGCCTCTGCCCCGGAGATTGGAAGATCGAATGGCGGTCAGTGTACACGCCCAGAGGGATCCCATACCGGATGATGATGCCCTCTAGCAACTCGAAGTACCCTTGAGTATCCTCTCGCTCACGGAAGACTCCATATGGTACTGTCCCCGTGGCATCGTCCACCGCTAGCAGCAGTGTGAGCCAGGGTCCTCGGTCCTCCAACCATGCGTGATAACTGCCATCGAGCTGGAGCAGCATCCCCTCCTGGGGCATCCGTTGACGCCTGTGTCGGTGGCGTGGCGGTCGCCGGTATCGCGGACTGGGCAACCCCGCGCTCAGTAGAATGCTCCTGACGGTGGAACGACTCAGGACCATACCCTCCCTCTCGGCCATGATCTCTGCCAGATGGGTGTGATTGAAGCCCGCGTAACGAGTACGTGCCAGGGCGATCACCTTCCGTCGTGTCTCCGCTTCGACGGCGTTGCGAGGTCGACGCCCTCTGTTACCGTGGGCTAGCGCGGCAGCACCCTCCTTTCGATATGCCGCCAGCATCCGCCAGGTGTGGCGTTCGCTTAGCCCAAGGATGGCTGTCGCTTCGCGTGTCGTCAACTGTTGCGCCACCAGTCGGTTCAATACCTGTAATCGGCTCTGCTCTCGTTGCGTCAATGTCAGTCCTTTCATGACTGACATTTTCCCTTAATGCTTAACTACTGACAGAATCGTATGGCATCGACAAGGACTTGGCCGGCTACGGTGCAAGGAGACTCCCTCTGGGAGCCCCGGCCATTCGAACCGCCTGCTGCGATGAGGCACCAAAGGGGCATTACTGCTTCGAGGGCTGAAGGCAGAACTCGCAGTGACCGTCCAGCAGCAGCTTTCGCAAACGCGCGTCCGGTCGCAAGCCAGCCTG
>CAZEDC010000017.1:0-6731 GCA_964510985.1 uncultured Dehalococcoidia bacterium
TAGTCGCAAAAGAATGCGCGCATAAAGTTAGCAATAGGCCCGCTTACCCTGAGCCTGTCGAAGGGCGGGCCACTCGTGGTTCGACAAGCCCACCATGGGCGGCTTATTATGCCGCGGTATTTTCCCAAGCAATCACCAGTATTCGTACAGGCCGGAGACCTGTGAGCGAGAGTATAGCATTCGGGTGGCCCTGACTCCATAGACGACGCACGGGCGTCCCTCAATCTTGCTGTGTGGTTGGAAACCGGAGTGAAGCGAGGCTCAGGCGGTCTTACGCGACGGGCGCTCGTCCGGGTTGATCCGACCCGCCGTCCAGAGCAGGGCCGCGGCCACAAGGAACATCACGGCAACGATGATGAAAGCCGTGTGATACCTGTCGGTGAGGTCGAAGGATACTCCGGCCAGCAGCGGGCCGGCGGCCCAGGCCGTGACGGAGCCCATGTTCACCAACCCCATGATGCTCCCGAAATGCCGGATCCCGAAGGTCTCCTGCACGATGAGATTGAAGAGAGCGCCGAAGGCGCCCATGCACAGGCCGAATAGCGGGACAGATACCCACATGATGGCCGGGGTCGCGGCGTTGAGCATCAATATGAGAAACCCCGCCTGACCCGTGAGACAGAGTATGAGGGCATAGCGGGCGGTGATGCGCTCGGACAGGAGGCCGAAGCTCAGCTTGCCCCCCATCCCGAAGGCGGCCAGCAGACCGAGAGCTACCGAAGCCGTCGTGTCTGGAACACCCTCGTTGGTCAGATGGGCGTAGACCTGCGGGAGCACCGTGCTATAGGTGAATGTCCCCAGCAGAATGGCGATGGATATGGCGTAAAATGCCCTGCTGCGAAGCGCCTCGCCGACAGTCCAACCGGTCAGCGAGGGGCCGGGATTACCACTCCTGCCCGACTTGGCGGGACCGGTCCCGGACGGCCGGGCCTGACCGCCCTCCGGAAACTCGCGTATGACCACCAGGGCGAATACCGTCACCACCAGGGTCAGAGCGCCAATGCCCAGGTACGCTCCTCGCCACGATGAGATGCCCATGGTCAAGCCCACGATGGGCGGCACCACCAGGCCGCCGAAGTTGTTGCCCATGAAGGCCAGTCCCATGACCCTGCCCCGGTTCCTCTGGAACCAGATACCGATCAGCCGCCCGGCGGGAAGAGCCGTGGCGCCCGAGAATCCCAGGAACTGCAGGATGCTAAGGGCGTACCAGTGCCAGAGTTCCGTCATCAGGGGCCGGAGGAGGAGGCTTACGCCGAACAGAGTGAGACAGCCGGCTATAACGGGGCGGGTGCCGTGGCGGTCCATGATCCGCCCCAGGATCGGCGCAGCCAGCCCCGATACGGCTGCAAAGGACAGGGAGGCATTGATCTGCGTGCGGCTCCAATCGAAACTGTCGTTGAGGGGCTTGACGAACATTCCGAAGGAGTACTGTGAAGTACCGATCACCAGGGCCGCCGAGGCGAACACCGCGGCGACAATCCACCACCCCCGGTAGATTTGGGGAGGGCGACGCATGGCACCGAAGGCAGGCATGGCCTGTATGGTACCACCGTCGGACGCCACACGTCTGCGTCTGGGGTTAACCCGGCCTGGGAATGGACATCTCTGGGCCGCTCTTCTAAGATATGCGTGGCATCCGGGGCTACGTCGGCCATCCGTACCTACTAGGGAAAAAGCGCGTTATATTGCTCCGCTCGTGGTGAGCCTGTCGAACCATGCGAGCGGAGAGTAAGTCCCGCTCATGTCCTTCGACAAGCTCAGGATGAGCGGGACCTGAAGGGCGACATGCTTACACAGTTTTACGAAGGTAAGCACTAGTTGAAAACGGGGTGGTCCGGATGCCCGATAGTCGATAGTTTTCACCAGACCCTGGCGTGGACCTCACACCGGCGAATCCTAGGAGCGACACATGATCAACGAGATACGGACCTATAACTTGAAGACGCGCGTGGTCCCCGATTACTGGAAGCAGTTCTCGGCCAAACTCACTGGGCGCAAGGAATTCTCGCCTCTGGGCGGCCACTGGTACACCGACGTGGGGCCCCTTAACCAACTGGTCGCCATCTGGCCCTACAAGGACCTGGAAGAGAGGGTCGACATCAGGCGCAGAGCGGAGGCAGGTCCGGACCCCAAATGGCCCCCGGACACCGCCGACCTGATTATCAGCATGAAGTCCGAGATATACATCCCGGCGCCCTTCATGACACCCCTGGGCGAGAGAAATATCGGCCCTATATACGAGTTGCGTATCTACTCGTACCCCCAGGAGGTCATACCCGAGGTACTGGATGGATGGAGCGGGGCCATCGCCGAGCGCGAGAAGCTGTCCCCGCTGGCGGGCTGCTGGTACTCAGAGTTCGGCGGCGTAAACAACTTCGTGCATATGTGGGCCTACAAGAGCTTCGAAGATCGCTTGAGGGTAAGGCAGGAGGCGGTGGACAGAGGCATCTGGCCTCCTCCATCGCCGATGGCGCCAACGATCCAGGAGAACAAGATCCTTTTCCCGGCCCCCTTCTCTCCAATGCAGTAGGACCGGGCACGCCTGGAGTCAACGGAGGAAGACATGAAAATAGAATGGTTGAACCATACGGGGTACGTCGTCGCCGACATGGAGCGCGCCCTCTCCTTCTACCGGGACCTGCTGGGGTTCAAGGAGGAGCGCAACCAGGTGCTGGAGGGCGAGTTCATCTCCGGGATGATCGGCTTCCCTGACACCAAGATACACGCCGTCTACCTGGGCATAGAGGACATGCGGCACTCGGTGGAGCTTATCCAGTACATCAACCCACCGGGCGAGGACATCCCGCCAAGCAAACTGAACCAGGGCGGCGCCACCCATCTGGGCGTAATCGTGGAAGACCTGGACTCAGTCTACGAAGAGCTAACGGCCGAGGGAGTAAAGTTCAACGGGCCACCGTCTTTCCGTGCCAACGCCGAGTACCCGTGGGCCCGTAAGGTCTGCATGGGGCAGGACCCTGACGGAAACTGGTTGGAGTTCATCGAGAGGCCGCCGGCCACTCCTGGCACCACGAAGGTCTAAGGGCTCAGACGGCGACCAGGGCCTATCCGAATTCGACCAAGACGAACCCCTGACCCACGAGCACTCGAACCCGGGAGGTACAGACATGCGGGAGCGCATCAAGACTCCACCCGCCCCTGAGGTGGTGGAGTACGTCCTCAAGCCCGGAACGTTGAAATACCTGGACCGGGACTATCCGCTGCTCATGTGGGTGAACAAGGCCCACGCCCTGATGCTGGTACGCCGGCAAGTCCTCACTCCAGAGGTGGGAAAGATCCTTCTAGCGGCCATCTTGGAGATGGAATCCGACGGGATAGAAAAATTCACCTACGACCCGACCCTGGAGGAGCTGTACCTGAACTTCGAGCACCAGCTTATCCAGAAGGTCGGCGCGGACGCGGGTGGAAGGCTCCATACGGGACGAAGCCGCAACGATCTCTTCTCCACCACCACCAGGATGGCCGCCAGGGACGCCCTGGCATCGTTCCTGGGCCCGCTGCTGGACCTGAGGCAGGTCTTACTGGACCTGGCCCGAGAGCACGTGGACACCGTGATGCCGGGGTACACCCATCTGCAACCGGCCCAGCCCACGACCTTCGGCCACTACCTGGCCAGCTTTTCGCTGGCCATACAACGGGACACGGAGCGGCTGGCCGAGGTCTATCCCAGGCTGAACCTCAGCCCCCTGGGCGCCGGGGCCTTTGCCGGGACGGGGTTCCCCGTCGACCGCGACATGACCGCCCGGCTCCTGGGCTTCGACGGCATAGTGGAGAGCACGCTGGACGCCGTGGCCTCTCGGGACTACGTCTCCGAGCTGCTGTCGGCCATGGCGATCTTGGCGGTCACCATCAGCCGCCTGGCCCAGGACATCTACCTCTGGTGCTCCGACGAATGGAACACCGTGGAGGTGGCCGACGAGGTGGCAGCCACCAGCAGCATCATGCCACAGAAGAAGAACCCGACGCCGTTGGAGCACGTCAAGGGCAAGGCCGGTCAGGTGATGGGCGCGCTGGTAGCCAATCTGGCCGCACAGAAGAACGTGAACTTCATGCATTGCCGGGATATCGCCGGCGAGTCGGTCGACCCCTTGTGGGGGGCGTTCGACCAGGCCGAGGCCATGGTCCACCTGACGCGGAAGACGATGCAGGGGCTCCAGGTGCGTAAGGAGCTGATGCGCCGGCGGGCGTCCGAGGACTTCTCCACCGCCACGGAACTCGCCGACAGCCTGGTCCGCGAGACGGGGCTGCCCTTCCGTACGGCCCATGCCATCGTGGGCAACGTGGTTACCCTGGCACTGGACCGCGAGCTCCGCTTCGATGCGGTTACCTCCGACCTGGTGGACGAGGCCGCCAGGGAAGTGACGGGCCGGCCCATAGGGTTGACCCAGGACCAGGTGGAAAGCGCCATCGATCCGGTCCGCAACCTGGAGGGCAAGAGGGCCGCCGGAAGCCCGGCGCCATCCGAGACAAGACGGCTGATCGACTTGGCGGCGCAGTCGCTGGACGGCCACCGTAAACTCGTCGAGGGGTGGGGCCAGCGCCTACAAGACGCAAGGGACGACCTGGAGCGGCAGGCGGCCGCGTTCGTGGAGGGGACATGAACCTGTCGAAGGGCGTACCGCTCGTGGTGAGCCTTTCGAACCATACGAGCGGATGGGGAAGTCCCGCTCATGTCCTTCGACGTTGCTCAGGATGAGCGGGACTTGAGAGGCGACATGGTTCCGCGGATGTTCGGGTAGCAAGCACCAGAGTTGGAAAATCGGAGGTAAACCGTTGAAATTCGAGAAGAGCCGCGAACTCTACGAACGGGCCAAGAAGTCGCACGCGGGAGGCGTCGGTAGCAGTTCGAGGGCGCCGGAGAAGCCGCACCCGCTCTTCTTCGAGCGCGCCAAGGGCTCCAAGATGTACGACGTGGACGGTAACGAGTTCATAGATTACTGGCTGGGATACGGTCCTGCGATCTTCGGGCACGCCCCCGACTTCCTGGTGGACGCGGTGGCCGCCTCGCTGCAAGACGGCCAGGCCATTGCCGGCCAGCACGAGATGGAGATAAAGGTGTCCGAACTCATACAGCGCATCGTCCCGTGCGCCGAGCTGGTGCGGTACGCTAACTCGGGGACCGAGGCGGACCAGGCGGCCATCCGGCTGGCCCGCGGCCACACCGGTAAGAACAAGTTCATCAAGTTCGAGGGCCACTTCCACGGGTGGGCCGACAGCATCTCCTACAGCCACCATCCGACACTGGAGGAGGCCGGACCAAGAGAGTCGCCCACGCCGATCCCGGACGCCGGAGGTATCGGGCGTGGCACAGCCGACGAGGTCATCATCCTGCCGTGGAACGACATCGACATCCTGCGCGACACCATCGAGCGCCGAGGAGACGAGATCGCGGCCATACTCACCGAATCCATCATGTGCAACACCAACCACATCTTCCCCAGGCCGGGGTATCTGGAGGAGATGAGGCGGCTCTGCGACGAGTACGAGATTGTGCTGATCTTCGACGAGGTGATAACCGGTTTCCGGGTCGCCCTGGGAGGCGCGCAGGAGCTGCTGGGTGTAACCCCGGACCTGGCAACGTTTGGCAAGGCCATGGCAGGGGGCTTCGCCATATCCATGGTCGCGGGCAAGCGGGACATAATGTCTCAGTTGGAGGCCGGCACCGTCTTTCACGGCGGCACTCTCAACAGCAACATGACGTCCATGGCAGCGGTCAACGCCGCCATCAACAAGCTCATGGAGGACGACGGGGCCATCCACAAGCAGCTCTACGCCACCGGCGCCAAGCTCATGGAGGGTCTACGGAGGCTGGGCACCAAGCACGAGCAGCCGATGCTGATACAGGGGCCGGGGCCGACCTTCTACCTGTCGTTCACCGAGGCCGAGGAGATCACCGACTACCGGTCCCACGTCGAAAACGTGGACGAGGAGAAGTACCAGCGCTTCCGTCTGGGCATGTTGGAGCGGGGCGTTCGGCTCATCCCCAGGGGCCAGTGGTACGTCTCGGCGGCCCACACCGACGAGGACATCGAGAAGACCCTGGCCGTGGCGGACGAAGTCCTGGCCACCCTTTAGTAGGGCGGCGAGTACCCTCCGCTCATCCTGATCTTGTCGAAGGACATGAGCGGCACCTCCCCCTCCGCTCGTATGGTTCGACAGGCTCACCACGAGCGGAGCGTTGTAACGCCCATTTTCGGCATCAAGTGCTTTTTGGGGCCTACTTCTCGACGGACCGCCTCAGGTTCTCCAGGGTCTTGTCCATACCTCGGGCGATATCGACGGCGCGCGTCCCCTCGTAGTCGTCGAACATCGCCCGCGCTTCACCCAGGTCCACCTCGACCTCGTGGGTGACCCGGGTCCCCTCACAGTCGGGACTCAGATTGAACCACCATTGGATGCGCCGGGTCGGGAGCGGCGGTACCGGAATCCACGAGATGCTCTTGGGCGGGTCGAAGGCGACTACCACCGATGTAGCGGGAAACTCCATTATCTCGCCACCAATGTTTATGGACTCGTCGGCCTCGATGACACTGCCGAAGCCGGTCGGGCCGTCGGTCAGCTTCCTGATGGCCAGGACCTCACCGCTGCCCGCCAGTTCCTGATGTCGCATTGAACTGCCCCCCGAAAACTGGTCCAGGTGTAATGTTAGTAACCTGGGCTGGAGAAAGGGGGAGAAATGCCAGGGAAGAAACATACACCAGAGCAGGTCATCA
>CAZEDC010000018.1:0-6718 GCA_964510985.1 uncultured Dehalococcoidia bacterium
AAACAGTGAGCCCACATAGCTCAGCCGGTAGAGCGCGTTCTTGGTAAGAACGAGGTCAGCAGTTCAAGTCTGCTTGTGGGCTCCACAGCACGGAGGAACGTTTAGATGGCCAAGCAAAAATTTCTGAGGACGAAACCCCACGTAAACGTAGGCACCATCGGTCACGTCGACCACGGTAAGACGACGCTTACCTCGGCGATTACCCGTGTGCTCGCGGAGTCCAACCTGGCGAATTATAGACCCTTCGACAGCATCGACAACGCGCCGGAGGAGAAGGCACGCGGCGTGACTATTGCCATCCAGCACGTGGAGTACGAGACCGAAGCGCGGCACTACGCTCACGTCGACTGCCCCGGCCATGCCGACTACATCAAGAACATGATCACCGGCGCCGCCCAGATGGACGGCGCTATCCTCGTGGTCAGCGCACCCGACGGCCCCATGCCCCAGACCAGGGAGCACATCCTGCTGGCCAGGCAGGTCCAGGTGCCCGCCATGGTCGTGGCCCTGAACAAGGTCGATGCGATGGAAGACGAGGAACTCCTTGAACTGGTTGAGATGGAGTTGAGAGAGCTTCTGACCGAGTACGGTTTCCCCGGCGACGATATCCCAATCGTCAGGGTGAGCGCGCTAAAAGCCCTGGAGACCGAAGACATCTCCCGTGAGGGCGAGTGGTCCAAGGGGGTTTGGGAGTTGCTCGACGCGGTTGACAGCTACATTCCCGTCCCGGACAGGCCCAGAGACCAGCCTTTCCTGATGCCGGTCGAGGACGTCTTCAGCATCAAGGGCCGGGGGACAGTGGTAACCGGCAGAGTCGAGCGCGGCATGGTCAAGGTGGGGCAACAGATCGAGATTGTCGGCATCAAGGCGACCGAGACCACAACAGTCACCGGCGTCGAGATGTTCCACAAGACGCTGGACGAAGGTGAACCCGGCGATGCCGTCGGCGTCTTGGTCCGAGGCGTCGAACGGGAGGAAGTCGAGCGTGGTCAGGTGCTGGTCGAGCCGGGGAGCATAAAGCCCCATACCGAGGCGGAAGCCCAGGTCTACGTCCTGAGCAAAGAGGAAGGCGGCAGGCACACCCCGTTCTTCTCCGGCTACAAGCCCCAGTTCTACATCCGCACCACCGACGTCACGGGCGAGATACAGCTACCCGAAGGTGTCGAAATGGTTATGCCCGGCGACAACATCGTGATGAAGCTAAAACTCCAGGCGCCCGTTGCCATGGACGAGCAGCTTCGCTTCGCTGTGCGCGAGGGCGGACGCACCGTGGGCTCTGGCGTCATAACAAAAATACTGGACTGACTACCCGGAGTTTTAAACCCGAGCCAGACACTTTATCGCGACCTTTTTGCTAGGAAAAACTTAAATGGCCCGTAGAGGCGAAAACCGAATATTCATCACCCTGGGTTGTACCGAATGCCGGGAGCGTACTTACCCGTCTTCAAAAAACCGACGTAACGACCCTCAGCGCATCGAACTCAACAAATTCTGCCCTCGTTGCCGTTCGCATACACTCCATCGGGAGGTCAGGTAAGGCCTATGGCCCGCAACGCGGGGTTGCCCCGCAGGATTAGCACCGAGACGACTCGCAGGGCGTTCAGCTTCAGGCTGTTTGGCGAGGTGGTCTCCGAGCTACGACGGGTAACCTGGCCCTCGAGGGAAGAGACCATGAGGCTGACCCTTATGGTCATAGCCGTGGCGGCTGTTATCGGCGCCTTCCTGGGTCTCGTTGACATAGGGTTCTCCGAGATGTTCGAAAGGGTGTTAGACCCCGACTGGCTATTCTGATGAGTATGTCCGAAGAGATAGAGCCACGCTGGTACATCATCCATGCCTACTCGGGCCAGGAGGAGCGCGTCAAGAAGAACCTCGAGCAGCGCATCTCCACCATGGACATCCGCGACAAAATCTTTCAGGTCGTAGTTCCGACCGAGGAAGAGATGGAGATCAAGGACGGTCGCCGAAAGTCTGTGCCGCGTAAGGTCTTCCCGGGCTACATACTGGTCCAGATGAAGATGAACGACGAGAGTTGGTACGTCGTCCGGAACACACCGGGTGTGACCGGGTTCGTCTCAGCCGAAGACGAACAGGACAAGCGGCCAAAACCCGTCCCTCTGGAAGAGCACGAGGTCCAGGGCATCTTGCGACAGATCGAGTCCGACAAGCCGAGAGTACGTATCGGCTATACCAAGGGACAGGGTATACGGATCACTGATGGTCCCTTTGTCGATTTCATGGGGTTTGTGGACGAAGTGTATCCCGAAAGGGCCAAAGTTCGGGTGCTTGTCTCCTTCTTCGGACGAGAGACCCCGGTGGAACTCGACTTCCTACAAGTTGAAAGGGCATAAGTAAGAGGCAATAAGTTGGCGAAGAAAGTCAGAGCGATCATCAAACTTCAGATAGAGGCCGGTAAGGCCACACCGGCGCCGCCGGTCGGCCCTGCTTTGGGCCAGCACGGCGTCAACATCATGGGCTTCGTCAAGGAGTACAACGAGCGGACCTCGTCTCAGACCGGTACAATCGTGCCGGTGGAACTGACCGTTTTCGAAGACAGGTCGTTCACCTTCATTATCAAGAGTCCGCCTGCTTCCGAGCTTCTGCGTAAGGCTGCCGGAATCGAGAAGGGAAGCCCCAGTCCAAGAACAGAAAAGGTCGCATCCATCCCCGTGTCCAAGGTCAGGGAGATCGCCAAGGCCAAACTCAAGGACCTGAACGCCGCCGACATGGATGGCGCAATACGAATCATCGAGGGCACCGCCCGGAGCATGGGTATCACGGTGGAGTCCTAAAGAGTAGTTAGGGATAGGACAAAATGGTAAAACACGGAAAACGGTATCGGGCTGCCGAGGCGCTCAGCGACCGGGAAGCCCATTACCAGCCCGGTGAGGCAATTGCCCTGGCCAAGAAGTCGGGAACGGCCAAGTTCGACGAGACAGTGGAGCTGCATCTTCGGACCGGTGCGGACCCCCGTCATGCCGACCAGATGGTACGAGGAGTTGCCACCCTACCCCATGGGGTTGGCAAGCCCATCCGCGTGCTGGTCTTCGCTCAGGGTGAGGCCATAACCGCCGCCGAGGAGGCGGGGGCTGACTTCGCCGGCGACGAAGATATTATCAAGAAGATAGAGGGCGGATGGGTCGATTTCGATGTGTCCATCGCGACGCCGGATGTCATGGGCAAGGTCGGTAAATTAGGGCGTATCCTGGGTCGGCGCGGCCTTATGCCCAATCCCAGGACCGGTACCGTGGTACAAGCCGAGGATATCCCAAGGGCCGTGGCCGAGGCCAAGAAGGGACGGGTAGAATACAAGGTGGATCGGACATCCCTGATCCATGTGCCCATAGGCAAGGTGAGCTTCGACGAGCAGCAACTGCTGGATAACTTGACCATGTTGATGGACGCAGTAGTCCGCGCCAGGCCCAGCGGTCTCAAAGGAGAGTTCATCCGCTCCGCATTTCTCACGACAACGATGGGCCCGAGTATTGGACTGGACGTTGCCAGCGCCTCTGCCCTTAGAGTAGAATAGTTTACGTGCCGCAGACAGTGGGCTCCGCGACCGCGGATTAAAACTTCAGCCCGCCGAGGCCAACCCGGGTCAACCGTAATATTCCAACGGGTGTCGCCCTGAGTCTGTGGCTCAGGGTTTTTTTATTCGGATATCGAGCGCCTGCCGCGGCGGAAAAATGAGGTGAATCTTGCCGACGCAATGGAAAATCGATGCGGTCGAGGAAATGAAGGGATGGATAGAGCAGTGCACCATCGCCATCTCGGCCGACTTCACCGGACTGAACGTCGTCGAAATGAGTAACCTCAGGAGGGCACTCCGCGAAAAGGGCGTCAGGCTCCGTGTGGTGCGAAATACGCTCGCCCACCTGGCCGCTGACGCAGCGGGCAGGCCGCAATTCAAGGATATCGTCGAGGGACCCACGGGGATCGTTTATAGCACAGAGGACTCCGTCGAACCCGCCAGGGCCCTGGCAGAGTTCGTCCGGGCGAACAGGTCTCCGTTAAAAATCAGGGCCGGCCTGATGGGCGACCGCTCATTAACCGCCCGCGAGGTGGAAACACTGGCGACACTCCCCTCCAAAGAGGAGTTGATCGCCAAGCTAATGGGTCAATTGCAGGCACCGATCGCCGGTCTCGTCTATACACTGAACGCCCCGATCTCAGGGCTGGCGCGAGTCCTTCAAGGAAGGGTTGGGCAGTTCCCACAGGAGTCGTAATCCGGCGTATCAATTAACAAACGGACAATCATTTTACTGTTTGTTGCCGAAGTTATCCGCATTTAAATGAGGAGTGAGACCATGGCAGATGCAACCGAAAAGGCAGAGGGAACCGAGGATGAGAAGGCCAAAGAGAAGGTAGAGGCGAAGACGGCCTCGAAGACGGCGGCGAAGTCAAAAACTACGACAAAGGCGAAGGCGAAAACAGCAGTGACAACAAAAGACGAGATACTTGATGCCATCAAAGAGATGTCCGTACTGGACCTTGCCGACCTGGTAAAAACCCTGGAAGAGGAGTTCGGCGTCAGCGCCGCCGCGCCCGTGGCCATGGCCACCGTCCAGGGAGTTGCCGGGACCGCCGAGGCCGCCCAGGAGGAGGAGCAGACAGAGTTCAGCGTACAGCTCAAAGAGATCGGTCCTAACAAGATCAACGTCATCAAGGCTGTCCGTGAGGTTACGACCCTGGGGCTCAAAGAGGCCAAAGACCTGGTGGAGAGCGCCCCTGCAACCGTCAAGGAGGCCGTAGGCAAAGACGAAGCCGACCTGGCCAAAGAGAAGCTGGAAGGTGCTGGAGCCAAAGTGACCGTCGAGTAACTAACCGACCGTTCGGGAGGCTGAATCCATCGGGGCAGGTCCCTCGACATACGACTCTGGAGGTGTTTCTTGGGTCGCCGAGCCGATCGCGAGCGCTTCGAGGCCATGAAACGACTGGACCCGGACTACAAGGGCTTCCGCGGCTATCGAAACGAGCCCAACCGCCGCGGCAAGACACCCCTTGAGTCCGCCACCTGCAGCGTCTGCGGACGTAAAAGGAACATCCCCAGGGGGATCGCCCTGGAGAAGGGCGACAGCTACGTCTGCTCGACCTGCTCCGAAGAGGCGGCGGAGGCACCGGAACCGGAACAGTCCCAGGCGGAGTCCTGACCCGGCTCCAACAAAGCCTATTGGAACTTATGCGCAACGCCCCTTCGGGCGTTGCGCTTCGTTTTCCCCCTGACAAGTTGCTGGAGAATAGAGTTTGTAGAGAGGCGAAGCCCCTCTGCCGATCCCAACTACTCCCTCCCCGGCTCCAGGAAGGGTATCGTCCGCGGCCCCTGGGGCAGGACGCACAGCCGGGCGTCCGGACCGTGCTTTTTCAGCGCATCGGCGATCGCCACCTCCACATCCTCCACCGGCTCCAGGTGTGCGGCCCGCACCTCGTCTTCCGTCAGGTAGGTGGACTTAATGAGCACCTCGGCCTTGAGCTGTATCTGGGCCTGTAGCTGCACCTGCCACTGGTCGTGACGCTCGTACCCCGGCGAGCAGATATTTTTCAGTAATTTGTCCGGACTCTCAGCTTCTGAAAGAATTCGTCTGTACTCTCCATGCTCCGGTATGCCATCCGAGCACTCGGCGGCGCATATTATCGTGCCACCGTCCTTCACCACCTGCGCCGCGGCCGACATCCCTTTGACGGCCTGGTAGAGGTTCAAGTCCAATGGGTAGCCGCTGTTGGTCGTCAGGACCACGTCGAAGGGCTCACTCACGGGACTCATCGCCGCCCGCCTGGCGACGCCGCAAGCGGCCTTGTGGGCCGCGAATAGCTCGCCCGCGTAGACGCTGGTAATCATGTGGTCCCGGTTGGTCGTCACCTCGACGCTGAAGTCCACGCCCGCCTGGCTCGCTATTTCCCGGATATTGTCGTGGATGGGATTGCCTTCGGTGATACCCCACGTGGAATTGGAGTGGCCGATCAGCCGTGCGCTGTGCAGGTCCATTATGGTCTCGAATCCGGCCAGACCCGGCGCTACCATTTTGGGCCCACCGCTGAATCCCGCGAAGAAATGGGGCTCCACGAACCCGGTGGTGATCCGCACGTCGCTATCCACCCATCGCTTATTGAGCCAGATCGGGGTGCCCTCAGGTCCCTCTCCCACGTAGGCAAGTCCGTCTCTATCGAATGCGCTGTGGTTGACCACCTCGTATCTCTCGGTAACCTCTTTCCCCAGCACATCGTCCAGTTCTTCGGGCGTGTTGGAGCGGTGAGTTCCCGTGGCGACCAGTATCACCACCTGTTCCGCCGGCACGTGGCCCAGCTCTCGGAGCAGGGCGGGCAGGACCGTCGTACTGGGCATCGGCCTTGTGATGTCGCAGACCGATATGGCCACTGACTGGTCCGGCCTGACTTGCCGGCGCAGGGGTGCCGTACCCAAAGGGTTCTGAAGGGCCGTTCGCAACGCGCCGATCTGGTCGGGCAGGCCAGGGACGTACCGGGGTTCGATGACCGTGGTCCGGTCGTCCGGCAGGTCCACTTCCAGCCCAGCACGTCCGTATGCAAGTTCTACGATCAACCGGGTCTCCCGTGGGTTGTAGAGTGGGAAGCCGTCATTCTACCAGATGTCGATGGGATGCAGGTCGGCTGGCGTCTGCCCTTGGTGAGTATCTCAAAACCCTCGCCGGGGGAATGCAGAGGGGGTGTCCCCCTCTGCAAGGGGTTTTTGGGGATACCCCCA
>CAZEDC010000019.1:0-18007 GCA_964510985.1 uncultured Dehalococcoidia bacterium
CCAGGAACAAAAACCCTTGAGGGCGGGCGGGTGGGTGTAAATCACCCCCCCCCTTTTTGATATAGCTTCCTAATACTCCGTAGTCCGGGTCCGTTGGAAACACCAGTCGTCGGGTCATTCCCAGAGCATAAACATCTGCGAAATGCCTCTGAACGGCCACCTGGCAAAGCATTCTACCTGGGCACGGCGCACCGTTTACGATAACATACCATCCGCACAGCCCCTACCCATGTCGAGGTCCTGTCATTGCCGTTTGGTGACCGGTGATGCGCCCAAACATTCCGACACGCGACTACCGCGCGAGGTACCTGGCCGCCCTGTCCTACTCCGACTACAGGACCCTGTGGTCGGCCAATCTGGCGGCGGGGGCTGCGGCCTGGGCGCTTATCGTCGCCCGAGGCTGGCTCGTCTACGACCTCTCCGGGTCTTCTCTATGGGTGGGCCTGGTCACGTTCGCCGCCATGATCCCTCGGGTGCTGGTGACCCCGATTTCTGGGTACCTGTCCGACAGGTTCAACCGCCGCTCCGTCCTGGCGGCCATGTTCGCACTGAACACCGGCCACAACCTGGTGCTGGCTATTCTGGTCGTGACAGACACGGTCGATATCTGGCACCTGGTGGTGCTCTCGCTGGTCAACGGTTCGGCGCGGGCCTCTCAGATGCCCGCCGGTCAGGCCCTGATCCCCAACCTGGTGCCACACCGCCTTCTGTTGAACGCCATCGCACTGAACCAGGTGACCGTCCACGGGTCGCGGCTGCTGGGTCCTGCCGCCATCGCGCCGCTGTTGGCCACCACAGGCGTCGGGGGCGCATTCTTTCTCTGCACCGGTTTCTATCTCATCAGCCTGTTTCAGACCCTGAAAATCCGGACCGCCTCCACAGGAGTGATCCAGCGTAGCCAAGGGATCGTCGCAAACCTGGCGGAGGGTGTGGTGTTCGTGTACCGGACTCCTACCCTTCGCGCCATCATGCTGCTGGCCCTGTTCCATTGCGGACTGACCATGTCGTTCGAGTCACTGCTGCCGGTCCTGTCCAGAGAGGAGTTGGGCGCCGAGAGCGCCGGATTCAGCTACCTGATGATGGCGGTAGGCGGCGGGGCTCTGGTGTCCGTGCTGGCCGTGGCGGGAGTTGACAGTGAGATTACCAGGGGCCGGCTGTTCCTCTACCTCGGCCTGCTCAGCGGGCTCACCCCGGCGGTCCTGGCCATGTCGAGCAACATGCCCATGGCATTAACCGGAGCGGCGGGAATGGGGGCCAGCCAGGCCGGGTTCATGACCTTGACCCACACCATGATCCAGTCCATCACCCCGGATGGCATCCGAGGACGGGTGGGAGGTGTCTATTCCGTACACATCGGAGGGATGATGGCCTCGGCCAATCTGATCAACGGCGGCCTGGCCGACGTGGTCAGCGTGCCACTGCTCCTCCTGGTCGCCGGTGCCGCCTTCATCGCAATCATGGTCCTGAGCTGGCAGCGTGTGACCCTCCGTCAGATATACACCGGGGGCTTTCGCGCGGAAGTACAGTCGGCCGCCGACTAGACGTTTTCCACACGGAATCCTCCACGCTCTTATCCGGTTGGGGTGCTGGAGGTGATGAACAGCTCCGCACCCTGCCACATCGAGCGAGTATCTCCCCACTCTGTCACCCCGAGCAAAGCCGAGGGGTCTATGGCCGGTGCATTAGATCTCTCGACTCTGCTCGAAATGACATGTTCCGTGAGAGTAACAAGGAATTCTGGAAGTTGTTATACCCTAAAAAGAAACTCTGATGTACAATCCCCTTTCCACCGGAAATCGTCCCAAGATAGAGACCAGGGACAACTGAAGATAATTAGTGATTGGAAGTTCCAACCCATGGATTGTCAGGGCTTTTGCGTTCCTTCCCAGGGGTGAGACTTCTCAGAAAGAACTGGAAACATGTTTGTCAAACAGATCCAAATCGAGAGCCTGGGCAACTCCTCCTACCTGGTGGGGTCCCGGGAGACCGGGGCCTGCGCTGTGGTGGACCCCGTGCGAGACGTGGATATATACATTCGCGAGGCCGAGGCCCTGGGCGTTCGAATCCTCTACTCCCTGGAGACCCACGTTCACAACGACTTCGTGTCGGGAAGCCGAGAGCTGGTCGCCCGGACAGGGGCCACCGTTTGTGCCAGCGGGGCGGGCGGCCTTGTTTTCGTCCACCGCCCCCTCAGACCGGGCGATTCCATAGACGTTGGGACCGTCAAGTCCGACGTGATTGCCACGCCCGGCCATACGCCGGAACACATCTCGTTCCTGGCTACGGATACCGCGGAGGGTCCGGCATCCAGCGCACTGTTCAGTGGCGGGGCCCTGCTGGTGGGAGGGATCGCCCGTAGCGATCTCTTGGGAAAGGACCTCGCGCCATTTCTGGGTAGGTGGTTCTTCCGAACCATCAGGCGAGAGTTACAGGGCCTTGATGATTCCGTGACCGTGTACCCGACCCACGGTGCGGGCTCGTTCTGTCTGGCCGCGCCGTCCGGTTCCGGGGCCAACACCACCACTATCGGTCTGGAGAGGGCGACGAACCCCTACTTCCAGGCGGCCAGCGAGACCGAATTTCTGGAACTCGCCACCGCCGACCTGCCCTCTATTCCC
Organism: uncultured Dehalococcoidia bacterium; assembly: GCA_964510985.1. Taxonomy (GTDB): domain Bacteria; phylum Chloroflexota; class Dehalococcoidia; order Lucifugimonadales; family CAZEDC01; genus CAZEDC01. The sequence goes on from CAZEDC010000019.1 coordinate 2,619, forward strand.
AGCTACTACTCACGAATGGCCGGCATCAACGTTCGAGGCCCGCGCATCCTGGGCGGACTTCCGCACCTATTCCCCATGGCTCCACGAGAGGTCTGGGTGAGGACGCAGCGTAACTCTATCGCCCTGGATACACGCATACCCGAGGAGTTCACGGCGGCCCACATCCCGAATTCTTACAGCGTCCCCTTCGGCGGCTCCGCCGGTACCTGGGTCGGATGGCTGGTGGAGGAGGGCAGGCCGCTGGTGGTTGTTGGCGATGAACCAGCGGCCAGAGAGGAGATGGTCCGCCAGCTCATCCGCATCGGTTACGATGACCTGGAGGGCTACTTGGACGTGCGCTTCGACGACGAGTGGCGGCTCGGACACGTCCCCGATGCCATCCACCCGGAGCTGGGCCGGCTACCAGAGGACGCGGCCTCTCTGTCCAGGGACCGCTCTTACGCTACCGTCTGCGCCGCCGGCGTGCGAGCATCCACGGCGGCCAGTGTTCTGGAGAGGCAGGGATTCGACGACGTAACACTGATGTTGGGGGGCACCGACGACTGGCGAGACGTCGGCTATCCCCTCGAGAGTCCGTAAGTCCTTCCTCGGAAACGGAGGTGTCCAAACCCCGACCTGTAGGGGCTCTGGTGGGGCCTTGGCGGTATCCCCCAACATACCGCTCGAGGGTGGGTGTAAGTCACCTCCCTTTTGAGATGGGCGATAAGGCGCCTGTGGTTGACGATGTCAGCAGAGCTGGATAGCCTGTAGGCTACGGAGGACACCGCCGCCTTGTTACCCCACACCTTCATCCACCTTTCCGGGGTCGGCCCCGTCACCGAGCGAGTACTCTGGGACGAGGGCATTACCACCTGGGAGGAATTCCTGTCCTGCACCAACTTGCCTTCCAGGGTTGAAGTAAGGCGCTCGGAACTCTGCCCCATCCTTGAGGGATCACGCTCACGGCTCGCCGCCTCGGACGCCTCATTCTTCCAAGAGGCACTGCCGGCAGGGGAGCGCTGGCGCATCTACGGCGACTTCCGCGACCGGGCAGCCTTCCTCGACATCGAGACCACGGGGCTTTCGCCCGCTTTCAGCCACATCACTATGGTGGGCATCTACGATGTCGATGGGTACTCGGCCTTCGTCAAGGACGAAAACCTGGAGGACCTCCGAGAAGCCGTGGAAAAGTACGACCTCGTTGTCACCTATAACGGGGCTGCCTTCGATATCCCCTACATCGAGCACGAGTTCGGGCGCATCTTTCGACAGACAGCCCACATCGACCTCAGGTTTCCTCTGAGCCGTCTTGGTTATCGAGGCGGACTGAAGTCCATTGAGAGGCGCCTTGGTCTGGCCCGTCCATCGTCGCTGTCCGGCCTCGACGGTTACGACGCCGTGCTCCTGTGGCGGATGTGGCGGCAAGGCGACAAAGGGGCCAGAGACACACTGGTCAGCTACAACGCCGAGGATGTCGCCTCCCTCCCGAGACTGGCCGAGTTCGCCTACGATCGACTTGCCTCAGGCCTGGGCGCCCCATGCACATCATTGAGCCCCTGGCAGCGCCCCTCCCTGGAACGGCCTTACGACGAGGACGCGGTAACGCGTCTGAGGTCCATGCGGACAGCGCGCCGCCCCCGCTGGTAAGACCGCTCCAGGCTACCCCACGTATTCCCCCAGTATGGACTCCCTATTTTCGCTGACGTCCTACAACCACAGTAGTCCCGTTAATCAGGGTATGGCCGGCAGCATGATCGCGATAAGGTCGGTTGAATTATAGTCCGAACATCACTGGTGGCAGCCTGTGGAGACCGACTAGACTGGGGCGAACAATCTGTAAAGAGGCCAAGCGTGAAAAGAGTCTTATTGGCATCCCTGCTGAACCTGGTCCCCGGCTTCGGGTTGGGTTATCTAGTCGTGGGCCGATGGCGCGGGTTCGGCATATGCCTGCTCGCTTGGACCATACCGGCCGCTGCGACCATAGTCGGCTTTGTTGGCCTGTCTACGTGCAAGGGAGGAGGCCTGGAATGTTTGGCCTGGCTGCTACCTTTCGTATTCGGGCTCGCGTTGGGTGTGCTCGGCGTGAATTTACCGAGCGCAATCCATCTGTTCGTTTCTTCCCTCAAGCGGCTACATGGCCGGCACCTGGGCATCGACCACATCATGGCCGTGATTGTAGCGATACCTATCGGCGCCGGTGTCTTCCTCGTTGTCTATATTGCTTCGAAAGTGCTCTTTTGACCTGTGACCGGTGTCAGACCTGAGGTGTGGAAGCCCGGGTAAGACCGTCGCAGCCCCATCTTCGCCGGATGCCAATATAGGCTAGCGCCTGAAATTCTCGGCATTGTCCTGCGGCTGGAAGCCCAGGACTCGCCATGCACGGGGGGTATCGTATATCTTCCAGGTGTTATCCGAGGCCCCATAGAAGATGTCGTAGGCGATGCCCTCGACATCGATACAGCGCTCCACCATGACGGCCAGGTCCCGATGGCTGACCCAGCTCACGTAGCTACGGGCGTCGTCTACCGGCCTGTCGTCCTCGCCCGCTGTGCCCAACCGGACGCAGATCACAACCATGCCGTACTCTTCTGCGTAGTAACGTCCCAGCGCCTCCCCAAAAATCTTGCTGACGGCGTAGGGGCCGTCTGGTCTGACTGGCATCTCGTGGGTCACCAGAGGGATCCGGTCCAGCGTTAGACCCTGGTAGCTGCCCTGGGCGATGGCCGAGTATGGGGCGTCTCGCTCGTACAGGCCGTTGACGTGCATGGAACTGAAGAAGATGACGCGGTTGGCTCCGCCTTGCCGTGCGGCTTCGAAGACATTGGCTGTGGCGACGACATTGTCAGGCGCCAGCAGATCCCAGCCGATGTCGGGTGTGTGTCGGGGCTCGGCCGCCAGGTGTACGACCACCTCCTTATCTCGGAAGACGGGCCTGATGGCGTCCAAGTCTGTTAATTCGACTGTGGCCGAGTCGAAGCCGGGAGTGGGAGTCCTGTCAATGCCGCTCAAGTCATATCTGTCGCTTAGAGCCTGGAGTAGGATTGTTCCTATTCGGCCGGCTGTGCCCGTGATCAGTACTTTCTTCTTGTCCAGCGCCGGTATGCTCTTATCGCCGTCTATTGAGTGGTCTGGAGCGCCCATTTCCCACCTACTCCCTGTGTGCGCCGTATGTAAGTCCTTTTTCCCTTTCACACGGAGTGCCGTGCTTGGTAGTCGTCTACCCCTCCCAAAAAGCGGTCGATATCGTCCCGATTGTTGAAGACGTGAGGGTCGAGCCTGAACAGGTTGCCATGAAAGCGGGTGTCCACTCCTCTGTCGTATAGGAACTTCCATAGCTGTTGGGCGTCGTCCATCTCCGTCACGACTCTGCCCAGTCGGTGCTCTGGCTCCTGCGAGGTTAACACGTTTACACCGCGTTCCCGCAATCCAGCGATGCAGTACCCCGACAGGTCGAGGACATGGCGTTCCACCACGTCCATGCCGGTCTCCAGTAGAATCTCCAGTCCGGGCTTCGTGAAAGCGAGACCCATCAGGTTGGGCATCCCGAGCTGGAAGCGTTCGGCGGAGGTGTGCAGCTCGAAGTCGTGGATGTCGAAGCCCTTCTTATTGCCGGCGTAGCCGGCGTGGGACGGCACCCGGTCAAGGTTTCGTCGCGCTACGTACAAGAAGGCGATGCCCGGAGCGCCCAGCAGCCACTTCATGGCACAGCAGGAGAAGAAATCCACGTCCGACTCGTGCAGGTCTATCTGTATCGCGCCGGCCGACTGCGCCCTATCCACGATGAGCAGCGCGCCGTGGGCATGGGCGATCTTGGCCAACTCTCCAATATCTTGCCGGAACCCCTGGCCCTGCGTAACGTGCGATACGGCCACGGCGACGGTGTTGTCGTCGATGGCTTTCTCCATGTCCTCCAGGTGAATCATTCCGTCCCGGGGCTTCACGAATCTCTTCTCAAGCTTCTCGCGGACAGGGAGCATGAACGGGTACACAGTGGACGGATAGGCCCACTCGTCAAAGACGACGTTGCCGCCGGGAGTGACATCGATAAGGTCGACCGCGATGTTCGTACCGGACGAGGTGCTCTCGACGACGGCGATCTCGTCTTCGTCAGCACCCATCAGCAATGCGAACAGGCGGCGGACTTCGATAAAGTCGGTCTTCAGGTCCTGAAGGTACAGAAGGCTCGGGTCAGTGGTCAGATAGTCCAGGTGCTTGCGCATCGCCTCGAGGGCGCGTGTGTTGGTGGGAGCTATCCCACCGCTGAGCATGTAGACACGCTTTTGCATGATAGGGAACAGCGCCCGTACATCGTCCGGGTTCATGGTTCCTCCTTCCAGTTCAGGCTCCAATTCTTCCAGGGCAGTTTTAGGATGAGGGTATCACCGGCTCTAGCGACGGTCATCTCGACATCCTCCATTTCAAACTGCCTGGATCTCCGGAACCATAATATCCTCGACGAGGGTGATTGTGGTTACGCTCATGAATGCCGTCAGCCGGCCCGATAGACCTTCCCGTCACCCCTAACCCCAGGGTACCTCCATCCACTCGTCAACACAGAATGTCCTGGTAACAAAGCACCATTTTTACGCCTGCCTGTGGGCGCCAGCATCGACTCGTTGACGTTGTTCGAGTTCCGGCGAGAGACCTGCGACTTTCCGGACTCAGGGTCGTAATGTATGATCCGGCTTGATCGTATGTTTGTGAACAGTAGCCCACCACCGTCCCACACAGGGCCCTCGGAGGTCTCCCTATGGCAGGTCAATCAGTTCGAAATCCCAGCTCATCCTGAACTCCGGTTAGCCGGCATTTCCCGATTAACTTTTCTGCACCCAAATCGGCTGTGCGCTGCAAATGAGCAGATGGTATCAACCTTCTCTGAAGAGCCTCGATTGCGTCTTCACACTTAAATGGAGAGGGGCTAGGCGCGCAGATGGAGTCAGTGTTCTGCGGCGACAGCCACGTGCCACTGGACAACATCCAGCAGACCTTGGAACACCTCATCAAGTCCGGGGGCACCGCCCAGAAAATGGTCGTTTCTCAGGCTAGACCGGTCTGTCCAGCATCTCGATGAAAAGAGGCCCGGTGTAGGGGTGCTTGGCCGCGACCTCCTCGTCAAGCTCGACGCCCAGTCCCGGTTTATCTGGAGGTATGATGTAGCCATCCTCCCACTGAATCGGCTCTATAAGCAGCTCGGCATGGAAACCACCGAAGGTCTCGATGCTTTCCTGTATAAGGAAGTTGGGGCTGCAAGTCCCAATCTGTATATTGGCTGCGGCCTCGATCGGCCCGCAGTAGAGATGCGGGGCCATCTGCGCGTAGTGTGCCTCGGCCATCCCGGCGATCTTCTTGGCCTCCAGTATCCCTCCTACCCGTCCAAGCGCCGGCTGAAGTATGGCGGCCGCCTGTCTGTCAAGAAGCTCGGCGAACTCGTATTTGGTGGCCAGGCGCTCACCGGATGCGATCGGGATGCTCGTGGCGTGGGCTACCCGGCCCATCTCTTTCTTGTTCTCCGGTGGCACCGGCTCCTCTAACCACAGCGGATCAAACGGCTCCAGCCTTTTTGCCAGGCGGATTGCGCTGGAAGTCGTCATCTGGCCGTGAGTACCGATCAACAGGTCGCACTTTCCACCAACGGCTTCCCGTATGTTCCTCGTGACAAGCGCCGCATTGTCCAGCGACTCCAGAGAGAGTTGTCTTGGGTCAAAGGCGGACATGGGCATGACGGGATCGAACTTCACGGCGGTGAAGCCCTGCTCGACGTAATGGGCGGCCCTGACTGGCGCGACCTCGGCGTCGCCGAATGCGTCGGCCACCGACAGGACATCTCCGGTCTCGCTCTTTGGTCCCGGGTACAGGTACGTGTATGATCGGAGCTTCTCGCGGACCTTCCCACCGAGGAGGTTATAGACCGGCTGGTTTAGCGCCTTGCCTAGAATGTCCCAGCAGGCCATCTCGATGCCGCTCAGTACTCCCACCAGCGACAGATCCGGGTGCTGGGTAAACCCACTGGAGTAGATAATCCGCCACAGGCTCTCGATCCTGAAAGGGTCCCAGCCAACCACGTATCGCTCGACCACGTCTTCAATTAGCTGCGTCACCTTGTCCGGGTGAAAGGGGACGCCGTAGGCTTCGCCGAACCCCTGGATGTTGTCGTCAGTAGTCAGCTTTAAAAAGACGAAATACGCCCCGCCATGATGGGGAGGTGGATTCGCAACAACGTAGGTCTTGACGTCTTTTATTTTCATCAGATCGGCTCCTTTCTCTCACGTATCACTGTAATTTTTTATCTCCCTAAGTGTACCGGTAAGTGTTGTTACGCGTACACAGCGATCTAGCGGACGTATTTAGCTGATTTCCCAAGCGCACCACTATGCGGACCGGACCGTACGCTCCGACTCCGTTCAGGGCAACCACTGCCGGGGAGACCGCGTGAAAAGCAACGTGTTCGCGGGCCTTCTTTTCTGAGCCGGTCATCATCTCGCCGCAGAGCTCGAAGCGCCTGAAGGGCTTGAAACCGCGTATCCCGCAATAGAGGATCTGGCAGTTCGACTGGAGTGCAGGGTTTTCCGTGAGTTGGCGGTGTAAATCCCGCTTTCCGATTCTCGCCATTTGGCGGGTTCGCCGGACCACGCCCTGTACTGGGCTCCAGAATGGCGGTCCACGTAAGCTGTCATTGAAAAACAGGTTAGACTGCAGTAAAAAACTACGCTGTGGTCGCCCTTGACAAAAGGGCCTATACTCGCCATAGTCCGTATCTAGAGGCCACGCTTTTATGAAGCTGAAAGTTGCCATCTTGGTAGCGGGTATGCTGCCCATCTTATGGGTGTTCGGCGTGGTTTACGGGAGCATACAAGCCAGCCTGGGCAATACTCCCTGGCCGGTGTTCCACCACGACCTCAAGCACACGGGAAGGAGTCCCTATACCGGGCCCGCCACACCTGCGCAGAAGTGGAGCTTCCCCACCGGGGGAATCATCTACGCCTCCCCGGCCATAGGTGCTGATGACACCATATACGTGGGCTCGCAAGGGGGAGGCCGCACACTGTACGCTATCAACCCTGATGGGACCGAGAAGTGGAGCTTTGTCGTCGGGGGTCTTTTAAATCAAGGAGAGTCGTCCCCGGCCATAGGATCCGACGGCACTGTCTACGTGGGCTCCCATGACGGAAATCTCTATGCCATCAACTCTGATGGGACCGAGAAGTGGAGGTTCAACACCGGCACTAACCAGGCGTCCTCCCCAGCCATAGGGACCGACGGCACGGTCTACATAGGGGCGAATAACGGTAACCTGTACGCTGTCAACCCCGACGGCACGGAAAAGTGGAGCGTTCCCGCGGGGGGCCTCAGCGGCTCCTCTCCGGCCATTGACACCGACGGTACCATCTATTTTGCCGGCCATGACAGCAAGGTCCATGCCATCAACCCCGACGGTACTGAGAAGTGGAGCTTTAGCACCCCATACGTTAACTACCGGTCGTCCCCCGCTATTGGTGCCGATGGCACCGTTTACGCGGGCTGCTCTAGTTGTTACCGCCTGTACGCCATCAACCCCGACGGTACCGAAAAATGGAACTTCTTAACCGGTGATACCGTCTACCCCTCTGCAGCCATCGGCGCCGATGGGACCATCTACATCGGCAACAATAGCAGCAAACTCTTCGCTATCAACGCGGATGGAACCGAGAAGTGGAACTTCGCCACAGGAGGCATGATCTTTTCCTCTCCGGCCATAGGGGGCGACGGTAACATATACGTCGGCTCCAACGACGACAAGCTGTACTCCATCAACGCTGATGGCTCTTTGAAGTGGAGCTTTACCACGGGGGGAGACGTCGAGTCCTCTCCGGCCATAGGTGCCGACGGAACTATCTACGTGGGATTCCACGACGGGAAGCTCTACGCTATAGGACCAGGCCCGGCATCCACCGCTACGCCAGTGCCCGGGGTGACCTCGTGGGCCCTGGGGATCATGGCGTTCATTCTGGGCCTGACGTTTTGGTGGACACGGCGCAGGCGCCATGCCTCATTCACAGCTGTAACCTAGACTAGCGGCCACACTCAACGCTAGTGCAGGGGCACGTAACGATAACTAGGGTGACCGATTTTATATAAGGACTCTCGGACGAAAGGAGTTATCCGATGCAGAAAGAGAAGGTTGCCGGTGGCATCCTTACGGTCAACGCCCCCGGCGCGTCCCTCGATCCCTGGCCTCTCCCCAAGGAACAGGTCATCTCAGGCGACCCGCAGGCCTCCGGTCGATTCTTGTGGCAGTCCGAAGACAAGCGCCTGGGGAACGGCGTCTGGGAGTGCACCCCCGGCTCGTTCACCTGGGACTTCACCTGGGACGAGACGCTCTCACTCCTGGAAGGGGAGGTTACGATCACCGATCAGGACGGCCGCAGCAACACGTACCGCGCGGGCGACTTGATTTTCGTAACCACCGGCACCAAGTCCACCTGGGTGGTTACCAAGACCGTCCGGAAGGTCTTCCACATTCGTTCTGAGACGCCCGTGGAGCTGTAGCGCTAGGCCGCCGCGACTGTCTGGCTTTTTTCAGCAGACATCGGGTGAAGCGTCTCGCAAGCAGCCCTCGTCGGTCTCCCCGTTGTCGTAGGAGCACGCCCCTACGATGACGGGGGAGTAACCGTCGCCGTTCAAGTCTCCCGCCATACCACTTACGGTGAACTAAGGGAACGCCCAGGTACCGGTTGGATATGTCTACGGCCAGGCTCACCAGATGAAGGATTTCTCATACCTCTCGCGTGAATTCATCATTCAGTCCCAACGTACTTAAATATAAAAAATGGTCTTAGCTTTAGCCGGCTACGATGATTCCCCTTTCGACCTGGGCCAACTCAGCTAGAGGACTTTGGCCAACCCCTACACGGACTTGGGACACCTTTTTCCGACAAAACAGCGGCCGGAGCAGGATTTTCCAGCCATCAAAAGAAACCCTGCAAACGGGTCCCCCGAGGACGGCCGGAATGGTGGCCGCATCAGCGACGAGCTGGCAGTTCACCTTTCAGGCTGAAACTTTGCGCTGCTTCCCATTTGGGTCAGGCCCGATCCGAGTGTCACGGGTAAGATAATCGCAGTCTCATTATCGCTGACGTACTATACATCCTATCGACGCACTGTGGGTGTTTACGATACGCTGGCCGGGCTAAGCACGTTTAGGCGGCGTTATCGCCGGTTCGCGGGTAGGACATCATGAATGACGCAGGGCTTAGAAGATTATTTGGCCACGCCACAATAGTTCCAACAGACGAGGTAATCGCCGGCAGCTACGGCACCTGGCGGCTTACCTACCTCGTAGGCTCGAAAGGTATCGCTAGCGGAGGACGCATCCGCGTCCACACCGATTCCGATACCGACTGGGGCATCCCGCAATTCTACGATCTCGGCGGTGCGGACTATATGACCCTGCAAGCACCGAGAGCCGCTCGAGTAGCCGTTACGGTCGAAAGTATCACCTCCCTGCTTTTGACGGTACATGGACGAGGACTCAAACCCGGGGATGAGTTGCTATTGACCTACGGTGACGTGAGCGGAAGGGGGCCGGGCTCCCGAGCACAGACGTTCCAGGAGAGGGAACGGTATTTCTGGTTGGACGTGGATGTGGGAGATGAGGACGGATTCGTCACTCTCCCTGATCCACCGCACGTCGCCATCGTTGGTGGGAGGGCAGCCAGGCTGGTTGTGGTAGCGCCTTCAACGGTGGTCATAGGGCAACCTTTCCGACTGCTGATAAAGGCGGAGGACGAATGGGGAAACCCTGCCAAGGCATATCGCGGAACGGTTGAAGCTCAGGCCGACGCCGTCGATATCCCGGTAACGCGGCATTCTTTTGGTCCGGAGGATAAAGGTGTCAGGCTCATGGAAGGGTGTAGGTCCATCAAGGATGGGGTCCACAAGGTCATGGTGGTCGATTCCGAAAACGGGCTGACCGGACGCAGCAATCCCATCCTTAGCAGTAGGGATTCGGCCCAACATACCCTCTACTGGGGAGACCCACATGGCGGACAGATTGCGATGGCGACGAAGATTCCGGATTTCTTTCACTACGCTCGCGATGTCGCCGGAATCGATTTCGTAGGCTACCAGCGCAACGACCACTCGCTCTCCAACGAGGACTGGGTACTCCAGCAACGGGCTGAAAGCGAGTTCTACAGACCTGGTCATTTCGTGCCGCTGCCCGGGTTTGAATGGTCCGGCAGCACCAGCGTTGGAGGGCACCACAACGTCTATTTCCGTCGATACAATCAGCCCATACGTCGCTCAAGTCATTCAGGGGTAGGGGACAAATCGGACGTCGGCACCAACCTGACTCATGTTGTGGATGTTTACCGCGCCTACCGAAACGAGGACGTGGTCATCACCCCGCATGTAGGTGGAGAACACGCGGACCTGAGCTATCACGAACCCACTCTGGAGCCGGCCCTGGAGATCGTCTCGACTCATGGTTCTTTCGAGTGGTTCCTGCAAGAGGTCCTGGAGCGTCGCTACAAGCTGGGGCTCATTGGCGGCAGCGACAGCCACACGGGACGGCCCGGTACGGACCACCCGGGCCACCAACCACGCCGCTACGCCAAGGCAGGGCTCACCGCCCTCTTTGCCAGTCAAGCTACCCTGGAGTCCATCCACGGGGCTCTGAAAGCCCGCCGTTGCTATGCCACCACAGGTGCCAGGATTCTAGTAAGAGTGGATGGAGACCATCACCCGATGGGCGAGGAGTACGCGACCTCATCATCTCCAAAGCTTTCGGTTTTTGTGGCCGGCACCGCACCCCTTGAATCGGTAGAGCTTTTCAGTGGACAAGAGAAGGTTTACGACCATCCGCTAGGCCTGGTTCCCACGAGAAACCGGGTACGGGTGCTCTGGGAGGGGGCGAGCCGGAAGACCAGCTACTCCGGTGTTGTCTGGGATGGCAGCCTGAGAGTCACACGTGGAGCCATCAGATCGGTCGATCAGTTGCGTTTCGACAGCCCTCGCTCACATGTGTTTGATATCACGACGGACGCCCTCAGTTGGCATTCGGTAACCTGTGGTTACCGTAGCGGGATCGTGTTGGACCTGAGCGGAGCGGATGAAGCCGAATTGCAGATTGCAGTGAGAACGGCCATGATCACCGGTGCGCTGTACGGTGGCCATGGAGGGGAAAACCCCAGGAAGATGTCATATGCTCCGGCGGAGAGCCTGGTTTTCGACGTCAGCCTTCGAGAGTTGGCCCGGGGCCCAAGGGAGGTGGATATCGGCGTACTGAACCGAAAAATCACGGTCACTCTTGCGCCGGAACCGAGTGTGGAAACCACCGAGTTTACCTTCACCGATCCTTCACCGCGACCGGGTGTCAACCCCTATTGGGTACGCATAGTTCAGACCGACACGGAGATGGCCTGGACCAGTCCGGTTTTCGTGGACTACGTAGGTCCGCCCGTATGACACCCAACGGGGACTTTCTCGGCTCCGGCCTGACCGGTATCGGTACTGACACGGCCCCCAACCCTTGTGGGACTAACATTACGAGGGACACGAAAATGATGGGCAGATCTCCCCCGGCGGGTGGTCTCAGCTTGAAATGGGAGGTGCCCATTGAATAGTGGAGCTGTAAACAACCGAACTCTCAAGGGGTTGGGGCTAATCTTCTTCATAGTAGGTCTTGTTTTAGGGACTACTTCCAACAGCGCTTTTATTGGTTTGATGGGCTTGGGTGTTGTTTTATTCCTTGCAGGATTCTATGGAGTTCGGGAACATTAGTTGTCGGACATCAATAATGATGGGACTGTGACAATCTTTCCCGGATCACCTCGGCTCGGGTGTGACCGCTATCGGTGCCGACACGATCTCTGCCCCTTGGCTCTGATATAGCAAGTCGTACAAAGATGGGGCAGGGCACTGAAACAACAGGAAGGTAGTTGATGCTCAAGTCTAGGAAGACAACAAGAGGGTAAATTGTAGTCGCCATTGTCGCGAGCGTCGCCATTGCTGTGCTCTGGGTCGCCTACGAATTGCCGGTCGCCATTCTACCAGCGATTCTTTTGGGGTTCTGGGTCCCGATCTTTACAAATGTATCGGCCATTAATGGCGGGAGAGGCTATCTCAACTGAATAACCTGGAACTCTAGATATCGTATTGATTCCATTAAGCCGGAGGTGAGATACGCAATTGAAAGATACAGTTGTCCTGGTCACAGGAGGGGCGAGTGGGCTGGGAAGGGGTATCGGCCTGGTGATGGCTGAGCGTGGCGCCGACGTGGCGGTAGCCGACATCGATTGGGAGGGAGCGAAGAAAGTCAGGGATGAGCTGGCTCTCGGGAATAATAAGGTCAGAGCGTATCAGGTAGACGTGACGAAAACAGATGAACTCGAAACGCTGGTTCGCGACGTGCTGGACGGGTTTGGCCGCATTGACGTACTGGTCAATTCGGCCGGCGTCGTCGGGGCTCCTGGTTACGAGGACACGACAAGGTCACGTATTGAGGACTGGGAATTGACCCTTGATGTCAACGTGATGGGGACGGTACTGGCGACTGAGGCTGTCACGCCGTATATGATAGAAAGGCGTAACGGCAAGATAGTTAACGTAGCATCCCACGCGGGACGAGGCGGAGCCCGGGGCAACGCGGCGTACGGATCCTCTAAGGCATCTGTTATTCATTTGACGCAGTCATATGCCCTGGAGCTGGCTCCGTACAACATCAACGTCAACGTCGTGTGCCCTGGCACGATCTGGACTCCTATGTGGGAGCGCATAGCCGAACGCGTGAGACGCAATGATCCGTCCAAGCGAAATCTCACAACTCGCCAGATATTCGACGACTCCATACAGCAAAGGTGCCCACTGAATCGGGAGCAAACACCTGAGGATATCGGCAAGGCCGTGGCCTTCTTCGCATCTGAAGACGCCAAGAACATCACCGGGCAATCGTTGAACGTCAACGGGGGAACTCGAATGGATTGACCGGAAGGTGCATGCAAATTCTACCCGGGAACATCCTAACCCAAGGACTGACGATTGCCAGGAATCATCAGAGCCTACGGACATCGGTGATCGGACAAGCAAAAGGCAATCACGCCTGACTTTCAAGAGGCGATCCCCAAGTATTTTGGTCGGTTCTCGAGTCAGAAACCCGCAATGGAGCGTCTGTTTACACCTGATCTCTTCTGATGGGCAGAGGTCCTCTGTTATTTCGAGGGTAGGGTTTCCAGGCTAATATCTCCCACGCAGGATGACAGGGATTCGAATCCCTTAACCCTCTCCAACAAGTCTATACTGCGTTCCCGCGCCACACCCCGGCAACCCTGCGTTAGCACAGCATCCCAAGGCAATCTAATTGTGCCTCGTGCTCCAAAAAGATTTCCTTTCGGAACGGCCCTCAACGGTGGTCATCCGCAATCAGAGGGCTCACCCCCTTTTCGGAGTACGTCCCCAGAATGACCACCACCCTCTATTGCGGTAACATCTCGCAGCCAAGATGGTCGGATTCACGAACAGACCAGAGCCTACGCCGAGGATAGATACCCTTACGGCACTGCCTGCCCGGCCCACACTCCCGTGCACCGCTCCCGGTCCACGGCGACTTCCCCGTTGACCAGCACGTATGGTATGCCGGTCGGGTGCCGGCGCGGGTCGTCGTAGGTGGCGGTGTCGTTGATCCGGTTGGCGTCGAACACCACGAAGTCGGCACAATACCCGTCTCGGACCAGTCCGCGCCCGGTCAGCCTGAATCGTTCCGCGGGCCTCTGAGTCATCCTGTGCACCACCTGCTCGAGGCTAATCCCGCCGAACTCCCGGCGCAGGCGGCCCAGCATCCGTGGAAATGCGCCGAAGCAGCGGGGATGTGGCAGGCTTCCCAGCGGAGTGATGTCGCTACACGCCATGTAATCGTCGCGCGACAGCAGCGCCATGCAGTCATGGCTTGTCTGACGCCACAGAGCCACACTCTTGGGTGGAGCCGTCAGGTACCCCACCTTCAGGTCCTCCTCCAGCAGCAGATCGCAGAGAGCCTCGCCCATGGACAGCCCGCGAATTTTAGCGACACCTGGTAGGCTCATCCCTTCAAGGTCGCTGTTGTTCGGGAGATATGTGAACACCACATCCTCCAGCGGCCTCCACGGGCTCTGGTCCAGGTGATAGGCCAGTCTGGCTCGTTCCGCCGGGTCGCCCAGCAGCCGGACAATCGTATCCGGTCCGCCCTCCTGGGCGTAGTCCGGCAGGTACCCCACCGGGAACGAGCTCCCCGCCGGGTAGGGATAGATATCCAGGCTGACGTCAACCCCCTCGGTCTTGGCCTGGTCTATCTGCTCCAGCAGCGTATCCAGGTCCCCCGCGGTCTCCGGCGCCGTCCGATAGTGGGCGAAATGGATCGATACACCTGACCGGCGGGCCGTCTCCAGTGCCTCTGCAACGCCACCTCCGCCGAAACCACGGTCGGTGTTGAGCTTTCGAAGCTCGGTCACGTACACACCGCCGGCCTCGCGCACAGTCTTGCAAAGTTCCACCAGTTCCTCGGTGTCGCTCCAGGTCCCTGGATAGTAGCTCAGGCCGGCCGAGAGCCCGACGGCGCCCTGTTCGATTCCCTCCCTGACGAGTCGCTTGGCCAGCTCCAGTCCGTCCCCCGCCAGCGGTGCGTCTCGGAACCCCAGTACCTCCAGGCGGACCGCTCCGTGCGGCACCAGGTATGCGGTGTTGATCGCCACCTGCCGGTGGTAGCTGGCGCGAAAGGCGGCGACGCTTGAAGTGTCCAGGTCATCGGGCGGGTCTCCCAGCAGCCCTGCCAGGTAGCGCCGGTTCAGGCGGTAGTTCTCGGGTGACAGGGGAGCGAAGGACACGCCGTCCAGGCCCATGATCTCGGTGGTGATACCCTGGCGCAGGCCGTAGGCGTGCTGCGGATCGCTCAGGAGGATGCCCTCCGAGTGAGTGTGGGTGTCGATGAAGCCCGGCGAGACCACCAGCCCTTTGGCATCGATGACCCGTCTTGCCTCGGAGTGCGAGAGGTCACCCACGGCCTGGATCGTCTCGCCCTCAATACCGACGTCGGCTCGAAAACCGGGAACTCCCGAGCCGTCCACGACCGTCCCGCCGATGATCAGGGCATCAAACATTCAACTACCTGTTCCTGACCCAAAGTTGGCATCCAATTCGGGCTGGCTCCAATATAACGACGGAGTCTTCTCCTAGTCCGCTCCGTTGCCGATGGGGTAGCGCCCGTATTCCTTCCCGGCATCGAACATGGCCAGGATGTTCTCCAGAGGCACCTCGGGCTGGATGTTGTGCACCGCACCGACCACGTAACCGCCGCCGGGCGCCAGGTCCGAGATACGCTGCCTGACCTCAGTCTTCACCTCCGCCGGCGTTCCCTCCGGAAGCACCCGCTGCGTGTCCACACCACCGGCGAAGCTCACTCT
>CAZEDC010000020.1:0-2574 GCA_964510985.1 uncultured Dehalococcoidia bacterium
AGGGCTGCGGGACATTACAAAAGGAGGACCAATGCCGACCTTCAGCATAGCCAGCG
This sequence comes from uncultured Dehalococcoidia bacterium, assembly GCA_964510985.1. GTDB lineage: Bacteria > Chloroflexota > Dehalococcoidia > Lucifugimonadales > CAZEDC01 > CAZEDC01. The sequence continues at coordinate 57 of CAZEDC010000020.1, forward strand.
TACTTTTCCTGAACGACAAGCAGGGGCAATTCGTTGGCGATCCCATCGAAGCGATCCGGTCAGCTGCCGCGGGCCAGTTTCCCGAGACGGAGTTGATGGCCGAAGGCGTGGGGTGGGAGGAGGGGCCACCTGATCCGAAGCCGTTTCGCGACGCACTGGAGAGCCTCGGTGTCTATCCCCACACGATTCACGCCCCCTTCAACGCCATAAACCTCGCCAGCTTCGACGAAGCCGAGCGCAAGGACGGTGTCGAGCAGGTTGCGGCGGCAATGCGGTTTCTCGCGGAAGTGGGCGGAAGGACGATCATCGTTCACGCGACCGGTCGTCCTTTGACACCCGGTCCCGTCTACTACACCCTGGAAAACGTCGGCGCGGCGACAGAAAACGCCCACCGGTCGATCTCAGAACTGGTAGTGGTGGCGGAGGCCGCGGGCGTTCGCATGGCGCTTGAGAATCTTCCGGCTAGAGACATGCGAGCCCGACCCCTTGAGACGATGCAGGAGCTGCGGTCGTTCATGGCCGACCTGCCAGCCGAGTACGTCGGCGTCTGCCACGACGTCGGCCACACGCGGCTGGTCGGCCTGGACATCGCAGGAGAGGCCCGCATTGCATCGGAACGTTTGTACGCGCTCCACATCCAGGACGGCTCGACTGATGACGACGACCACCTTCCCCCAGGCCACGGCGTGCTTGACTTCGATTCGTATGCGAAGGCCCTCGACGACATCAAATTCGATGGGGCCTGGACATTGGAGGTGCTGGCAACGAACCATCCGGGTAGTGTCGAGGACGTGGCCATCGAGGTAGCGAATATCCGCGATCGGTGGGAATCCGAGGGGATGGGGAATGTACGGTAACGGCACGTGATAGTACATGGGTTCTATCACGAGAGGGCCTCGCGCAGGGAGTGGGGGAACATGTGACGACCAGAGGGGGGTCCCACATGAAAGCGGCGGTATACCAAGGCAACAAGCGCTTTGAGGTGGAGGAGATCCCAACGCCTGAGGTCGGCCCGAGGCAGGTCCTGGTGAAGGTAAGGTACTGCGCCATCTGCGGGACCGACGTGCACACCGTCCTCTACGACGTTCTCTCTCCAGGCGCGGTGATGAGCCACGAATACTGCGGGACCATCGCTAGGCTGGGGACCGAGGTTACTCGATGGAAGGTAGGCGACCGCGTGGTCGGAGGGGGCGGCACGCCACACCCGGGAATCCCACACGGCATCACCGCAGACCCTCGTTTCAGCTATAGCACGAACCTTCCCAGAGCGGGCCGCAACGGGGCTTACGCAGAGTACGTCCTGATGGAGGAGTGGGCGCCCACTCCCATACCAGACGGGGTCTCCGATGAGGCGGCGGCCCTGTGCGAACCGCTCGCGGTCGCGGTGCACGCTGTCAGAGTCTCGGAGCTGAAGGTGGGAGACTCGGTGGCCGTGCTGGGAGCGGGCCCCGTAGGGCTGCTATGCCTGCAGGTGGCCAGGGCGGCAGGGGCCGGTCCGGTGTTCGTCTCAGAGCCGGCGCCCGCCAGGAGAGAGACCGCTCTCAGGCTCGGCGCCGACGTGGTCATCGACCCCACAGAGGAGGACGTGGTCTCCGCCATGGTCTCTCTGACCGACGGCCTCGGCCCTCATGTGGTATTCGAGTGTGCGGCGGCCAAGTCCACGCTGGACCAGGCCCTGTCGATGGCTCGACGCTACGGGCAGGTGGTGCTGGTGGCTATTGCCTGGGAGCCGACGTCGGTGTTGCCGGTGGAGTGGCTCGGGAGGGAGGTAGTTTTGAAGGCCTCCGCCAGTAAGACCTTAGAAGACTGGTCGCGGGCACTGGAGCTCATGAGGTCCGGGAAAGTGCGGATGGAGCCTCTTCTATCTGAAGCCAGCTTCATCCCGCTGGAGGAGATTCAGGAGGCTTTCGAGGGACTTTTTGAGCCGACAACCCAGCTCAAAATCGTCGTGAAGCCTTAGCCGCACCCCACCGCCCCTCACCTGCACCTACCCTCTGGTTGCTGGCCGACCGAGTTGAGAGACCCGGTCGGAACACCTCCCTGGGCCATCCACCCACGCTGCGGAGGAAATGAAAGATGGCGACTTTGGGGAAACCAGATCGCTAAGCCAAGGGAGAAGAGATGGCATTTCCGATCTATGACCACCGCGTGAGTGTCCACGCCGTGATGCTAACCCCGCTGTACAGGCCAAGGGTCACGGCTCGCTCAAAGTGCGGACGAGCTTCTTTTCACTGGCCATCATGGTGCCTCGCCCCAAGTACAGAAACGGAAGGAACGGTAGCTTGACCAAAAAGCCGATCGGGACTCCCATCATGAAGACGCGTTCGAGTGTGTTGATGACTCGGTTTCCATCGTCGTTGCCCTCCAAGTTGCAAGACCAATACATCTGTGAGGGTATGAATCCAAGGAGCTTAGACCGGGTAGTCCAGCCGATGCGGTTTTCCGATACTTCAGTCACGGTGGTGGTGTCGGAGGTGGGCATACGCATGGTTACCCCTGGGTTCTTCCAGGTTATCCC
>CAZEDC010000021.1:0-2692 GCA_964510985.1 uncultured Dehalococcoidia bacterium
TACCACTCGTCATGTTAATCCCACAAGAGCAGGTCATGACCATCGTTACAGAGTGCTCCAAAAAGAAACCCTTCTGAGCGTCAACTCACCATAGGCCAAGGCTGTTAGCCTCTGTCGTCCTCTCCCGCGTACGGGGGAGGACGACAGAGGCTTAGGCATCGAGTCAAGACAGGAGATGTCTATGGTGCCTTCGTTGCCTTGACGGGCCCCACGAAGACCTCTTGGGGCAGGAAGCTCTCCCTGACGGTCGAGTGGACGTGGTCGAGCCCCTGAGTCGTCACCAGCGCCATGGCGGTGTAGTGCTCGCTCTCCCCGGTGACGCCGCTCTTGTTTCCACCGCCGTGGCCCCGCAGCCACTGGGGGTCGATTATCTGCTCCCCTTTCCAGTTGCCTCGGGTCGCCAGCAGATGGCCGAACCGCGCCAGGTCCGACGCGCTGATAACCACCCAGCCGGGTCCGCTTCGAACGACGTGCCCGTTGATCTCGTATGGCGGGTCGAGGTAGGTGTAGGTGTCCGGGATGTCCGGATAGAAGTATTCCTGGTCCTTGACCCACCCACCGGTGTACCAGTCCCAGCGGTCTGTCGGAATGCCGATCCGGCTGAACAGCCTCTCGTCGAGGACATCCTTCAGGTCTCTGTTCCACGCCGCGGTGAGGGCCTGGCCCAGGCGCCAGAACCCGGCGCTGCTATAGAGGCCGACGGTCCCTGGCTCAGTGTGGGAGTAGAGGTCATAGAAAGGGTCCCCGGTCCAGTTCGTCCACTCCGGCACGCCGGGCACGGCGTCGGCGTCCTCCAGCCCCGTACGTCGCTCCCGCCACCTGATGCCCAACTCGAAAGGAAAGCCGCCGAAGTGGACCCTGCCGAATTTGAAGCCGATCATGTGGCGCCACGTAAGGGTCTTATGGTGTCCCTGGTCGAGATGCTTGTGGGGATGGGACAGCTGTCCCTCGCCGGTCCAGGTCTTGTGGATCGGCTCATCTGGATCGATGAGGCCGTCCTCTATCGCGAAGGCCAGGAGCACCCATGAGAAGGTCTTGCCCGTGGAGGCCGTCTGAAACCTGTAGTGCCGGTCTCCCCACGAGTGGAGCAGGTAACCTCCGCGGGTGATGACGCTGCCCCACCTGTTGCCGGTGTGGTCTTCGCCGCCAAAGTCGGCGCCCTTCACATCCAGGCCCGCTAGGAAGGCGTCGAGCCGCCCGGCGTCCAGGCCGGCCTCCTCGGGCGTGATGGTGATCCAGTCGTCCTCGGGAAAGGTGACCCAGTCGGGGATTTCACGCGCTGCCATCGATAACCTCCTCGGTTCTTCTGGCGAGTGGCTTCCGCAGTTGAGCATGCCGTCGCCCCCCGCCCGTTGGTGTATTGCCGCACTCCCCGTGGCCGCGAATGTCGCTCGGCTTCGATTCGGGGATACCTAACGTCCCTGGCCTGTCCCCATCTTTGTACCACTCGTTATGTTAGTCCCACAAGGGCAGGGAACGTGTCGGTACTGATATCGGTCAGGCCCGGGCTGAGGAAGCCCGGGAGAAATTATCGTATTCTAGTTATCGCTGACGTCCTACACTCAGTTTCTACAACTACTGCCGCTATCATAAGGCGCTGGGAAACCGATAGCGTAAAAGGCACCGCGATTTCACCTTCTGCCCAAATAGACGAAACTCTGAGTCTGGGCCGCTACTGTATGGTTTTTCCGGTACAAGACCGCCCAGTGGGCCAGGGGTCTCCCTATCTGTAAGAGAAGCACCCCAGTTCCTTTGATGACCTTGCATATTGAACAGTGGGGACAGCAACGGTATCATCCAAATAAGGGACTGCCATGCCGACCAACCTACCACCCCAGTATCGCGAGGCTGAGGAGCGGTTTCGCCAAGCGAAAACCACCGGGGCGAAGATAGCCTCTCTTCAGGAGATGCTGGCCCTGATGCCCAAGCACAAGGGCACAGACCACCTCAAGGCCCAGCTCCGTGCCCGATTGTCCAGGTTAATGGGGGAGCTGGAGGGCCCCACCCGCGGCTCCACCCGGTCCGAGCCTTTCTCGCTGCCCAAACAGGGTGCCGGGAGGGCCACTCTGGTCGGTCTTAGCAACGTAGGCAAGTCTCTGCTAACGGCACGGGCCACCGGCGCCAAGACCAGAGTCGGGGCCTATGCCCTGAGCACTCAGGAGCCGGTGCCGGGGATGCTGCCCTACAAAGACATCTACATCCAGCTTGTGGACACCCCTCCTATTTCGAACCCCTCCACCCAGCGCCAGCTCTATGGCCTTCTACGAAACAGCGACGTGTTCACCGTCGTCACGGACCTGACGGTTGACGCGGTCGCTCAAGTGAGTCAAATGTTCTCAGAGCTGGAAGAGTGGGGCTTCCACCTCCTGACGAGAGCCGACGAGAGGGATGAGGGAGACCCTGGGCAGACAAAACCGGTCGTCCTGGTGGGTAACAAGGCAGATGTGCAAGGAGCCCTTGACCAGTTCCAGGCGCTATCCGAAGCTTTCGAGCGGGATTATCCCGTTGTGATGGCGAGCGCCATGGAGAGGGTAGGGCTGGATGAGCTAGCCGAAGAGATCTTCCGGGCGCTGAAGATGATACGGGTCTACACCAAATCGCCACGCGAAAAGTTGGAGGAGTTCCAGCGCAGCGACCCCCTGGTGCTACCAATAGGCAGTACGGTGACCGAAGCGGCGGAGCAGGTGCATAA
>CAZEDC010000022.1:0-12295 GCA_964510985.1 uncultured Dehalococcoidia bacterium
TCGCTCAGGCCGAGACCGGCGCTCCCGTTTCCGTGCACACCTACAACTACCGACCGAACCGGCTCGCTCACCACGCGCTTGACATCCTCGCGGACGCAGGCGCCGATCTTGAGAGGGTTGCCATATGCCACCTCGACACGAGGCCGGATCCTGATTACGTCGCTTCGATCGCCGACCGGGGTGCGTTCGTGGAGTTCGATACGTTCGGAATAGAGTCCTACACTGACTCGAACTTCAGCCAAATGGCTCGCGACACCGACCGCATCGAGCTTGTAGTTGAAACCATCGAGCGGGGCTACGTCGACCACATTCTGATGTCGCACGACGTGTGCTGGAAAACGCTGCTGGTGGAGTACGGTGGATGGGGTTATGCGCACATCTCGAAACACATCGAGCCGCGGCTGCACGACGCCGGCGTCACGGACCAGCAGATACGCACGATGCGGGTGTCCAACCCTGCCCGCTGGCTCGTGTATTGACAGAATCGAATTACGCCAGTGCAGGCCGATTGGGCAACTCCCCGGACCGGTCTTAATCTTGAAGAGGATGAGATCACACCGCCGGCGCGGCTCAGAAGCCTTAAGGCTATCAAACTGAGGGGAAACCCACTCAACCCAGAAGCAACTATCGGCGAGTCCTACGTCCCATATGCGTCCGAAACTGTACGACGCCAGCGGTAATGGGACGCCTGGGAGTTAACCGAACCCAGTTGGGGAACGTGGGATTTACGCCGCCAGCAGCACCATCACTCGGTGTTCACTGCAGAGTTCACCCCTCCCACTTCGTAAAAGATTATTTTTTCACCCGATTCACGATTTGATCGGCATAATCGTGGACTTTAATCAGCTTCTCTTTCCTCTCTTTTGTCATCCTCTTTACTCTGCGTTCCACTTTCAACGCCAGGCTCTTGGTTCCCAGATACTTTTGAAAGACCAGGCTTAACGGCCCTCTGCCTTTCAGGTACTTTGATCCTGCATTCCCTTTTCCCTGATGCTGGACGAACCGGCGAGCGACATCGGTGGAAATGCCGGTATAGAGGCTGTTATCTCGACATCTTATGAGATACAGGTACCAGTTATTCATTGGGATTACCTCTGAGGTCACGCGACGTCCGTCCGCTGGAACCAACTGCAGCAGCCTTTGTTGGTCGGCGGAATCGGGACTGCTAACGTGATTGTAATAGCGGTTATGGAACGTCGCAACGGAATTGGTCTCTGGTTAGACCAGGATGTGCGATAGCAGGTGGCAAAGTGTCTTCAGTCTTGATAGGCGGAGTAGCTGGATTTTATCCCGCCCTGCGTGCCGACGATATGTCTCTCATCGAGGCCCTACGAAAAAGATGAGGCTAACCACGCATTTGTGGAGGGGTGCTGAGCGAATTCAGATGCGGAATCGGCTATGCGGTTAAGACTAGCTTGTTTGATCGCCACGACAGGGTCCAGAGCACAGAAAGGTCTCATCCGGTGGAAAACGCACACGACGACACCGTTGCCGAGTTGCGCCACCCGCACTCACTTCACCGCAGTGGCTTTTGACGACGGCTCCGAGGACGCGGGTGGTGAGGTCAACCTGCCTTTGTTGGGAATTGGAGTCTCTAAAAACACTCGTATTTGGGGGGAGTCCACAGGGGGTCGGTCCTGCTCTGGTGGGGGGTTGGGGGTACTCACCAAGTACCATTCGAGGACAGGCTGGTAACGAACACCTTTTATTGAGAGTGTCAACGAAGCTATTTCGGCTTAATAGGAAAGTGCCATATCCAACGGATTCGGCCTGATATGCGATTACAGGTCTTCGAGCCTGAGTTTCATGACGTGGGCCTTTCGGATGACTGTGGTCGGGTTCGACTCCGGCAAGGGTTGAGGCGGTTTCCCGGGACAACACCGGCTGTGTGTCAGGCGCGTTCGCCCGGCGAGGTGCGGTGAGGCGGGCCAACCTCAAGCGTCGATACAGCTTGAAGGGCAACTTGGACGCAGCTTCGTCTAAAAGCATCCTGCCCGGACCCTTCAACATAGGATCACTGACCGCGTAGGCGACCGCTCCCACCGCGGGTAGAAGAGCGAATAGCATCACCGGTACCGTATGGATGGAGCGTACCGCCCGGTATTCTTCCTTCGTTATCTTGCCGGTGGCACGGCCAATGAGACCTTTTAGGCGGAAAGCCAGCGTCCAACCGGCACGGGCCAGGCTCCTCAGTCCCGGGATAGGGATCACTATCGCCACGCTCAACACCATGTGGGCACCCAGGTGTTTCACCACCACACTCATCTCGGATGTGTGTAGGCTGGCCCGGAGCGACGTGGCGGTCTTGCCGTCGATGTTCCCTTCTCTCTCCCAACGATCAACAGCCGATGCCAGGAAGCCTGTGGACATCGCCTCCGCGCCGTCGAGGCGGCGGCGGATACCGGCGATCGGCCCGCTGAAGTCCAGCAGGCGGTAGACCCTAGCGGCCAAGCGACCCCAGATCCTGGGCTCGCTGTCCTTCCATGACCTGGAAACGGACTCGGCGGCATCGATGGACTGATTGAGTTCCTGTAGTCCCTCCATGCCCAAGGTGTCCGTGAGCTGTCCTGCCTGGGCTGACACATACGCGCGGAGTTGGACGAAATCCACATCGTCAAAGGTCGGGAAATTGCCGTCTCGCAGGGCCGCGCGAAGCTCTTTCCATGGGTAACTGGTCGAGACCAGTGCCGATTCAAGGTCGATGAGCTTCAGCTCACCGTTTGGCCTCCGGATGAAGTTGGAGTAAGCGTGAGGATTGCCCGGGGCGATCTGCCAGGTGGGCATACCGGCCTCCTGGAAGGAGGAGTACATCTCGTTCAGGAGGTCCTCTACCTCGCCGTTGGATTCCGGCTCGACGCCCTGGATCAGCTCCGTCACGAAACGATAGCCGTTTTCACTCTTCTCGATCCTGTGGACGGCCGCCATCATGTCGTATCCAAACCGGTGCTTGGTCAGCAGTCCGACGATCTTGCGTTTGGCTGCCGCGGCTTCCAGGGAGTCCTTACGGACCTGGTAGGGGAAGGGAGCCTGAAATGCTATCCAGTAGAGCGCCCTCACCGGCAGAGGCGGATTGTACTCTTTGGTCGCCGTGCCTGCTTTCCAGTCGAGATAGACCTTGCCGGCTATCGATCCGGCCACCGTAAAGCCGTCGGTCACCATGGTCTCCGGCTTCTTACCCCTGGGACGAGGGATGTGCAGCGTATCGAGCTTGACGTTGGTGTAGAACCAGGCGATTCCCGCCACACCCATGAAGCCTATTAGGTAGCTGCCCAGAACGTCGGTCGGCCAATGGGCACCGGCGTAGATCCTGGCTATAGGTGTCAGGACGATTATCGCCAGGGCGAATGCGGGGAAGGTGAACCGTAGATGGCCGCACTTGACACTGCTGAGCGTAATAAAAGTGATAAGTCCGTAATAGGCGACGGCCCCGACGGCGTGACCGCTGGGGAAGCTGCCGCTGGCGGTCCGCGTGAACTCAACGACGCCGTTTAGCTCGGCGGAGGGGCTGGGCCGTTGCACGACGATACCAACGAAGTCGTTGGCTATCCACAGGCCACAGATCATGAAGACCGCGACAGCCTCGACCGGGCGGCCTTTTAGTACGAAGAAGGCCATGGTGACGAACCACAGGGAGATGGCCATCGGGGCACCGGTGATGATGTTTACCGCGCGGGTCGCCGCGTGCAGTCCAGGGAACTCGAGTCCCTGGACCCATCCAGCTATCTTAACGTCCAGGTCGAGGGGATTCTGCGCAGAGGCCAATACGGCTAAAGCGACCAGGCTGGCGAAGGCCAGGAGGATCGCAACCGGCAGGACGGGTTTACCTAGGTCGATGGGTCGTGCGACGGGCTGGATTACTCGCTGCATTGGACTGCTCCTCTCTAATAACTTCGCAATCCATGCTAGTCTGTAGCCAGCCCGTTGCCATCGGCAGGACGGGTGAAATCATTATGGCTAAGGGAACGACCGCGGGGTCATCCTCCTTACTAAGAGCCAGTCGTACTTTTGGGGGGTCGAATACTGACAGGGTCCTCCTGTGGTCGAAGAAGAAGCGCATTTCCAGCCGCCGTGAGGTTCCAGGGACGGACGATAGCCGTTAGCCCACCATCCCGCATAAGCCTGCCTCTGGCGGCAGTATAGCCTGGTGGGCTACGCCCTATTGGCCGGTTTGCGGCCCGATGTCGGTCGAGATGCGATATTCACCATCCCCGACAGGCTCTTCTCAAATGGAATCACAAGCCACAGCACGATTATCACTATCGGCAGGATCACAACGGTCGGATGCACTGCCTTGATGAACATAGAAAACCCCAAAGGGATCTCTGCTTGGGCAGCCGCTACCAGATAGGTATATGCCGCCGCCACCAGCAACCCGACCTGGGTTAGTAGCAGAGACAACCAGGCACAGCACAGTCCGATCAGGCGTGAGACCCATGAGCGCCTACCAACCCCCAATATGACTGAGCCCGTAACGACCAGACCGAAGCCGAAGTTGTGACTTATCAGAGTTAACTGTGGGAGTGGAGTGTTCCCCGCGCCTACCAGACCAATAGAAAAGACATGGTCCTTCAGGGCCAAGAACACCTCTTTCTGCGGGAAGAGGTCCCAGGCGATATCACCCAATAAGCGCTCATAGGAGTAGGCAGCAAGGTACCAGGTGGCGCACCCTATGATCGTCCACAATAGGACGGGAGTCACACATGCTGATGAGATCCTACGCACGGCGGAGATCACTGTACTTGGCAGCCCAGAGAGACCATAGTCCGATTGCAATAAGTACCATGACTACTTGCCACACGACGATATGGGCAAACTCCGCTTGGTCAGGGGCATGAGTGCCGATGTAGTAAAGGCTTACCACCCGAACCAGGTTAATCAGATAAAGCGCCCCTATCCCCAGCAAGAGGCCCTTTAGCTTGCCCGATACGGACGAAGGGAAGGCTAATACAGCTGCGGCAAAGACCATCGTTGGGGTGATGGCCGTGCACTCGGAGACAATTCGCATATTCAGCAGAGGGGAATAGAGCGATACTCCCTCTACCCGTACCGCCTCTCCCAATACAGACAACGCCATAGCCGTGAGGTGGGCTGTAGTCCTTGCGAAGAGGGCTACAGCCTCCGACTGGTCAGATAGCAGGTAGAGACCTTCCAAAAGCCCCAATAGGACGATGAACAACCCTACAGATCTGCCTGTTCTGCCTAGAGTCATCTACTCAAGTCTTTACGTGCATTTGTCAGTGGGCGACTCTTCGTCAGGAATACCACCATCACCACCAGCATTCCCGTTACGAGTGCCGCGAGACTCCAAGCAGACGTGCTAGGTGCGTCCCATATGTTAGAGATGGGAGTAGGGGTTGTTGTCGGCCTCGACGCTGATGCAGGAGTCGGTGTGGCTGCTGATGTGACGTTGATGTTGACGGTAGCGGTGTTGCTAGCACTGGAGGCGTCGGTAGCATAGAACCTGAAGCTGGCGGCACCGGTAAATCCAGTGTTAGGTGTGAACACGACATCTATCGTGTTCGTTGTCTGGGACCCCTCCACAAATTGAGTAGTCCCTCCGGTGACAGGCTCTACGATAGCCCAGCCAAGGCTGTCCCCATCCGTATCTGAGCCTGTGAGCGTGATGGTCACAGGAACTCCAGCAGTTGTGCTAACCTCTTGAGAATATGCTACTGGTGGGCTAGGTGGCACAGGCGTAGGGGTCAGAAGCTGCGTGCCGGTGAGTACGGTTAGCGCATATGCTTTATCTAAACCGTAACCGAAGTCGGTGATCGTCTTACCCTCTGTGCCGAAGGTGGTGTCCAGCGAGCCGTTGTCAGCATACCGCGCCAGGCCGAAGTCGTAATCTGTGCCGTTGAAGGTGATGCCCCCGGCCACGATCTTCCCATTCTCCAAGACACTCATCGCGTATGATCCCTCACCGATCAGCTGCTCTCCCGATTGAGTCATTGGGCCCGGAATGCCGTTGAAGTCTGTGGTCGCCAGGCCCCCCGAACCGAAGGTGGTGTCCAGCGAGCCGTTGGGAGCATATCGCGCCAGGCCGAAGTCGTAATCTGTGCCGTTGAAGACGATGCCACCCGCTAGTATCAGTCCACTTTCCAGGACGTTCAGGGCTCGTGCGTAGTCACTGCCGTAGCCGAAGTTGGTGGTCGTCTTACCCTGCGTGCCAAAGGCGCTATCCAGCGTGCCGTACCCGAACGCGAACACGGTCACCGCGTCCGAGTCGCGAGCGGCGGTATAGACATGGCGCCCGTCAGGGCTGACGGTCACCGATACTGCTCCGTTGAGGTAGTCGACCCCGCCGACCCCATCCTTATGGGCTTCGAGGAAGGTGAGGGTACCGTCGCTAGCATTCCTCCTGAACGCGGCCACCGCCTTGCCTTCCCAGCTGGAGGCAAAGAGGTGGCTCCCGTCAGGGCTGACGACCACTGAGCGCGCGCCGTGCAGTCCGTCGACCCCGCCAACGCCGTTCCTTTGGACTTCGAGGAAGGTGAGGGTACCGCTGCCGCTGTCCCTGTTGAACACGGTTATGGTGTCTTCGTTTCCCGAGGAGCCGCCGGAAGCAGCATAGAGTTGGTTCCCGTCAGGACTGACGATTACTTGGCGTATGGTGTCCAGTCCATCGACCCCACCAACGCCCTCCCTTTGGACTTCGAGGAGGCTGAGAGCGCCCGTTGTGGTGTTCCTCGTGAACACGGCCACCGCGTCCTCATCATGCCCGGCAACGTAGACTTGGCCCCCGTCTGGACTGACGGTCACTGATGCTGCTCCGCTGAGGCCGTCGACCCCGCCAACGCCGTCTCTTTGGACTTCGAGGAAAGTGAGAGTGCCAGGTGCCGATCCGCTCCGTGTCGGAGTGTCCTTGTCAGCACTGGCTCCGAGGCCGAGTTGGCCATACTCATTATCGCCCCAAATCCACAGGGTGCCATCCGGCTTGATAGCGGCCGTATGTTCCACACCCGATGCGATTGCAGTCCATGTGGTCGATCCGATCTGAGTGGGGATGTCCTTGCTGGCGTCGGTCCCGTCACCCAATTGCCCGGAAGAATTGGAGCCCCAGGCCCAGAGGGCGCCGTCCTCGTCGATGGCCATCGTCTGTTCGAAGCCTCCGTCTACAGTGGACCAGGTGGCAGATCCGATCTGAGTGGGGATATCCTTGCTGATGTCGGTCCCGTCACCGAGCTGGCCGCCCCGATTTCCGCCCCAGGCCCAGAGGGTGCCGTCGGACTTGATACCCACCGTGTGTTCGAAACCTGCAGTGATGGCGGACCAGGTGGCCGATCCAATTTGTGTCGGCGTGTCTTTGCCAACGTTGGTCCCGTCACCGAGCTGGCCACGGGGATTGTAGCCCCAAGCCCAGAGGGTGCCGTCGGACTTGATGCCCACCGTGTGATGGCCTCCTGCTGCGACGGTGGACCAGTTGGTGGCTGATCCGATCTGTGTAGGGATATCCTTGCTGACGACGGTGCCGTCACCCAGTTGCCCCAGAGCATTGCGACCCCAGGCCCAGAGGGTACCGTCAGACTTGATGCCCACCGTGTAATCTGTGCCCGCGGCTATGGCGGACCAGGTGGCCGATCCGATCTGTGTGGGGGTGTCCTTGCTGGCGTCGGTCCCGTCACCCAATTGCCCGGAAGAATTGTAGCCCCAAGCCCAGAGGGTGCCGTCCAATTTGAGGGCTGCCGTGTGGCCGATTCCGACCGCGATCGAGGACCAGTCGGTCGCCGCAGTCGCTTCCTGTGTGGGGGTATCCTTGTCGACGGTGGTCCCGTCACCCAGTTGGCCGTACACATTATTGCCCCAGGCCCAGAGGGTGCCATCTGATTTGATGCCGACCGTGAATCCAAAGCTTGCGGCTGTAGCAGACCAGGTTGTGACATTTCTATCGAACACTGCCACGGCGTCATCAACAGAGCCCGCGACGTAGACGTTGCGTCCGTCTGGGCTGACCGTCACGGAGTTCCCACCATTGAGGCCGTCGACCGAGCCAACGCCGTCTTTGTGGACTTCCATGAAGGTGAGCGTGCCGTCGTCCGCGTCCCTATGGAACACGGCTACAGCCCTGTCATAGAAGCTGGTTGCATAGAGGTGGGTGCCGTCTGGGCTGAGAGCCAAGGATTGCGCGCCGTTGAGGCCGTCGACATCTCCCACATCGTCTTTCTGGATTTCGATGAGAGTAAGAGTCCCTGTTATGGCGTCTCTGCCGAACACGGCCACGGCCCTGTCATAGAAGCCGGCGGCATAGAGGTATTTGCCGTCGGGACTGACTATCACTGAGTGTGCGCCGTTTAGACCGTCGATATCGTCGACTCCATCCTTGTAGACTCCGATAAATTCGAGGGGCCCCCCTGAATCCGCGTCCCACAGTGCCAGGGCAAAGTCGCGGTCATTGCTGTTAGTCGCATAGCCTGCGGCCAGTATCTTTCCGCTCTCCAGGACACTGTGGGCCGCTATCTGGTCAGTGCCCGAACCGAAGTCAATGGTCGCCTTCCCTCCTGAGCCGAAGGTGGTGTCCAACGTTCCGTCGGCGTCATATCTAGCCAAGGCAAAGTCCATGTCAGTGCCATTGGAAGAAGAGCCACCTACCAGTATCTTTCCATTCGCCAGCACGGTCAGGGAACTCGCCCAGTCGTGACTATAACCGAAGTGAGTTGTCGTCTTGCCTTGCGTGCCGAAGGTTGTGTCCAACGTTCCGTCACTGTCATATCTCGCCAAGGCAAAGTCGTAATCAGTGCCATTGAAAGAAGAGCCAACTACCAGTATTTGCCCGTTCTCCAAAACGGTCAGGGCTTCTGCTCGGTCCCAACCGTCACCGAAGTTAGTCATCACCTTGCCCTGTGTGCCGAACGTGGTGTCCAGGGTGCCGTTCTGTTCGTACTTGGCCAGGGCAAATTCGAACATCCCACCGGAGCAGCTCCCAGCGAATCCGGCGGCCAGTATCTTCCCATCCCCCAACGCGGTCACCGCAGACGCTCGCGAGTCACCGTTCGGGAATCCGTTCGCGCAGTCGAAGGAGGTTGCCACTTTGCCCCCCGAGCCGAAGGAAGCGTCCAGCGTACCGTCCGCCTCGTACTTGGCTAGCGCGAAGCGGCCTAACGTCGTGTGGGCTCTACCAGCAAGCACTATCTTTCCAGACTCAGGAATGGGTGTCTGTGTTGGCGTCGGTGTTGGTGTGGGTGTCGGTGTTGGCGTGGGGGTCGGGACGGTCAGGCTGCCTGTACCGAAGACCTGAACTCGGTGCGACGCATCGGTCTCTGTACTCCCGCCCTCTACGACGTAGACATTACCCGTCGGGCCAACCTCAAGGTCGTAAGGCTTCCAGAATTTCCCCTCCTCATGGTCAGTCGTCTTCCCACCCCACTGCGTGAGATAGACCCCTTCGGAGTCGAATTTCTGAATCCTCGGCTGACCGCCATACGCGTACTCGAGAACGTAAAGGTTGCCGTCCGAGTCTACCGATACCCCGATGGGATCCGTGAATTCCCCGTTTCCGGTCCCGGAAAAACCTCCGTCCTTACCGATGGTCAGCCCCGCCCAGACACCGTCAGAATCGAGCTTCTGGACCCTGTGGTTATCAAGGTCAGCCACAAAGATGTACCCATCGGGACTCACCGCCAGGCCACACGGTTCATTGAACTCGCCATTGTCGGTTCCGGTTTGCCCTGGGGTTGGCCCGGTAGACCAGACATGAGCCCATGTCGCAACGCCCAACACGAACACAGCTACAGCGTTGTCATCCTGTCCGGCGACATAGAAATTGTTCCCGTCGGGACTGACGATTACTGATGTTGCTCCGCGAAGGCCGTCGACCTCGTCGACCCCGTCCTTGTGGGCTTTGACGAAGGTAAGGGCGCCCGTTGTGCCATGTCTGCTGAACACAGCCACAGCGTTATCGTCACTGCCAGCAGCGACAAAAACGTAGCTTCCGTCGGGACTGACGGTCACTGAGCGTGCGTTGTCAAGGCCGTCGACACCATCATCGGTGTCCTTGTGGACCTTGTCGAAGGTGAGGCGGCCATTGTTGGCATCTCTGCTGAACGCAGCCACAGCGTCATCTACAAAGCTGGCGACATAGGCGTGGCTCCCGTCGGGACTGACGGTCACCGAGAATGCTCCGTTAAGGCCATCGACACCTGCGTCAATATCCTTGTGGACTTCGACGAAAGTGAGGGCGTCCGTTGTGGCATCTCTGCTGAACACAGCCACAGCGTGATCCACAGAGCTAGCAACGTAGATGTGGCTCTCGTCGGGACTGACGGTCACTTTGCGTGCGCCGTTAAGGCCATCGACACCATCGTCACTGTCCTTGAGGACCTGGGCGAAAGTGAGCCGGCCAGTGTCAGCATTCCGGCTGAACATAGCCAAGGCATCACTGTGGTACGCGGTAGCGTAGACGTAGTTCCCGTCGGGACTGACGGTCACTGAGAATGCTCCCATAAGGCCGTCGACACCGTCGACCCCCTCCTTGTGGGATTCGACGAAGGTGGGATTCGACGAAGGTAAGCCGGCCAGTGTCAGCATTCCGGCTGAACACAGCAACGGCGTGATCCGTCATGCCGGCAACATAGACGTGGCTCCCGTCGGGGCTGGCGGTTACTGATGTTGCCCCGTCAAGGCCGTCGACACCGTCGTCGGTGTCCTTGTGGACTTCGACGAAAGTAAGAGCTCCAGTGGACGAATCCCTGCTGAACACGACCATTGCGGCATCTGCGAACGCTGCAGTATACAGGTGGTTCCCGTCGGGACTGACAGTCACTGAGTATGCTTTGGCAAGGCCGTCAACCCCATCCCCTTGGACTTCGACAAAACCCACTCCTTGAGATGGGGTGAACTTGCGGACCCGGTGGTTATGTTGTTCAGTCACATAAATGTCGCCTGAACCGTCTACAGCAATATCGCAAGGGGTACTGAGTACGGACGCCGGAATGGAAGATATCAGGTTCAGGTTGCCATCTCCCAGTGGGTCTTCGTAAACCTGAACTGTTGATGCGTACCTATTCGCCACATAAATGTTGTCGGAGGCGTCCACGTCTATTCCCTTCGGCCCCATGGTCGCGGACCCCCCAAACGTGTTTATATCACCAAAACTCCAGAGCCATTCGCCCGCGCCTGTGAACTTCTGGATACGGTAGTTGGTGCTGTCCGCCACATAGACATTCCCGGCTGTGTCGATCGCTATCCCGTTAGGATTGTTAAACTCACCGTTATCGGTCCCCTTTTTCCATCCCTCGCCGCCGCCCCACGCCGTGATAAACGGAGGCGGGGTCTCTGCCCCGGAGACAACACCCACCACAATGACGAGAAACAGCGATGTAATCGCGATCGCACCTATGCCAATCTTGTTTATGCTGACCATCGACATAGCTCCGTTTCTGGGCCGATACCCCCTTGGGCTCATTGCCTCTGACAAGACGCTAAAGGTGATTCAAGCTGACTTCCCACATTGTAAGTTGTCAACGGAGATGGCACGAACAAGGCTTTACGATGAGATTCCCATGTCAGACTGGTGGAGGCCCCAAAAGCCGCTAAGTTTGATAATGATCATGGTAATTCCACCTAAACAGAAGGGCCAATTAGCCTAATCCTTGACCACTGGGCCACCTGTTGGCGTGGCGGGTTCGGGAAAGCCTATCTGACTACCGAAAAGCCGCCGGATCGGCAACGGCAGCCTTGTTGATCCACTCCAGATCATATCTGCGAATAGCCTATCTGAAGGACTAATGGCCGTGACAACTTCAAACTTAAGTAGTAAACCGACATCCCTCATATCGAACTGCGGGTGTCCAAAGAACCCGCCGTCCTTGATTACCGTGATGGTAGCGGCATCCAAAAACGCCGTCAACTATCTCATCGGGCTCACAAAACCATCCGGTGTCGTGAGTTAGCGGCTGCCAGGCAACGGAGGCAGCTTTCAGCACGTTTGCACACCCTTCAACCCATCCAGACGCATTATCAACTCGATAATCGTGCGATATCTTCAATTTCCCTCCGAACAGTCATCTATGGGCAATTCTTTTCAGCGACTAGCAGGCCCCTTTCATTGAATAGGCCGGCAGTGTCACTGTCGTTGTTCCAGACTGTGCGTTTGTTCCAGTAAATGGCCTTGTTGGAATCTTCTCCTGACTCTCCAGATATCAATTCCACTGAATATTCTGGTCCCAAAAAGAACCCTCCGGAGAAGTCAAATGTATACCCCACATGACCCTGCCTCTGGGGGCAGTATAGCCTAGGGTGAGGGGTAAAGAATCGTGTGTTGTGATCATCCTGCCAGCAGACACGTTCTTTGTCTTTGAGG
>CAZEDC010000023.1:0-2790 GCA_964510985.1 uncultured Dehalococcoidia bacterium
CTTCCACAAAGTGGTAGACATCAAGGTAACGGGAACGTTCCTCTGCACCAAGGCCGTGCTGAAGCCCATGATCGAGCAGGGCGACGGCGGCAAGATCGTCAACATATCGTCGACCGCGGGCAAACGCGGCAGCGCCAGCACACTGGCCTACAACGCCGCCAACTTCGCGGCGGTTGGCATGACCCAGTCCATGGCCAGGGAGTTGGGCCCGTACGGCATCAACGTCAACTGCGTCTGCCCGGGCGCCGTCGACACCTCCCGCGTGGACGATATCGACCGCGGAGAACCTTGGGCGCAGCTGGCGGCTAACACGTCTATAGGCAGAACCGGCACTGACGAGGAGGTGGGGGCGTTTATCGTCTACCTGTGCACCGAGGCCGCGTCCTGGATCCAGGGCCAGTCCATCAACATCAACGGCGGCACCACGATGGAGCACTGAGTTTCCTCGTGGCATCCTGACATGTGATCCTCGTAATGAAGTGGGGAAATGAGGTTTTCGACGTTGTCCGACGGCGAAACAAGTTTGACTTCGGCTCAGCAGGCGAGGTCCCGGACTATATCTCCCTAATTGATGTGCCGGCGTCCGGTTCGGGCGGGATGGCACCATGAGGTCGCTGACTACCAACCGTTACCGTCAGTCCACCAGAGCGCTGCGGATGCTCTCTATCTCCTCAGGGCGCAGGCCGGCGGTCCGCGCATAGGCCTCGATCCCGCCGTAGCGCTCATCCACGTAGTCCAGCACCTTTAGCATGGCGTCAGGGGGGCAAAAGTCCTGCTTGTAGTCCTCATGTGTGTAGCTGTCGGACGTTGACCCAGGAGGCGCCTCCTCGGCGAAGTAGCGGTCCAGTAGATACGCGGCGCTGAGTGCGTAGTCCTCGGCGATAACGTCCGGCGGCACTCCCGCGATGCCCAGGAGCAGGGCGGATATGACTCCCGTCCGGTCCTTGCCAGCGGCACAGTGGTACATTGCCGGCCTGGCACCGGGCTGTGCCAGCGTGGCCAGCGTCCTCCGTACCTGAGGCTGGCGCAGGTCGAGCCACGAGCGATAGGTTGCCAGGATCCTCTCCGAGGCCTCTCCGGCGTCCACGAAGTCCGTCGTGCCTGAGAGGGGCTCATCGCCGATCATGTTTTGATGAAGGTAGGTGACCTCCGACGAGCCCGCGAAGACGTTGGGCGCCTCCTCCAACTCGTGGGTCCTTCTCAGATCGATCACTGTGCGTATGCCGTAGTCGATGAGGGCGGCCCGGGAGTCGGGCGGCGGGCGGTGCAGGCTGGCCGCCCTGACGAAGGTTTTCCAGCGGGTATGCCGGCCGTCCACCGTCGGGTAGCCGCCGAGGTCGCGTACGTTGTAGGCGCCGTCGATGTCAAGATGGCGTGCCGGTTGCATTTCGACCCTCCATATCTACTCTTCGGAGTTGCTGAGCCATACCCCGGGTACCCCTTGCCTCGACCTTGTCCCATGTGTCCAAGCGCCTCACCCTACGTCTTCGATCGCGTCGTTCCCCGACTTCCCTTCGCATATCGCCGTCGTTTGGGTATTCGCTTCCGGCGCAACAGAGCATCCAGGGCCATTAGCACTGGCTTCGGAGTATCAGGATACTGATCGCCTCTACGCCAGCGGTGGGCCGTGAACCAGTGAATCCCTAGCTCGTCGGCGACACTGGCAAGGGTCCAGCCTCGTAGTTGCAAAGCTTGGCCGAGAGCTGACCTCTCAATCTCGAATCAAGTATCTCGAAATCGAGCCAGGTCTGCACAAAGCCCGCATTCTCACCACTCTCTATTTCTTCATATCTGTAATTGACCCAATTCACGGGTCCTTGTTTGACGGTAACCATGCCTTCCGATCTTGATTTGGTAGCCGACTCACCACCTCTTTCCGATAATCCAGGTTCCCATTTGCTGGTTAGACTTACTTCGGCATCTATTCCCCAACTCCGCAGGTCAGCGCAGATTCCATCCAGCAGGCGTGACATGGCCCGATCCTACCATGGGATATCGGGAGTGCGTGGAAATTACAGGCCACGAGAAAGGACAAGACCGCAGCGAGAGGAGAGATTCAGAGCCATCACGGTTGACGGGTGGCTTTGCCAACGGCACGGCGACTATTTGTGAGACTTGTGCCGCCAGGCGACGCGCGGGGCCTTTTGGGAATCCAGTCCGCGCGGGGTATCCAAGTGTGAGTCGCCGTCTTGGCCCTCCTTACAGACGCGGATAACGTTGGGATGGTCGATTCGAGGCCGCCAGACCGGGCCTTGCTATGCACGCAGGCGCTAGAACGCCCTGTAGGGCATGTCCGGCTCCTCGCTGGTGATGAACTCGAGCACCGCAGGTAGTCCCGACTCGACCGCGGCCATGCCGCGTTGGATGGAGGGGATGACCTGTGCCGGGCTGTCCACCCTTTCGGCATGGCTCCCCAGGGCCTCGGCGACTTTCGCGTAGTCGCCCTTGGTGTACTTCGTGCCGTACAGCTCGTTGGCCGTTGGAAAGTGTGTGGGCCGGTAGATGCCCATGGATGCGTTGTTCAGGATCACGGTCAGGATGGGGATCCGCTCCCTCACGGCGGTCTCCATATCCATACCGACCATCCCGAATCCGTAGTCGCCTATGATGTTCACCGCCAGCTTGTTGGGCGCCGCCATCTTCGCTCCCATGGCGAGTCCCAGGCTGTAGCCCAGCTGGGTGGACTTGCCCCAGGCGATGAAACCTCTGGACGTGACAGACTCATAGAAGGGGATAGTCTGGTCCCTTGGGCTGCCGGAATCGTGGGTCACGACTGACTGGGACCGGTCT
>CAZEDC010000024.1:0-9073 GCA_964510985.1 uncultured Dehalococcoidia bacterium
GAGCGGGACGAGCTTTTATCGGCCGGCCGGCAGATCAGGGACTACTTCAACAACGACGAGGAGTTCTTGGATGTCAGCGTCGTCCGTTTTGGCGAATATGTGCCCAGCCTCTACAACACCCGCGAAATCCTGCATATGAAAGACGTCAAGGGCCTGGTGACGTGGGTGTACCGGATCCAGTTGATTACGGTTTTGTATCTGGCCGGATTCGTACTGGTCGGGATCGGGTTGCAGCGGAGAAGGTTTCTTCCCAATCTGGCCCGGTACGTGAGCCTGGCGGGTATCCTGACCGCGAGCCTGGTAGTCCTGGTCGGGCTGGCGTCGCTGGTGGGATTCGACCGTCTGTTTACGGCTTTCCACCTGGTGAGCTTCAGCAATGACCTGTGGCAGCTTGACCCCCGCAGAGACTTCCTGATCATGATGTTCCCAGAAGGATTCTTCCTGGACGCGACGATCTGGATCGCCGGGGCTACGATCGTCGAGGCTGTACTGCTGGCCCTGGTCTGGTGGCGTCCGCGAATGGCGCGGAGATCTGTGCGTGCGCTGGCGTCGCGTGTGCAAGGGACGCGGGTGTAAAGGAGGCGAGCCACCCGCCGATTGAATCGACACCTCTGCGGCGATCCAGAAAATCAGAGAGACCCCGGTGCACACCGAAGTCTCTTTTTCCAGGGCCTGTTACGGTCCGGGTCAGGCAGACATGGAGCAGGCGCAGCCTCCGGGGCCGCATCCGCCGCATCCACCACAGCCGGCGGCGGCGTCCATCTCGCCGTTGGGTCCGGCGGTGTAGACCGCGAAAACCGAAAGCTGCCGCCTGGAGTCGCCATCGCACTGAGGGCAGGGGGCCTCATCGTCCATCTGGCTCACCGACCGCAATCGGTCGAACCTGTGGTCGCATGTGGTGCACGAGTACTCGTAAATGGGCATCTTCCATTCCTCATCCGAATTAGGCACCTATTTTAGGCTGTGGGTTACTTGCGGTCAACACACACGTATAATAGGTGCAATTGTTTTCAGAATGCGGTGGTTGGCATCGGAGTAGATTGCCGGCCTCGGCGGAACTGACGAAGGGACAAAAGATGGAGACCGGCCAGAAAATGCCCGACGAGAGGGGACGCTTTGGCGAATATGGGGGCCGCTACGCCCCCGAGACGCTTATGGCCGCCCTGGAGGAGCTGGACAGGGCGTATCGCTCTTCCCAGGCGGACGAGGCGTTCCAGGCGGAGTTGCACTCCCTGGCCCAGCACTACGCCGGGCGACCGACGCCGCTGTACTACGCCCGGGGACTGACCGTCGAACTGGGCGGCGCGCGTATCTACCTGAAACGGGAGGACCTGGCCCACACGGGCGCCCATAAGATCAACAACGCCCTGGGTCAGGGGTTGCTGGCGAAGCGGATGAGTAAGGACCGGGTCATCGCCGAGACCGGGGCCGGGCAGCACGGGGTCGCCACGGCCACTGTCTGCGCCATGCTGGAGCAGGAGTGCGTGGTCTACATGGGCGAGGAGGACATCCGGCGTCAGGCCCTCAACGTGTTCCGTATGAGGCTGCTGGGTGCTGAAGTGCGCCCCGTAACGGCCGGAAGCCGGACGCTGAAAGACGCCATCAACGAATGCATCCGGGACTGGGTTACCAACGTCGAGACGACTCACTACCTGATCGGCAGTGTGGTGGGGCCTCATCCCTACCCGGAGATGGTACGGGACTTCCAGTCGGTCATCGGCCGGGAGGCGCGGGAGCAGGTGCTTGCGGCCACGGGTAAGCTGCCCGATTTCGCAGTGGCCTGCGTAGGCGGTGGGAGCAACGCCATCGGTCTTTTCTATGACTTCATACAGGACGGCGAGGTAGCGCTGGTCGGCGTGGAGGCCGGAGGCGTCGGGACAGAGAGCGGCCAGAACGCCGCCACGCTGGTACGAGGCCGGGTAGGAGTGCTGCACGGCAGCATGTCCTACCTGCTCCAGGACGATGACGGCCAGGTGATCGAGACTCACAGCGTCTCGGCTGGACTGGACTACCCCGGCGTGGGCCCGGAGCACAGCTACCTGAAAGACTCGGGCCGGGCCACATACGTGAGCGTCTCCGATGCCGAGGCCCTGGAGGGGTTTCAGCTCCTCTGTCGCACTGAGGGGATAATACCCGCGCTGGAACCGGCCCACGCCATCTACCACGTATCCAGGCTGGCGCCCACGCTGTCGAGGGACCAGACCATCGTCGTGGGGCTCAGCGGCCGGGGCGACAAGGACATGGAGACGGTGGCGGCCGCCCTGGCTGTGGAGCTGTAACAGAGTAGGGGTAAGGCCGGAAGGGTGTGATATAATCTCCGTTCATGAACACGGTCTCGGTCAAATTCTGGGTAGTCCTGTTGGCACTTGCCCTGGGCCTCCCCTCCATCGGCCCGCTGATGGACCACCACTTCGCGGAACTTCAGCCAGACCACCGGCACCTGGGTCCAACCCAGCAACACGTCCACGCCTACTCGCACCAGCACGGCCATTCCCAGTCCACCGCGGGCGAGACGGTCGCCGCCGGGGCTGTCTACAACCACGACAGTGGGCCGCCTGCGGTGGTCGTCGTGACGGGGAGCGACATGGCCATCCAGTCCTTCCTGCGCTTTGAGCCCTCCTCGGAATTCACTTTGCCTCCATCATCTTCCGTCCAGGCGAACCAGACGTTTATGGCTCCCCCCGAAAAACCCCCTCAGCAGGCCCTATAGACTATCGTTTCGTCGACCATCCCGGCATCTCAGGCCGGACGGGATTTTTCGTAGTCCCCCGCACGCTTCACCCGCGATGGTCGTTTCTGCCGGGAGTTAACCGTAGTCGGCGTCCGTCAGGCCCATACTAGTTTGGGTCGACCAGATGCAGAGGGTGGGAGCAACCCATGACAGTCCGACAAATAATCGTATTGGCCGTGGCCTGGGCGTCGGCCCTGGCGGCACTCACGGTGATACTCGCGGCGACCGTCTCGGCCAACGGGCGCGTCGGACAGTTCGTCCGGCAGACCGCCGGGCCCTACGAGATAGCGCTGGGTACAATACCCGACTCGCCGGTCGTGGGCGAGCTGCACTTGGCGATAACAGTCCGCGACACCGCGGCCGAGTCGTTCGTCCTGGACGCCGAGGTTAAGGTATCGGGTGTTGGGCCGGATGCGGGCGCGGTCGAGATCGGGCCTCTGGACGCTCGGAACAGTCCCACGGCGCTCGACTTCTACGAGGTCAACACGTCTGTGGACCGTGTGGGAACGTGGACCTTCACCATTTCGGTGACCGGCCCTGTGGGCGAGGGATCAACGGACTTTCTCATAAAGGTCAAGACCGCCAGCGCTGTGTACAGGGTCTTCACCTGGGTCACCGTGGTGACGTTTTTCGCCCTGGTGGTCCTGGGAATTTTCCCCTACCTGCGGCGGCGAATGCGGAGAAGACGAGGATGACGGGTCGGCGCCCGTCGATGGCGATAATTCAATCAACTAGAAAGGTATCGAACGATGAAGAGACAAATGATTAAAGTGGGTATCCTCGGCTTGCTTCTGATGGTAGCCGTCACCGGGCTGACGGCATGCGGAGGCGACTCGGAGCCACAAGACAGGGCCTTCGACCTGAAGATAGAGGAGCAGAAGCTGAACCTCGATCCGGCGGTCATCAAGGTGGAGAAGGGCGACACGGTGACGCTGAACATCGACACCGACGAGTCCGGGACTTTCCACCTTCATGGGTACGACATCGAGAAGGAGTTGACCGACGAGGAGACTACCGTCATGGTGTTCACCGCCGACTTCGACGGCAGCTTCGAATTCACCTTCCATCCCGGCGGAGAAGGGCACGACGAGGGGCACGGTGAGCTATTCGAGTCCGAAACACTGGAAATAGGGGACACATTCCAGTATAAAGTCACATCCGAATTGGCGGGGGAGACGGTCCCTTATCACAACCACATGAGCCACGAGAACGAGGGGTCGATAACCGTCGGCGAAGGCGCCGAGGTCCAGGGCACGACGAACATCGACATCCTGGAGGACGGGTCCTTCGACCCCGCCGACGTGACCGTGAAGCCGGGTGTGGTGGTGGAGTGGACCAACGTCTCGGATGTCCGGGCACGCGTGACCAGCGGTCATCCTCCGACTGCAGCGGATGACCACGAAGATGAAGAAGTCGAAGAAGAACATGAAGAGGACCATGACGAGGATGAAGTAGAGATTGACCTGGGGACGCTGGAGGTCCACCCGAGATAGGGCTGGCTGCCGATGAGACTACGCATACCGATTTTCACGTTACTTCTAGCTTCGGCGGTTGGGCTCGGTCTCCGGCCGGCCTACGCCCACGGCTTCGGGGAGCGGTACGATCTGCCGGTCCCGCTGGACTACTTCCTGGTGGGCGCGGCGGCCACGGTGGCCCTGTCCTTTGTGGTCATAGGCATCTTCGTCCGGCGTCGGTCCGGGGCTTTCAATTATCCCACCCTCAACCTGCTGCGGTTTCGATGGCCGGCCGCGGTGCTGACGAACCGGGTGTTGCTGACAGTCATCAGACTGGTATCCCTGGCACTGTTTGCGCTGCTGGTCGCCACCGGGCTTTTCGGCACCGACAACCCCATCGACAACCTCACCCCCACCCTCGTATGGATAATCTGGTGGGTCGGGATGGGCTATGTCTCGGCGCTGCTGGGCAATGTGTGGATGCTGATAAACCCCTGGAAGGCTGCCTTCGAGTTGGGGGAGAAGCTGATGGGTGGGGGGTCTCGGCACCGGGAGACCGGTATGTTCCGGTATCCGGAATGGCTGGATGTGTGGCCCGCCGTGGCGCTTTTTCTCGTATTCGCCTGGCTGGAGAACGTGTACCGGAGCGCCGACGAGCCCTTCAAACTCGGCGTGCTTGTCGTAGCGTACTCGGTGGTCACCTGGGCCGGGATGCTGGCCTTTGGCAAGCACCAGTGGCTCCGGCGCGGAGAGGCCTTCTCGGTCCTGTTCGGCTTCTTCGCCCGCTTCTCGCCTACAGAGGTGAGTGTCACCGACGACCGGTTGTGCGGGACCTGCGGCCAGGAATGCAACCTCTCGGGCGAGGGATGCGTGGACTGCTACGACTGTTTCGAGCGAGCGGAGACAGGCCGGCGGCAGTTCAATCTCCGGCCCTACGCGGTCGGTCTCGCCCATGCGAGCAGGGTGTCCACGGCCACCGGTGTGTTCGTGGTGCTGGCCCTGGCGACGGTGACCTTCGACGGGCTCAAGGAGACCCCTCTGTGGGTGGACGCGCAGACGACGCTCTACGACGCGGCCTCGATATTCGGGTCCTATAACCTGTCCGCCATCGATACAGCCGGGGTGTTGGTGGTCCCGGCGATCTTCCTGGCGGTCTACCTGGCGTTTAGCTGGTTCATCAGGGAATTTTCTGCTGAGCGGATTCCCGTGTCCGACGTGGCCAGGTTTTTCGTGTTCTCGCTGGTGCCCATCGCTCTCGCATATAACCTGGCCCACTTCGTTTCACTGCTGCTCAGGGAGGGCCAACAGATCATCCCGCTGGCGTCCGACCCGTTTGGCTTTGGCTGGGACATTTTTGGGACCGTTGATTACCAGATCAACTTCGGCATCGTAAACGCCAAGATGGTCTGGTTCATCTCGGTGGCGGCCATCGTGTTGGGGCACATCATCTCGGTGTACCTGGCCCACGTGATCGCTCTGAGGAGGATGTCGAGCCACGCCAGCGCCCTCAGAAGCCAGTACCCGATGCTGGTGTTGATGGTCTCTTACACGGCCACCAGCCTCTGGATAATCGCGCAACCGATAGTTGAGTAGGGGTGCCCCCTCCCCGACACATCGGGGCGGATAATGCTTGTCCACGCCCCAAATACGGTTATTGCCGGCCAGCCGTCTCGCGTTACAAGCGGACAAGGACTATCCCCGCTTCGGTGCATGTAATGCTTGGACGGGATGTGGTTTCTGATTGAGGGTGTTCGGCGGCCGGTTTGCGCTTTTTGCGCAATTTGGCCTAAAAATCTAGCCACTCACATTGACCCTCGAAAAGAGGGGACATATAATGCCTTTACAGAGGCTCTAACGAGGACACGGTACCCATCGATTCTTCTGGCCAGGCGTCCCACCAAAGCCCGGCAACGACCGCGCCCGCAGACCATGACTTGAATGAGGCATGCGGGGTGGTAGGCGTCTACGCGCGAGGGGAAGACGTAGCCCGCATCGCCTTTTTCGGCCTATTCGCGCTCCAGCACAGGGGGCAGGAGAGCGCCGGAATCTCCGCCAGTGACGGCGAACAGATCAGGTTGAGCGCGGCTATGGGACTGGTAGCCCAGTCCTTGCAGGAAGATGACTTGCAGGGGCTGCCGGGCCACATTGCCCTGGGCCACACCCGCTACTCCACCACGGGATCCAGCCAGCGTCGCAACGCCCAGCCCATCCTATCCAAGGGGTCCGGTGTCGAACTCGCTCTGGCCCACAATGGAAACGTGATCAACGCAGTCGACCTGAAGGACGAGTTGCTGGAGTGGGGCTGCACCTTCTCCTCCACCGGCGACTCCGAAATCATAGCCCACCTGATGTCCAACGCCCCGGCTACCACCTGGGAGGAGCGGATCGCCTATTGTATGCGCCGCCTGGAGGGAGCGTATTCTCTGACAGTCATGACCAGGGACATCTTGCTGGGCATTCGGGATCCCCTGGGCGTGCGGCCCCTGTGCATGGGCCGGCTCAATGGAGGGTGGGTAATCGCCTCCGAGTCCTGTGCCCTGGACCATATAGGCGCCGAGTTCGTGCGGGAAATCGAGCCCGGCGAGGCTGTGCTCATCGATGACGACGGGCCCCGCACCGTGTACCAACGCGAGCCGGACAGCAGCAGGGCGATGTGCATTTTCGAGAACATCTACTTCGCCCGTCCCGACAGCATCCTCGGTGGGAAACTGGTCTACTCCTCCCGCATGGCCATGGGAGCGGAGCTTGCGAAGGAGTTCCCGGTGGCTGCGGATATGGTGCTGGGGGTTCCGGACTCCGCCACCGCGGCGGCCGTCGGCTATTCCCAGGAATCGGGCATACCCTACGGTGAAGGACTGGTGAAGAACCGGTACGTGGGACGGACGTTTATTCTCCCCGACCAGCGACTCCGAGACCTGGGTGTGCGCAGGAAGCTCAACCCGCTGCCCGAGTTGATCGAAGGCCGGCGCATCGTGGTGGTAGACGACAGTATCGTCCGTGGCACCACGACTCCCCACGTGGTCAGCATGCTCCGGAAGGGCGGCGCCAAGGAGATCCACCTGCGCATCTGCGCTCCCCCTATCGTATCGCCGTGCCATTTCGGCGTCGATATGGCCACACGAAAGGAACTGATCGCGTCCAACATGAGCGTCGAGGAGATGCGAGAGTTCTTGGGCCCCGACTCGCTGGGCTTCCTCAGCCACGAGGGACTGATTCGGGCTGTGGGTCAGCCCAAAGACAATTTCTGCATGGGCTGCTTCACGGGCAGCTATCCAATTCCAGTCCAGTTGGAGATGGAAAAGCTGGTGCTGGAGGTCTGAATCTCCTCCAGCCGGGCCTCCGGCCTTCCCCTCATAGCTGAGATTGACCCGTTCGTGAACCTCTGAGTGCTACCCCGAAAACCACTCCATACGGGAGCATCATGCCGGAACGATTAAAACGACTAGCGGGCAAGGTAACCCTGGTAACGGGAGCGGGTAGGGGTATAGGCAAAGCCATCGCCCTGGCCTACGCCGGTGAGGGCGCTTCGGTCTCCTGCGCCGCGCGGACGTCGGCCGAGATCGAGGGGACCGTCACGGAGGTTGAGAACGTCGGCGGAGCGGGCCTTGCCGTGCAGACCGACGTCACGGACGTAGAGTCCGTCCGCCACATGCTCGAGGCTACGGTGGACAGGTTCGGCGGACTCGACATCCTGGTGGTCAACGCCGGCGGAAACCTGGACCGCCGCACTATCGAAGAGGGAGACCCAACCGACTGGGTCGCGACCATCGAGCTGAACCTCCTGGGCGCCTACCACTGCGTCAGGAGCGCCATAGAGCACCTCAAACGGCGAGGCGCGGGTAAGATAATAATGATCGGCTCGGGCATCGGACACCAGGGCCGCTCAGGCAGCTCGGCCTACGCCTGCTCCAAGGCCGGCCTGTGGATGCTGACGCGTGTCCTGGCCCAGGAGCTGTGGGAGTACAATATCAGCGTCAACGAGCTGATACCCGGCCCGGTCGTAACGGAGCGGGTGCAGCTAGACTACGCCCAGCGAGACGAATCCGTGTTCAAGATCGGCAGCGAGTGGGTCAAGGGTCCGGAGGACGTGGCTCCACTGGCGCTGTTCCTGGCAACGCAGCCGGACCGGGGCCCCACGGCCCAGAGCTTCAGCCTGATGCGCCGGGACGGCTAGCGTGGCGTTGGGAAGACCGACCCCGGAGAACAAGACGATGACCGAGCACACCTATGAGGCCGCGGGCGTCAGCCTTGACGCAGCCCAGCGCGTAAAAGAGCGCATCAAGGCCATCGTTACACCGACCCACGGCCGAGAGGTGATGGGGGGCGTGGGTGCCTTCGGCGCCATGTACCGGCTCTCCGGCTACAAGGAGCCGGTGCTTGTCTCCAGCACCGACGGTGTGGGCACCAAGCTCAAAGTCGCCGCCATGCTGGACCGGTGTGACGGCATCGGCGAGGACCTGGTCAACGCCTGCGTCAACGATGTCATCGTCAGCGGCGCCAGGCCGCTGTTCTTCCTGGACTACCTGGCGGTTGGCAAGCTTGACCCGGGCCTAGTCGAGGTGCTGCTGGCTGGCATGGCCCGGGCCTGTAAAGAGGCGGACTGCGCCCTCATCGGTGGCGAGACGGCCCAGATGCCCGGCCTCTACGCCGAAGGCGACTTCGACCTGGCCGGGTTCGTCGTGGGCGTGGTCGAAAAGAGCGCCATTCTGGACTCCTCAACCGTGGCCGACGGCGACCTGCTGGTGGGCGTACCCTCCAACGGGCTGCACACCAACGGCTACTCCCTGGTGCGCCGTGCTCTAGGGTTGGACGACGACCCTTCACCTCTATGGGAGCACCATGGGAAGCTAGATGGAACGCTCGGAGAGGCCCTGCTGAGGCCGCACCT
>CAZEDC010000025.1:0-34774 GCA_964510985.1 uncultured Dehalococcoidia bacterium
GAAGAGTACAGACAAACTTACAACCGCATCAGGCCACATAGCTCGCTGGGCTACAGACCGCCGGCACCGCAGGTCGTTCTGGCTGCCGACATGGTCCCTGCCCTTGTAGGACTAACATAAAGAGTGGTACAAAGATGGGGGGCAGGTCATGGGCACCCAACCCTGAATTCTTCGTCGGCATTATTCCTACTCCGTGGCCAACTGTCTTGAGTCTTCGCTGCTGGTGTGAATCGTTGGGGGAACCGCGCTTCCTAATAGCGTTCGGTTAATGCTCCAGTTATTGTGAGGGCTGCAGTCCTTCTTGACAAGGAGTGTTTTCCGGGATTTCCCATTTCGGCTGGCCTCAGGTTTCCAGGGCAGCCCAAACGAGATGCCGACATAATACATTGGTCTTTCGATGGCGGTTAATCCCTGGTATCTCCAACAGAAGACGCGATTCCGGTCGTGAGCCACCCTTCCCCTGTGCATTTTAATCGTGATTGCGAC
This sequence comes from uncultured Dehalococcoidia bacterium, assembly GCA_964510985.1. Classification (GTDB taxonomy): domain Bacteria; phylum Chloroflexota; class Dehalococcoidia; order Lucifugimonadales; family CAZEDC01; genus CAZEDC01. The sequence continues at coordinate 487 of CAZEDC010000025.1, forward strand.
TCGGTAGCAATGGCATAGCTATCTCGCCTGAGCCAGTCCGAATCTTAAGGTGAAAGTTCTTAATATGGTCCGGTTAGGTCCACCAGCGCTCCCGCCGGTTCGGACGTGGAGCGAGGTTTCCGGAGGCTAACATCCCCGGACCGCCTTCAGCAGACCGTGCTTACCCCGGGTTCAGTCCACCGCAAAAAGATTCGATCTCGTCCGCCACAAGCTGAGAGTCCTCCATTGGAAGGAAGTGGGAGAGGTCCTCGAGCCTTCTCGCCGTGGCATTGGGAAACCGGTCCACCAGGTCCTCCCGGGTGACGGACGGACCGAAGCCGCTCTTTGGGTCCTCTTCAGTCCGGCGTCTGGCCAGCAGGATCCGAATCGGCAGCTCGATTTCCGGGAGCCGATCGAGTATCTGCGGATCAATATAGCTGCCGTACATCGATGCCTCGACCAGCGGTGGGCAGGCTAGGTTATATTTGCCGGTGTCAGGGTTTTTGTGGAGGCCGTAGTTACAGTAGTCTGCGAGGGTCTCCTCTTCCCAGGTCGAAAAATTTGGGTGTCGCCTTAGCCTTTCGAACATCTCCGCGGGACTATCCCACTCATTGCGTCGTCTGGAAACTGGATGTTTTCCGTCCTGTCCGGGGTCGGGAGGTTCCACCTTGTAAGTGTGTGGGTCGAACAGACTCGGCTCAACAAGTACAAGCCCGGAGAGCACCTTTGGGGACCTGGGAACGGCCGCCGTGACCACGTGGCCCCCCATGGAATGCCCTATGCCTATCACGTGATCGAGCCCCAGGTAATCGATGACTTCCAACATATCCCCGACGAAGGAGTCCCAGGGGTAGGGAGGTTCGGTCTTGGTACTAAGACCGTGCCCCCGGAGGTCCACAGAGACAGCGCGCCTTCCAGGGAGTTTCCGTATGATGCTGTCCCAGACCCTCCCGTGGAACCCTGTCGCGTGACAGAAGAGCAGAGGCGGGTCCCGCCCTTCCCAAACGTATGCGGTGTTCTGGTAGTCCCCGATGGGAATCTGTACGACGTCCGGCTCTCGATTCATAGGCGCTAATTACTCACAGGGCGGACCCGCCGCCGGCGGTTGGGTGCCTGGACTCCCGCTTGTCCTTCGTCCGTGCATCGGACGTTCCCACACTGGCCGTTCAGCAAATGAGAAGTTAGACGGAAATATGTGGTAGGGTCGGACTCCCCGGAACAGGGATTACCTGTTCTCTCGGTTGGCGGTTGGGGTTGCCTGGCGCTAAGGGGACATGCCCAGCAGCATCATCCCTAGGGTTTCTTTAAACATCTCAGAAGGTAGGAAGTGAAGGGTAAGACCTCGCGCATCCCGAAGGTAACGCTCTAGAGGCAGCTCCCTGGTGTACCCGTGTCCACCGTGAACCTGAAGTGCCTTATTGGTGACATCCACCGCCATTTCTGTGGCAAATAGCTTGGTCTCAAGCGGGAGAATGGGAGGGCCAGCCTGTCCTTCGTCCCTCGAGTGAGCTGCCTCGAAGAGAAGAGCTTGGGCAGCCTCAACCTGACAGCTCATCTCGCTCATCAGGAACTGAACACCCTGGTGGGCTCCTATTGGCTGTCCTCCGACAGTTCTGGACTTGGCATGATTTATTGAGGCTTCCAGGGCTGCGCGAGCGAGGCCTACGGAAATGCTCCCAGCGCCTAGCAAGGCGACGCCCAGCACGGGCATTGCCGCCTGCATATAACCGCCTTCTTGCCCAAGGAGGTTCTCCTCTGGCACGGTACATTCATCGAAGAACAACTCTGAGGAAGAGGTGCCATTCATACCAAGACGTTGCTCCACCCTTCCGATAGTCAAGCCTGGTGTATCTCTCTCTACAAGTATTAAGGAAAGACCGGCGGGACCTGGTGCCGGGCTGGTCCTCGCTGCCACAATGTACACGTCGGCCTCCGCTCCGCTGGTGACGAATATCTTGGAGCCGTTTATGACGTAGGTACCGTCGTCCCGTCGGGCTGATGTCTCCGCTGCGAAGACGTTGGCACCGGACCCGGCTTCCGTTGCGGCGAAGGCTCCCAGCTTCTCCCCTTTAGCCAGCGGGGACAAGAGTCTACTCTTGATCTGATCGCTGCCTGACGCCAGAATCCCCATGCAAACGGCGAGGTGGGTAACGAGGACGAGAGCTGTGTTGGCACAGGCCTTCGCGATCTCCTCGACTGCGGCGACAAAGGAAACGGTGTCGCCGCCACTGCCTCCCAAGGGCAGCGGCACCACCATGCCCATCAACCCTGCATCGGCCAGGCGACGCAGTCCCGCTGTAGGAAAGCCACACTCCCTGTCCAGAGCAGTGGCCTGCGGGGCAAGATCCGTAACTGCGATGTCTCGGGCCAACTGCTGGATCTGTTTCTGTTCTTCTCTCATGGCCATGGGCTGTTTCTCCGTCATCTACACTAAAGATCAGATCTGTCCGATTGTCGCTGATGGTCTCCAATCTTGGCTTTTGTTCCCCAACTCCACCTGTACCTGCCTCTCTAAGCACATAACCATGATTCCCCCGATAGCTTAATTGGGAGAGCATCCCGACATAATTTGGGAAGTCGGGGTTCGAATCCCCCTTCCTCCATACGCTTCCCTTGGTTAGCCGGGTGTTAACAGATGCGGCTGCCTATCACGAAGCCCCCGGTATCTCCCGCTCCGCCAGGTACCTGGACACGAAGCTCACGTACTTCACGCAGGTCTCCTCTCGCAGCCCGCTTTCCCGCCACTTCCGGTACTCCGCCGGGTCGTTGAAGTCGTGGCTGGTCAGCTCGCTGCAGTCAACCAGGCCGAACCTCTCCCGGAAGCGCCGTACCATCTCCATCGTCCGTTCCCGGGACTCGTTCTCCAACTCGGCGCGTTCTACGCCCCTCTGGCCCAGCCTCATGCCGATGGCCATGGCGCCCCCGCTGATGGCGCCGCAAACCGCCTGGCTCCGGCCGACGCCCCCGCCCAGAGGCAGGGCCGCCCAGCGTACGTCCTCCCACGGGAAACCCCAGGATTCCTGCATCACGTGCAGGACAGCCTCCGCTTGGTTGTGGGCCTGGCCGAAGATTTCCTGTGCTCTTTTTTCAGCTTCCTCTCCACTCAGTCGGCTACTCACTGTTACACCCCCCGGCATGTGACTCTTGAACGGTTGCTCCGCTTGCTGAATCTTACCTGGTTGGGGGGCCGTGTCAACCTCTGTCGTCGAGCACCGGCTGGCTGGGTTGCACCGTTACCCTGCTCCCCGGAGACTTGACCCTGGCGCCCCTGTGGATAAACTCGCGGGAATTCGTCTTGGCGCTTGACGGCGATTCCGCGAACTGGAAGTGTGTCCCATCCGTCGAGAAGGAGATCCCATGAGGTTCTCTTCCAGGATTCCCTTACTGGCCATCGTCGCGTTTGGAGTCTTGCTGCTGGGTGCCTGTGGTGACGACGAGGTGCCCATGCCCGAGGTCACCATCACGGCCGCGGACTTCTCCTTTACCCTGCCCGAAACGATCTAAGGGGGGCTTACCCGGCTGCGACTGGATAACACCGGCCAGGAGGACCACCATGTCCAGTTCCTTCGCCTGCGGGAAGGGGTGAGCATGGAGCAGTTCCAGGGCTTCATGCAACAGGAAGGTGTGGACCTGACCCAAGTGGTGGCCGAAGGCGGTGGAGAGCCGCCTCCGGGACCACCGCCCTTCGAGTTCGTAGGTGGGTTACAGGCGACGATGCCCGGTGAGACCGGCTGGGGGGCGGTCCTGGACCTGGCGCCCGGGGACTACGCCCTGGTCTGCTTTGTTGAGGATCCAGAAACCGGAGCGCCACATGCGGCACTTGGTATGACCTCCTCATTTACTGTCCAGTAGTAACTCGTCCCGAAACTGTGGTGGGATCAACGAAGAGGGGCGGCTGATAGCCGCCCCTCTTACCTATCATTGGGCTCTTTTGACTTCCTTCATCATTCCTCGAGGGACCGCCTGAACCCGGCCTGTCAGGGCTACTGTCATCCCCTACCGTGTATTCGGCCTCGCCTATACCGGCAACGTGGAGTGCGCCAATCCGGCAATCATGGTTTGCTCTCCTCCGTTAACTCTGGGATGCCTCGTCGGCGAACCGCGAGCGAAGCAGATGAGACTCTGATTCTTGCCGACAGGACGGCTCAAGCATATCCGAAAAGGCCACATAGACATCGACTCCATGCGGCCCTACAATAAATACAACAGGTGCACGCGAAACCACGTGCGATGCTCTACGCGGCCCGGCCCACCACCCCCGGGTCGAGTAAACTGGTAGACTTGAGGTTGGATGAGTCTCTCACCGAAGACGATAGGCGTAGTCGTACTCAGCCTGGGGATCGCGGGATTCCTGGGCCTCATGGCCCTGGGCCTGATCAACAAGGCTCCTGTGACCGGGAGGAGCGGCATCACCCGCATCGACAAACCCGCCGCGGACTTCACCCTCCCGCTCTTCGACGGTGGGGAGCTGACCCTGTCGCAGTACATAGGCCTGCCGATAGTGATCAACTTCTGGTCATCCTGGTGCCCGCCCTGCCGCCAGGAGGCCCGAGCCCTGGAGAGGACCTGGCGAGCTTACAAAAACAGGGGTGTAATACTTGTGGGCGTGGATATCCAGGACGCCGAGAAAGATGCCCGAGCCTACCTGGCCGAGTTCGACGTCACTTACCCCAACGGCGTGGACACCGACGGTACGATAACGGTGGACTACGGCGTGATCGGGTTGCCGGTCACCTTCTTCGTCAACAGTGATGGTATCGTCGAGCGTCGCTGGGTGGGCGCTATCCCGGAGCGACAGCTTATCGCCTGGGTGGAGGAGCTCGAGGCCGGGGTCGCCCTTTCCGATGAGATCGAAGGGGCCGACCCGGCTGAGTTCTTCCGATTTGAGACCGACCGCTGACAGCCACCGGCACATGCCGGATCTCGTACATCAGGTCCAGCCATCGCTTCGGGCCGGGGCCTTTCGTCGAGTGATAGGGTACGCTCGCCACCCCTCCACAGGGCTTCTCGGACCAGACTCGAACAACTCTCCTCCTCCTGAGACCCTTCCCCACCGATCGGGTCCACCTGCTCTCCAGATCGGTGGAACAAAAACACGACGAATATCGTCGTAGTATTTGAAAGGCAAAAAAATAATCCGAGGGAGGGTACCGAAATGAGAGTGAGAGCAGGAACAGCACTAACGATAATCGCAGGACTTCTACTGATTGCGGCCATGGCTTGCCAAAGTTCCCCGGCAAGCTCACCCACAGCCGTACCGACAGACACAACCGGGCCGACCGCCCAACCAACCGCCGAGCCGACCACCCAGCCCACATCCGTGGCCATCGGAAGAGTCACCGGCACTGTAAGCTATCTCCACGGATAGCCCTGGGCCCCGACTCAGTGATAGAGATCAAGCTGGTGGACGTTTCCCGGGCCGATGCACCGGCCGTAACTCTCGGTGAGCTGACCATCACGAACCCGGGACAGGCTCCCATCCCGTTCGAAATCCGCTACGACCCGGCCGATATCGATGACCGCTTCACCTATGCCATCCAGGCCAGGATCACCGAGGGCGGCGAGCTGAGGTTCATCACCACCACCCGTTACCAGGTCATAACCCGTGAGAGCCCCACTCACGTCGATCTCGTTCTCGATATGGTGGACTCCTCAGTTCCAGTTGCATCCGAGACACCGACGGTCGCCGGACCGGGGACAGTTGAGGTCCCAGCTCCCATAGAGACCGTCGAGGTTGTGGTCTCCGGGTCGGACCCGGCCGAGTACTCGCTGCACATCGTGTCCGGACTCCCTAGCGGTTGCGCCGAGTTCGACGGCTACCAGGTGAGCCGCGACGGCAACACCATCGAGGTGACGGTAACCAACCTGATGCCCGCCGACCCTAAGACCATCTGCACGATGATCTACGGCTATCACGAAGGCGACGTGGCCCTGGGCGGCGATTTCGTGGGCGGCGAGACCTACACCGTCGTCGTCAACGGAGAGGCGGCCGGCTCCTTCGTCGCACGCGACCAGCGGACCAGTGGCTGGGTCGTGGAAGACTCTCCCATCGAGGCGGCGGAGGTGGTTGTCTCGGAGGCGGCCCCGTACGAGTACACCTTGAAGATAGTCTCCAGGCTGCCCCTCGGCAGTAGCTGCTCGAAGTTCAACGGCTACGACCTGGTCCGCAGGACTGCCGGGACGATCGAAGTAAAACTTACTCACCTTGAGATTGCGCCGGGTCAGGTCGTCCCTTGCACGGCTGACCTTCCCGTGGTGAGCACGGTGATCCCTCTAGGCGGCGACTTCACCCCCGGCGAGACCTACACCGTGGTGGTCAACGGTCAGGCAACCAACGCCTTCGTAGGCCGCGATCCAGAGGGCCCGGAAACGGTCGTCGCCCAGTCGCCCATCGAGAGCGTAGAGCTTTTAGTCATGGAGTCGTTCCCGCCCCAGTACGCGCTGACGGTCGCTTCCAGGCTGCCGCTGGGCAGCAAATGCTCCAGCTTCGACGGCTACACCGTGACGCGTCCCTTCGCAGGTCAGATAATTGTGAAGGTCACCCACCTGGAGGTCGTGGACAAGAACGTGCCCTGCACACGGGACCTGCCCGTGGTCGTGACCCGGATCTCTCTGGGCACCGAGTTCACGTCGGGCGAGACCTACACCATAACCGTGAACGACGAGGTAACAGAGACCTTCGTGGCGCAGTAAGACGGTTCCCTGAACAAAGCGCCGGGACACTCCCTCTCAAGAGCGTCCCGGCGCTTTCTATTTACCCCTCTGGTAACCGCTTTACGGGTACTTGGAGAAGTCGTATCCCTCCTTGGTGATGCACTCGATCAGTGCCGGCCGCCCCGTCTTGGTGACCTCGATGGCCTGCTTCAGGGCCGGGACAAACTCGTCCGGCTTCTCGACCCTTGCCCCGTAGCCGCCCAGCGCCTCTGCCACGCCCCGGTAGTCGCCGCCCACGTAGAAGGAGCCGGACTGCTCGATGGCGAAGGGCATGCTGCTCTTCTCGATAGCCATGGCCCCATTGTTGAACACGATGGTCAGGATGCCGATCTTATTACGGACCGCCGTCTCTATGTCCATCCCCACCATGCCGATAGCCGCGTCGCCCATGATGTTGATGCACAGCTTGTCGGGCTCGGCCAGCTTTGCGCCCATAATGATGCCCAGTCCGTAGCCTAGCTGAGTGGACTTGCCCCAGCCCATGTAGCTCCTGGGCACGGTCGCCTCCCACATGGGTACGGTCTGGTCGCGAGGGCTCCCTGCGTCGTGGGTGAGGATGAGGCTGCTGCGGTCCACGTTGTGCATCAGGTCCCATATGATGCGGTACTGGTTGATGGGCACCTCGTTGGATTTTAGCTGGGGCATCCACTCGTCCCGCCACTCCTTTTTGACCGCCTGCACCTCGGCTGCAGTCTCGGTGTCGTTGCGGTTGCCAACGCCGTTGGTACGCTCCTTGATCTCACCGATGAGGGCTTGGAGCACCAGCTTGGCGTCGCCGATTATCGCCTGGTCGGCCTTGTAGTCCTTGTTCACGTCCAGGGGATCATTGGTGGAGTGGACCATGACCTTGCCCGGAGGGATAATTCTGCCGATGTTGGTGCGGGTGAAGCTGCACCCGATGCCGAACACCACGTCGGCCTTCGCCAGGAAGTGGACGATGGCCTTGGTTGTCGAGACAGACGAGGCGCCCAGGGCCAGCGGGTGGTTCTCTGGAAACCCGCTCTTGCCCGCCAGGGTCGTCATCACCGGCGCCTGAAGGAGTTCGGCCAGTGCCTCCAGCTCGTCTGTGGCCTCCGCGTACATCACCCCCTGCCCGGCGTGGATCACGAGGTTATTGGCTTTCAGCAGCGTGTCCGCCGCGTCTTTTACGTCCTGGGGGTCGGGAGAGGTCCTGTTGCCGTTGACCGGCGTGTAGTCCAGTTCCCCCGAAAGCTCCGAGTCCCAGACATCTCGGGTCACCTCCAGCAGTACAGGGCCCGGCCTTCCCGACCGGAGTTGATAAAATGCCCGGCGCATCAGCTCCGGTACGCGGTCCGCCTCGCTGACGTACGCCATCCATTTGGTGACCTGTTGAAAGTTGTCCACGGCGCTGAAGAATGGGTGGATGCCCCTCCGGTTCTCGGGCTCACCGCCCGGCAGCAACAAGAGAGGTACGTTGTCGGCATAGGCCTGGGCCACCGCGCCGAAGGCGTTCTCCGTCCCAGGTCCCTGCTGCATGGAGAATACCCCGAGCCTCTTACCGTTGGCGGTGCGGCTGAACCCATCGGCGATTCCCATGCCCACTCGCTCCTGGCGGCAAATGATGGGCTTGATGCCCACCTTGGCCGCCCCATCGACCATGGGTTGGGCCGGGAAGACCGACAGGAACTCGGTACCCTCTCTCTTCAGTATCTCCGAAATGGCGTCAACGCCTCGCATTATCGTGCCTCCTGACACATCTCATATCTGTCGGTAACCCGATGGTTGTTTGATCCGCCCGGCCTCTGCGGACGCACCGGTAGAATACTCCATAAGCCTGGTCTGGGCAACCACTTTATCCCATCCGGGGCCGGTGAACTTTGTCGGCCCGGCTGGTGCGCACGTGACTCGGTTTTTTGGGGCCTCAACCGCAACACGCGCGGTCACGGAGTGGTCCTGCGGTCCGCTCGTAGCACTCGGACCTATGGTATCATCTTGCATGTGTGCGGATTGCACCCGTCGGGGCGCGGACCTGATAGTCACGAGGCAGCCGTAATGGACAAGCTGGACCAGAGCGAGAGAGAGGCCTTGGAGACCGACATGACGGTCGACATAACCACAACCGGCAGAAAGTCCGGCGAGCCCCGCCGCCTCGAGATATGGGCCCACTATATAGACGGCAGGGTGGTCATCACCGGAACGCCGGGACCCAGAGGCTGGTACGCCAACATCCTGGCCGACCCTCGGTTGACCATCCACCTGAAAGGGGACGTCCAGGCAGACCTGGCCGGCACCGCCAGGGCGGTGACTGACGCGGCCGAGCGCCGCGTCATCCTGACAAAGGTCAAACGCCTGTCGCGGATGCCCCAGAGAAGGAACATGAACGTGGATGAGAGGGTCCGGGGCAGCTGCCTTATAGAGGTGACTCTGGCGGAGTAAATCCGCCCCTCCGGTCTTGACGCCCTTTCTTATCCTGGCTATCATCCGGCCGATATGCCCCGCCATTCCCCGAGGAACGGTGTTTGCCCTTGGACCCGACCGACCTGGACATTAACGCCCTTCGCCGAGCCCTCGCCGGCCGCGCCATCGGCGACCGGGCCCTTTATTACCGTTCCCTGGACTCCACCATGGACGAGGCCGGGCGGCTGGCCGCGCAGGGAGAGCCCCAGGGAACGGTCGTCGTCGCCGAGGAACAGACGGCGGGCAGGGGCCGTTTCCAGAGGGAGTGGGTATCTCCGCCCGGCGAAAACCTCTCCTTCTCGGTGATTCTCCGCCCCACACCGGCGCAGCTACCCTATCTGAACATGGCGGCCACGCTGGCGGTGTCAGAGGCCGTTTCCTCCCTCACCGGACGGACTGCCACCGTAAAGTGGCCCAACGACGTAAGGGTCGGCGGCCGAAAGATTTCCGGCATACTGATCGAGACGTCGATGGACACCAGCAAGGTCGCCCATACCGTCGTCGGAGTCGGCCTCAACGTCAACTTAGACCCATCGGCGTACCCAGAGATCGCGGACACCGCCACCAGTCTATTACGGGAGACCGGTCGTCGCATGGACCGCAGGCGGGTGCTGACCTTATTGCTGGAAAAATTCGACGACCTGTTTGGGAAGGTGTCGAGCGGCCGTTCTCTCACCGCGGACTGGTCCGCACAGCTCGATACCCTGGGCCGCACCGTACAGGTTCGGTGGGGTGAACGAGTACTGGAAGGCCGCGCCGAGTCCGTGGACGAGCAGGGCAACCTGGTGCTTCTCCAGCCCGACGGAACGACTATCAAGGCCACGGCCGGCGAGGTGACTTTGCAGGTGTAGCCTGGTGGGTGCAGTCGCCTCGGGACTGAGTTGGGGCCGCTCGGTGCTCCGTAATCCCGTGGAGGATATAGGTGAAAAAATGCTTCAAAACCTGAGCCTGGATGGAAAGACCGTCGTGATAACCGGTGCCGGCACCGGTCTGGGAAGGGAGATGGCGTTGGCCATGGCCCGGGCCGGGGCGGACCTTGTCATCGGCGCCCGACGAATGGGCCCCATCGAGGAGGTCGCGTCTCTGGTGAGGGACATGGGCAGGCGCGCTAAATCGGTCTCCGTTGATGTCACCGACTCGACCCAGGTCAACGCGCTTATCCATGCCGCGCTGGACGAATTTGGCGTGGTGGACGTGTTGCTGAACAACGCCGGCATCGTCCGGGGCCATGGGGCCGTCCCAATCTGGGACATCACCGATGACGACTGGCGGCTGGGTATCGACACCAACATGACCGGCTCCTTCTACGCCTCCCGCGCCGTCGCCAAACACATGGTAGAGCGTGGAAAGGGCAAGATCATCAATGTCTCCTCGGGCTACGGCATGCGCGGCGGACGCGACACCTATATGTACTCCTGCGGCAAAGGAGGGATAGTCCAGCTTACCCGGACCCTGGCCATCAGCCTGGGCCGCTACGGTGTCACCAGCAACTGCATCGTACCCGGATTCCTTCCCACCGAGGGGACCGATGAGTCGCGGGAACACCTGCCCCAGGGCCGGTTCATTCCCATCGGCAGGGTAGGGGACCCGGCCGAGATGGGGCCCGTCGCCGTGTTCCTGGCCTCGGCGGCGTCCGATTACATGAACGGCGAGTTCTTCATCATCGATGGCGGCGGACTGGCAGGCGGCTACGTCCCCACCGGTTACGCGCCCGACATCTCCCTGGAGGTCTAGATAGACCCCAGAGGTTTAGTTCATCCAGCGTACAGGAGACAAACATGCCCGTACCTCAAGAATGGGACCTAACCGGCAAGGCGGCCATCGTCACCGCCGACCGGCGGGGATGGACGCCGTTCCTCGCATCAACCCTGGCCGAGGCCGGGGCCGCCGTTGCCGTCGCCGGGTCGCCTGGAGCATCAGACATGGACGAGGCGGCCGAGGCGGTCCGCGATCGGGGCGCCAAGGTGCTCTCCATCGGCACGGACGTGACCAGCCCGTCCTCGGTCGAGTCCATGGTCGAGCGGACTGTCTCCGAGTTTGGCAGAGTGGATATCCTGATCAACAACGCCCGCGTCGAGTTCGGGAAGCCCTTTGTCGATGTCACCGACGACGAGTGGCGAGCCGTCATGGACTTCAACGTGACGTCCATGTTCCTATGCTGCCGGGCCGCCGGCAGGAGGATGCTGGACCAGGGCGGTGGGCGCATCGTCAACATAAGCTCCGGGTTGGCTGTCCGTGGCCTGTGGAACTCGGCGGTCTCCTGCGCGTCACAGGGAGCGGTGCACCAGCTCACCTCGGCCCTGGCCCTGGAGTTCGCCCTTCACAACATCAGGGTCAACGCCATCGGAGCGGGCTGGCTCACCACCGAGCCCCGGTCCGAGGATGACGAGAAGGAACTGCTGGTACGGTACCTTCCGTCGCGGCGCAAGGGGCACCCGACAGACCTGTGCGGACTGCTGGTCTACCTGGCATCCGACGCCTGCGACTTCGTAACCGGCCAGACCGTGTTCATCGACGGCGGCGCCCTGGCCCATGCCTAGAATGCGCTGGGTCGCACCAACCAGCTAGTGTGGTGTCCCCGAGATTCGCCGCCAAGGTCATTGCGAGGCCCGATGAGGGCGGGCCGTGGCAATCTGGCTGTGGGGTTCGCCCCTCCTCCAGATTGCTTCGTCGCCCCGACAGGTCGGGGCTTCTCGCAATGACAATTCGTTGTCGCATATCGGAGACGGAGCACTCGGTTCAAGGATGGTGCGATCCGCGAGTAGCGGTGGAAAGATGATCATACACGTAAAAGTCCACCCCAAAGCCCGACGCGACAGCGTTCAGGTCATCGAAAGGGGGAGCCTGAAAATCAGCGTCACCGCACCGCCCGAAGGAGGCAAGACAAACGACGCCGTCATAGCGTTGCTGGCCAAGGAGCTGGGTGTCGCCAAAAGCGACGTCGAAATCGTCAGGGGGCTGAGGTCGAGGGACAAGCTGGTCCGCGTGCATGGACTGGCCGAGGATGAGTTGACCGCCCGGCTGCCTTAGAGGTAGGGGACGGTTCCGGCCGTAAGCTAAACGAGCGCCCCTCTGATGATCCGCTGAATCAACGAAATCAGGATCAAGGCCACCATCGGCGAAAGGTCCAGCATCCCCATTCTGGGCATTACGCGCCGGATCGGGGCCAGTATGGGCTCCGTGATCTGGTACAGGATTGTCACGATCGGGTACAGCGGGCTCGAAGGGGTTACGTTGATCCAGGACAGGATAACCCGGCCCAAAAACGCGATCCACAACACAGCCGCGACTGTATCTACTATTCTAACAATAAAGTCCATCAGCCCTGCTCTCCCAATTCCCTGGACTTATCGTAGGCGGCCTTGACCGCCTTCATCACCGAGGCCTTGAAGCCGCCCTGTTCCAGGGCCAACAGCGCCTCGACGGTCGTACCTCCAGGAGAGGTTACCATGTCTTTCAACTCAGCCGGGTGACGGCCCGAGTCCTTGGCCAGCATCGCGCTGCCCAGGACCGTCTGGAGCGTAAGCTGCCGGGCCGCATCCCGGGGCATTCCCAGGTACACTCCGGCGTCGATCAGCGCCTCTATGAACTGGAACACGTAGGCCGGTCCACTGGCGCTCAGCGCCGTCGCCATGTCTATTAGCTTCTCGTCGGTGACGTAGAGTTCCTCTCCCATGGTACGCAGGATCTCTCGCGTGGCCGCCACCGCGGCCTCCGCCACCTCGTCCGCCGCCGTCCACACGCACATTCCGGCGCCGATCCGGGCCGGCGTGTTGGGCATGACCCGGATGACTGCCGCATGGTCCAGTCCCTCGACCAGGGTGGACATCCTTGCCCCGGCCACGATCGACAAAACGGCGTTCCCCTGGCCCAGCGCACCGTTAAGCTCCTCCATCACCGGGGCCAGGTCCTGCGGCTTCACCGCCAGCACCGTGATGTCGGCGCCGTCCACCGCGTCCAGGTTGCGTGCATGGGCCTTCAGCCCGTACTCACGCTCCAGGAAGGCGCGCCGCATCTCCAGCGGCTCGCCGACTCGGATATTCTGGGGCGCGGCCAGCCGGGCCCCGAGGATTCCTCCCATCAGGGTTTCGGCCATTGTGCCGCCGCCGACGAAAGATATATTCACGATATTTTCCTGACTCTCTAACAGGATGCTTAAAAACCCTTCGACCATCCCCCTGTCCCCCTTCCTGTCCAGGAAGGGGGAAGAACTTATAACTGAGGGACACCCTCAGACTCCCGGCAAAGGGGCTTCGCCCCTCTGCACACCCCATTCTTCAGCAGGCTGTTAACGAGGAATTATACCCGTGCTCGTTATCTCAGCCCACTTGAACAGTCTGCTTTGGGGGACTGGAGGTCACCGTTATTATGGCAGCCGGCTCTCGCTGACCAGCGATACCGCCGCTTTGATCGCCTCCCGCATGCTGGTGGCGTCGGCCACCCCCTTGCCCGCGATGTCGAATGCTGTTCCGTGGTCCACCGACGTCCTGATGAAGGGCAGCCCCAGGTTCACGCTGATGCTCCTGGCGAAGTCGTGTACTTTTATCGGAATGTGTCCCTGGTCGTGGTACATGGCCAGCACCGCGTCGAATTTACCGTCGATAGCCAGGTTGAACACCGAGTCCCCCGGGACCGGTCCGGTGGCTTCGATCCCCTGCGTGCGGGCCTCCTCCACGGCGGGCCTGATCTCGGCATCCTCCTCGTCGCCCAGCAGTCCGCCGTCGCTGGCGTGGGGGTTCAGGGCGGCCACGGCTATCCTCGGCCTTTCGAAGCCCCACCGGGTGAAATGCTCGTGGGTCAGTGTGAGCTTGGCCAGGACATTGGCCTTGGTCACGTAATCGTAGGCCACCCGCAGAGACCGGTGGGTGGTCAGGTGCACCACCCTCAGGGTTCCCGCCATGAGCATGGTTGCCACCTCCAGAGAGCCTGTCCGCCTCTGGAGGATCTCCATGTGGCCGATGTCTTTGTAGCCCGCCAGGCTGCACGCCTCTTTATTGATGGGCGCGGTCACAATCGCCTTGACCTGGTCCGAGCCGGCCAGTTCGGCCGCCTTTATTATCCACTCCACCGATGCTTTTCCGGCCGTCGGCGATACCTCACCGTAGCTGATGGCGCTCCCGACCAGGTTCTCCAGGTCCAGTACGTCCACCGTTCCCGGCTCCCCTGCGACCTCATCCAGGGAGGCGGCAAACCGGGTCGACATGGGGGCGTCTATCAGCCGGATGGCTTCGTCCATGGACGCGGCGCTTCCAACCACGAAGGGCTTGCACTTCTCGTAGACCTCCTGGTCCTGCAGCGCCTTGGCGGTCACCTCGGCGCCTATCCCGGCCGGGTCGCCCATGGTGATGGCTATGAAGGGTCTCGAACTCATGTCTCTTTTTCGTCCCTTGTTCTGCTGGGCCTCTGGGAATACAGCGTTTCTTGGCCGCGTTGGTGGCAATTAGGCTAATTATACGGCCTCTAGCTATAAAAAACGAGGGGACTCGATGCTTAGAGCCGCACGGCGGGAGTACCAGGGTGGGTCGGCCTGAAGGCTGCTATGAGGGTTGGCCAGGCTAGGGGATTGACGCACCCCTCCCCTTGTTGTTGCCCACCCAGGCTCTCCCCGGGCTTCGCCCGGATAGTTGTTTACCACCCCCCAAGAGGTAGTGCGCGGGTCGGCCTGGGGGCTGGGCCCACCATCTGCCACGACGAGTCGGCCTAGACGAGTCGGCCTAATAGTTATAAAGAAAATAGTTGGCCTGGCGCTTGCTGTCATCCTGAGGAGCCCCGATTCGTCGGGGCAACGAAGGGTCTGGGGCGGTATCCGCGTTCGTTCCGATCGGCACATCCAACCCCCAGATTCTTCGCTCCGCTCAGAATGACATAATGGCGAGTGGTCTAAATATTGAGTTGATGACCATAAGGCCGGGCTCACCAAGTACTAGGGCCAAGCGAGGGCGGGAAATTCACCCGGCAGGGCGACGCCAGGCGGGCTAAGCTACTCGCACTTGTTGTAACCGCAGTCCAGGCAGTTCAAGCACCCCTCCTGGTGGATGAGGAACCCCGAGCACTCGGGGCACCGGGCGCCGCTGGGTATCTGGTGGCCGTTGGAGCTGGAACCGCTGTCGTGTGTCGAAGGGAACAGGCCCAGCTGTGCCACGCTCTCCTCCGTTTCCTCCTCGGCTTCCTCTCGCCCTTCGACGTCCTCGTGCAGGTGCCGGCTCAGCACCAGCGAGACCGCGTCCGGCGTCGAGCGCACCAGCGTGCCCCCGTCCCAGACCGGGCAGCAGGTGATTCCCTTTAGCTGGTCCGTGATCTGATCGGGATCGATGCCCGAGCGAAGCGCCAGCGATATGAGCCGGGCTATCGCATCCAGGTTCGCCGAGTCGCAGCCGCCCGCCTTACCCGACGTGGTGAAGACCTCGAACGGGTGTCCATCCTCGTCCAGGTTCACGGTCACGTACATGGTGCCGTGGCCGGTCCGGACACGGTCGGTGATTCCCTTGACCGAGGCGGGCCGTTGCCGGGGCACCAGCATGTGGGTCTCCGGCTCCTGCGCGTCATCCGTGTCGCCGCCGGTCTCCAGCACCTGCATCGACTTGGAGCCGTCCCGGTAGACGGTGACTGCCTTGCAGCCCGTCTCCCATGCCAGCCAGTAGGCGTCCTTAATGTCCTGCACCGTCGCCTCGTTGGGCAGGTTGATGGTCTTGGACACCGAGTTGGTCACGTGCTTCTGCCAGACCGCCTGCATGCGGACGTGCGCCTCCGGGCTGATCCCCATGGAGGTGCGGAAGCTACGGGCGTCCACGCCGTGCTCCCCGAGGATTCGTTCCGCCTCATCGGGGTTTTCCGCCACCAACTCCAGCACGTCCCGTACTCCGTTGTCTGCGCCCAGTCCACGCTCCAGCGTCTCCCAGACCGACTTCGGCGCGTCTATCAGACGCGTGGTGGTCCCCTCGTCGTGGTCCTTCCACAACACGTTGGACCGCCAGGCGATGGCGAAGTGGGGCTCGATTCCGCTGGAGCACCCGGCTATCCTGCTTATGGTGCCCGTGGGCGCGATGGTGATCACGCTGGAGTTGCGCACCGGAGGCATGCCCTTCTCCTTGAGGGCCGACCGCTCATATTCGGGGAACGGCCCGCGCTCCTCAGCCAGTATCCGGGACTCGTCCCAGGCTGTCCGGTTCAGGAACTCGCCCAGCTTGTCGGCTAGGTCCAGCGCCTGCTTCGAGTCGTAGGGGATGTTCAGCCGCACCAGCGCGTCGGCCCAGCCCATGACACCCAGGCCGATCCGCCGGGTACGCAGGTTCACCTCCCGAAGCTCGGGCAGCGGGAACTCGTTGACCACGATGACATCGTCCAGGAAACGTGCCGCCGTCCGCACCGTCTCCTCCAGGACATCCCAGTCGAAGTCCGACCGTCCCACGTGCTTGTCCAGGTTTATGGAGCCCAGGCAGCAGTTCCCGTAGTTCTCCAGGAACTCCTCGCCGCAAGGGTTCGACGTCTGGATCGGGCCCATCTGAGGATTGGGCGCCGTCTCCCACACCCTGTCCATGAACGCGACCCCCGGGTCGCCGGTCTTCCACGCCGACTCCGCTATCTCGTCCCAGAGGTCCCTGGCCGGGACCGATGCGACCAACTCGCCGTTCCGTGGACTGGTCAACGCCCACTCCTGGTCGGTCTCCACGGCCCGCATGAACTCGTCGGTGATCTGGACTGAGACGTTGAAGTTCTGGAGCGTGTCGTCGCCGTCCTTGCAGTGGATGAACTCTCGGATGTCGGGGTGGCTGTCCAGGATCTGCGCCATGTGGGCGCCCAGGCGGAACGCACCCTGCGTCAACGTGGCGCCGACCGCCGAATACAGCTTCATGACGGCGATGGGGCCGCATGCCTCGCCGTGAGTTGTCGCGATAGGGTCTTTCTTGGGCCGCAGCTTGGAGAACCCGAACCCGATGCCGCCGCCCCACTTTTCGATCATGGCCGCGTCGTGGGCCACCTGCATGATGGAGTCCATCGTGTCCTCGGGCGACACCACGAAGCAGGCCGACAGGCACCCGCGTCCTGTACCCGCGTTGACCAGCGTGGGCGAGTTGGGCAGGAACCTCAGCGAAGTCAGCAGCTCGTAGAACCGGTCCTCCCAGAGCTCTTGTGCGTCTATCTCCTCTCCCTGTGAGATAGCGTTGGCTACCCGCCGAAAAAGGTCCTCCGGGGTCTCGACGGGCTTGCCCTGGTCGTCCTTGCGCAGGTAACGCTTCTCCAGGATGACCCTGGCGTTCTCGTCCAACGCGGCAAGACTGCTCGTATTAGGAGCGGCCTCGGCATGGCCGTTGCCGCCACCACCGACCTTGAAGGACTGGGTGACGGCCTCGGTGATGTCGCCTGGAAACCCTGCCGACTCGAGCGCCTTCACGACGCCCTTGAGGGTGTCTTCTTGAATCTCCATTCGCTCAGGTTCGCTGGAGGTCTGGTCTCTTAGCATCTTGCGGCTCCTGCTGAATCGGAGAGCGGTAGACTCTTGGCCACCGCTTCCGGGCTCTGGATATAACATAAAACGAACATATGGTCTACGTCTTCGCGGGGGAACGGGTACCCGGCTGGTTAGGCCGGGTGTTGGTGCGGTTTCCTGGATCTCGGGCCGCGGCCGCGGCGGGGAGTGGGTGGGTCGGCTGGCTCCACCTCGTCCAGAAAGGAGAGCTGGTTGCTGGGCACCTCGGGCGTGTCCGGCGGTTCCAGCAGCGCGTCCACCTCTTGCTTGAAGCTCTCTATGTCTTGGAAGTCTCTGTACACGCTGGCGAACCTTATATAGGCGACCCGGTCCAGGTTTTTCAACCTGTCCATGACCATCTCGCCGATCATTTTGGTCGGTATCTCGGCCCGGCCCAGATTGGTCACCTGGGCTTCTATCTCGCCCACCACCTTCTCCAGTGTGCCCACCGTCAGAGTACGCTTTGCGCAGGCCTTGGTTAGACTGGCCCACAGCTTATCCCGGTTGAACTCCTCCCGGCGGCCGTCCTGCTTGACCACCAGCAGCGCCCTGGTCTGGACCCCTTCGTATGTGCTGAACCTGAGACCGCACCGGAGGCACTCCCGCCTGCGGCGGGTGCCGTCGCCGGCGTCCCTGGAGTCCAGTACTTTCGAGTGGTCGTGGCTACAGAATGGGCAGAGCATCGCTACACGCTTGGTCGCCGGTGGAACACAATTTATCGTGGTGCCCGCCTACGATACCACTACATATAGGGCATGTCAACCGTAATTCAGGGGCTTTTTACGACTCATTAGCGGCGTCAGGAAAGCCAAAGGATACAACATATAACTGACCTTTCGCACGGTTACTTCAAGACGAAATAAGCGGATTTCAAACGCTGAAAGCCGGCCGGCCAGCGCGAGAGTCAGGGTAGGGGAAGATGGAGGAAACGGTCCACTCACACAGAAAAAGAGACGCCGCCAAAAAGGCGGCGTCTCCTGGGAGGACCCGGGTTTTAACTGTTGGCGGAAGGGGTCCGGCTACCCGCCGTTCTTGTGTGAGTTACCCGAACCTGTGCGGACCTTGATGTGCCTGCGAAGAAATGGAGGCAGGTCAAGCTCCGTTTCGCCGTCTGAGAGGGCTTCCTGCAACATCATGGTAACGTGGTCCTCCCGCTCCTGCAGGATCTCCGATGTGGGAAAGCCTGTGGCTACGATAGTGAGCTTGATCTCGTTCTCCATCTTCAGGTCGGTTGCCATCCCGAAGATGATGTTGGCGTCGGGGTCCACCACACGCTGAATGACCTCCGCCGCCTCGTGCAACTCGGACAGCAGGAGGTCGCTCCCACCCGTGACGTTGAACAGCACGCCGGTGGCGCCCTCAATGGAAACGTCCAGCAGAGGGTTGGTGATGGCACGCTGGGCCGCCTCTCGGGCTCTATGCTCTCCGACTCCCCAGCCGATGGACATCCATGCCGGCCCGGCGTCGCGCATGACGGCGTTGACGTCGGCGAAGTCCACGTTGATCTCACCCGGCATAGTCACGAGTTCGGCGATAGACTGTACGCCCGAACGCAGTACGTCGTCGGCCATCTTGAACGCGTTTTCCGCCGTGATCTCCTCTTCGCAGATCACGTGGAGGCGTTCGTTGGGTATGACCAACAGGGTGTCCACGTTATCCGCCAGCCGTCTTATACCTTCGTCGGCCGACCGCATTCGACGGACCCCCTCGAACTCGAAAGGACGGGTTACCACGCCCACCGTCAGCGCCCCCGTCTCCTTGGCGATCTGCGCCAGAACAGGGGCGGAGCCGGTGCCGGTGCCGCCGCCCATACCGGCGGCCACAAATATCATGTCCGAGTCGCGGACCTCCTCGTATAGCTCTTCTCTGCTCTCCTCCGCGGAGCGCATCCCCATCTCGGGATCGCCCCCGACCCCCTTACCACCGGTGAGTTGGTCGCCGATGCGTATCTTCAGCGGAACGTCGCTCTTCACCAGTGCCTGGGCGTCCGTGTTGATCACGATATATTCGACGCCCGGCATCCGGTCCCGGAACATCCGGGACACGGCGTTCGAGCCTCCACCGCCTACCCCCAACACCTTTATTCTGGCCGATCCTTGGTACTCTCTGCTGTTCATCACGGGCATTAACTCCTCCCTTGGGTTGCTGAGAAAAGGTTTACGGGTAACAGTTTTTTGATACGTTCAATCAGTCGAAATACTAGGCCTTCAACTACTTCAGAGGTCTGGGCGCCGTCACCGTTCATTGACTGGGCCCCAAAGGGATGTTGCTGGTTCCTAGCCCACAGAAGAATCCCCACACCGGTGGAATGGGAGGGCACCTTGAGGGCTTCCGGGATATTCCGGTTCCCGTCGGGCGCACCGATTCGGGCCCGGTGTGTCAGGTTGCGCCGCACCAGGTCGTGCAGGCCGGGCAGATTGGACGTGCCGCCCGTAAGGACCAGGCGTACGCCCGCCGTATCAACTATATGGGCCTCCACCAGCTTCATCCTTATCAGGTTGATCAGCTCCAGGGCGCGCTCCCGTGTCAGCTGGCACAGGTCGCGGCGCGGGATCTTGAGCTCCGTGGTCCGGCCGGTCACCGGAAGGGAGATCTCTTCCTCGGGGCGGACCGTTGAAGGCTCTGCGTGGGCGTAAGCGAGTTTGGCCGCCTCGGCCGCGGCGTACGGAGTGTTGTAGGTCAGGCATATATCGTTGCTGAACTGATAGCCGCCCACCGGCAGGACCGCGGTGAAATGGATCCTGTTCTTCTTGAACACGACCACGTCCGTCGTGCCACCACCGATGTCTACCAGCACCGCGCCTTTTTTCTTCTCCTCCGGCGTCAGGACCGCCTCCCCGCTGGCCAGGGGCTCCAACACCAGCGCATCCACCTTGACACCGGCCCCCTCCACCGCGCTCACCAGTTTTGCGACCACCGGTATCGCTCCGGTCACCAGGTGGGTCTTGACCTCCAGGTTCTCCGAATGCATGCCGAGAGGGTTCGAGATGCCACGCTGGCCGTCCAGCGAGTAGCTGATGGGGATGGCGTGGATGATCTCTCGACCGGCCTCGATCTTGGAGGCCGCCACCATCGCGGGCACCTGGTTTACGTCCTGGGCCGTGATCACGCCCCGGCTACCGACACCCGCCACCGTGTCCTGTCGGTTCTCGAAGGCCACGTGGGCCCCCGCAACACCGACGTAAGCCGACCGGACCGTTATCCCAGCTAGCTGGCCGGCCTCCTGAATAGACGCCCGGATCGCCTTCTCCGCTGCGGCAACGTCCGCAACATTTCCCTTCTTGAGGCCTTCCGAAGGGATCACGCTGTATGCCAGGATCTCCAGGTCGTTGGATCCTGTTAACTTACCGATGATGGTGCACACCTTGGTGGTGCCCACATCGATGGCTGTCAGAATTCTGGCGTCGTCCATACTCTCGCCTCTCTCAGATACGCTCCGCCGCTCGAAGCCGGGCGCTCCTACTCCTCGGGTTGGCCTCGACCTCTTCCGCCGTCGGCCGGGTTACCTTGCGCTGCACCAGCCGGATGCTCGCCTTGTGGCCGCAGATGCACTGCGGCGCGCCCGGCGGGCAGATGCAGTCCGATGCCTCGCGCCGGAGAGTGCTCTTGACCCGCCTGTCCTCCAGCGAGTGGTAGCTGATCACCACCAGACGCCCGCCGGGGCCGAGCACATCAATGCCCTGGTCCAACCCGCGACTCAGGTTGTCCAGTTCTTCGTTCACGGCCATCCGTATCGCCTGAAAGGTCCTGGTGGCGACATGGGTCCTGCTTCCCGGGCGACGGCCGATGGCCCGCTGTACCGCGGCGGCCAGCTCGGTGGTCGTTTCCATTGGACGGCTGCGGACGATCTCTCGTGCCACTCGCCGTGCCCCTGGCTCCTCCCCGAACTGGTAGATAATGTCGGCCAGTGCTCTCTCCGGATACCCGTTCACAACCTGGTGGGCAGTAACTTCCTGTAAAGTGTCAAACCGCATATCGAGCCGCGCCTCTCGGCGGATGCTGAATCCCCTGTCTCCGGTCTCCAACTGGAATGAGGAGATTCCAAGGTCGAACAGAACTCCGTCGACGGGCCTCACTCCGTGTTCCCTGACAATGTTGTCCAGGTGTGTGTAGTTCCCCTGGACCAGGACCACTCGGCCGGGATGACCTCCCAGCCTTCGCTGTGCCGTGGCTATGGCATCGGTGTCCTTGTCGATGCCGACTGTCCGGACCCCCGGGGCCTCCCCGAGGACCGCCAACGAGTGGCCGCCCTCTCCCACGGTACAGTCCACGTACACACCCCCGGTCTTGACCTGGAGCGCCGAAAGGACCTCCCGCACCATAACCGGGGTGTGATGTGCTTCCACATCCGTCTCCTGGCCGGGGCTAATCCCGGCCTCCCCGCCATCGCCCCTGTTGGTCCACCGGCGCGGTGTCCGGCCCCTCGTCCTCAAGCCGGCGGCGACCTGTCTCCGGCCCAGGACCGCCGCCGCATGGTAGAATAGCGATGGCCTTGAGGGGGACACAGATTTACCGGTAAGTGTGAGTTTCCCAGAGGTTCAGGAATCCATGCAAGGAAAATTTGGACTTGTTTGCGAACTTTTCTTAACTTTGTAAAAAATACACCGGCGCCGTACCGACCAGCCTAGACATCCGGTCTACCGCCAGATTAGAAAAATAATCTGGCTCCATCGATCTAATCGGTCACGGAGAGACATCGCGGGCGAGCGGTCTGGTAAAGAACGAGACCGCTCTTCAAGGTAATCATCCAGGAGGACTCAAAATCTTCAACCTGGCTATTCTCACCATCAGCGACGCCGGCTCCAGTGGAGAACGGCAAGACACCAGCGGCGACACCATCGAGGATATGATGGGCTCGGAGGAGTTCAACCTGGTACACCGCGACATCGTGCCCGACGAGGCGGACCTGATCTCCGCCAAGCTCCGCCAGTGGTGCGACGGCGGCGAGGTCGACCTGGTGCTGTCAACCGGTGGCACCGGCCTGGGACCGCGGGATGTCACGCCGGAGGCGACCAGGGCCGTCCTCGACATCGAGGTGCCGGGAATAGCCGAGACCATGCGAAGCGAGACACTGAAACATACGTCCATGGCGATGCTCAGCCGCTCCGTGGCCGGGGTCAGGTCCGGCTGCCTGGTCATCAACCTCCCGGGTAGCCCAAAGGGGGTCCGTGAGTGCCTTGAGGTTGCGGCCACGGTCATCCCTCATGCACTGGGGATGATCGAGGGACGGCGCGGCCACCCCGAGCATTAGTCGTAATCCTGATAACCATGAATCGGGATCTGGCGCCGGCGTGTGGGTGAGGACTTAATGCGTTTCCACGTACTCACCATATTCCCTGATATGTTCGCCAGCCCCTTCGCAGAGAGCATCGTGGGCCGGGCCCGAGACCGGGGACTGGTCGAGATAAACCTGCACGATATCAGGGAGGGGACCAGCGACAAGCACCGGACCGTGGACGACTACGCCTTCGGCGGCGGCCCCGGGATGGTCATGAAGCCCGAGCCCCTGTTCGGAACGGTGGAGACCCTCCGGACCTCGGTCCCGCTGGACGGTGACACTCCCATCGTCTTATTGTCCCCTCAGGGGAGGTCCCTGACCCAGCCGATCGTCGAGGAGCTGGCCCGCCACCAGGACCTCGTGCTGATCTGCGGACGGTACGAGGGGGTGGACGAGCGGGTCCGCCGGTACCTGGCCACCGACGAGTTAAGCATCGGCGACTACGTCCTCGGCGGCGGCGAGCTGCCCGCCATGGTGATTATCGACGCTGTCTCGCGGCTGGTGCCGGGCGTCGTCGGCTCCCAGGAGTCGACCCAGACGGACTCTTTTACCACGGGACTCCTCCAGCACCCGCAGTACACCCGGCCCGCTGAGTTCCGAGGGTGGGCCGTGCCCGACGTACTCCTCTCGGGCAACCACGCCGAGATAGCCCGCTGGCGACGGCAGGAGTCCCTCCGACGGACCTTCCTCAACCGGCCAGACCTGCTGGACTCGGCCCACCTCTCGGACGAGGACCGTCGCTTCATCGACGGGCTTCGAGGGCAGTAGCAACCCGGTCGGTCGACACTGGGACCTCTTTCCTCGTGGCAGGTTTCAAACCTGCCCCTACGCAGGCCGGGTTGGTTCGCTCACCCTCCCTAGGTGGGTGAGCGCTATGAAAAAGCAGGACTATCTCCTCCGCTTTAGGGGGAGGATCAAGGCGGGGGCGTCGTCCGGCTGGAGGAACTACCCCGCCCGGCCAATCCCTTGCCCATGCCGCTGATTCTGCTATATCATCCCGAAGAAGGAGCAGCCATGAAAAGTAAGGATTTCCTCTCCATAGCCGAACTCTCTCCCGACGAAGTCTGGCCCCTGGTCCAGGTGGCATCTCGCTTGAAGCGAGGCGTGTCGGAGCGACCCCTGGAGGGGAAGGTGGTGGCGCTGCTGTTCGAGAAGCCCTCCCTGCGGACACGCGTGAGCTTCGAGGTGGGAGTCCGGCAGCTCGGAGGGGAGTGCGTGTACCTGAGCCGGGACGACGTGGGCCTGGGCGTGCGCGAGCCGGTGGCCGACGTCGCACGGGTGCTGGACAGGTGGGTTGACGCCATCGTCGCCCGCGTATTCTCCCATGACAGCCTGGAGCAGCTGGCCCGGCACACCTCCATCCCGGTCATCAACGCCCTCTCGGACCGGGAGCACCCCTGCCAGGCCATGGCCGATGTCCTGACCATTCACGAGCACAAGGGTGACCTGTCCGAAGTCAAGATGACCTTCGTGGGCGACGGCAACAACATCGCCGCCAGCCTTGCCCTGGCCTGCGCTGCCCTGGGTATGGACTTCACCCTCGCCTCTCCAGAAGGGTACCGGGTGCCCGGCCCGATCTGGGAGGAGGCGCAGCGCAGAGCTGGGCTGAAGGGTTCCGCGTTAAACTGGATCGAGAGTCCCCGGGAGGCGGTGCGTGGGGCCGACGTCGTCTACACCGACGTCTGGGTCAGCATGGGGGAAGAGGACGACACAGAACGGAAACTAAACGACTTCGCCGGCTACCAGGTGAACGAGGAACTGATGGACTACGCCGCGCCCGATGCCGTGTTCCTGCACGACATGCCGGCCCATCGCGGCGAGGAGGTCTCCGAAAGCATGCTGGACGACCCACGGTCTGTCGTCTTTGACCAGGCGGAGAACCGCCTCCACGCCCAGAAAGCCGTCCTCGCCGCACTTTTTCCTGGGGGCGGAATATAGTTTCACGCTCCTGCCATGTGCGACTTATCGCCGAACAGGGTGAGCCGGGGTCGCTCTTCCCCCCGTTAGTACTCAGATGCAAAAGTACGCGTTTACAACGTTCGTAGTTGACCCGCTCACCACGAGCGGAGATTCGTGACGCTCCTTTACGCAATAAGTTACTAGGACTCCCATGACACAGAACGCTAAGCCCGTCGTAGCCATAGTCGGACGGCCCAACGTGGGCAAGTCCACCATGTTCAATCGCCTGGTCGGACGGCGGACGGCCATCGTTTCCGAGGAGGCCGCCACCACCCGCGACCGGGTCATGGCCGAGACCGTCTGGGCCGACCGTGTCTTCATTCTCGTGGACACCGGTGGCCTGGACGTTGGGGCTCAGA
The DNA here is from genome assembly GCA_964510985.1 of uncultured Dehalococcoidia bacterium. Lineage (GTDB taxonomy): Bacteria > Chloroflexota > Dehalococcoidia > Lucifugimonadales > CAZEDC01 > CAZEDC01. The sequence continues at coordinate 25,661 of CAZEDC010000025.1, forward strand.
CCGAGATGGGCCAAAATGTCCGGCGGCAGGTCGAGATAGCGGTCCAGGACGCCGACATCATCGTAATGCTGGTGGACGCCAGCGCCGGTGTTATTGCAACCGACCGGGACGTGGCCGATGCCCTCCGAGCGGCTGACAAGCCCGTGATTCTCGCGGCCAACAAGGCGGACAACGAGCAGCGGGAGATCGCCGCACTGGAGTTCCACGAACTCGGCATGGGCCCGCCCATACCGGTGAGCGCCTATCACAACGTCGGCGTTGACGACCTGATGGCCCAGGTTATCGCCGGCTTCCCGTCCGGGCCCCAGTACGAGGAACCCGATGCCGACCTGAGGCTCGCCATAGTCGGCCGGACCAATGTCGGCAAGTCACTGCTTCTCAACGCCATCACAGGCCAGGAGCGGGCCATTGTAAGCGAGAGCCCCGGCACCACCCGCGACGCCGTGGACAGCCTGGTCGCCTACGAGGACAAGTCCATCCTAATCATCGACACCGCGGGGATTCGTCGCAGCGGCAAGGTGGACCCCGGCATCGAGCATTACAGCGTCCTGCGGGCGATGATGGCCATCGACCGGGCCGACGTGGCCGTCCTCGTGCTGGACGCGTCCGAGTTGGCCACCAACCAGGACACCCACATCGGCGGCTATATTCTGGACAAGTACAAAGGAATCGTCATCGTCGTCAACAAGTGGGACCTGGCCCCCGAGCTGGGTCTAAGCGAGACGCTGGCCGAGCAGGTTGTGAAGGATCGCTTCCGCTTCGCCTCCTTCGCTCCCATCTGCTTCACGTCGGGCCTGGCGGCGTCCGGCATTACGGGTCTGATTGACACCGCTCTGGGAGTGTACTCTGAGTGGACGAAAGACCTGCCGCGTTACGGCCTGAAAAGAACAGTCATGACCGCCGTCGCCGAGCATCCGCCCGCCACCACGGGCAAACGCTCGCTCAAGATCTACGGCGTCGCCCAGGACCGGACCCGCCCGCCCACTTTTACCTTCTACGTTAACCGGTCCGAAATGGTACACTTCTCCTACCAGCGCTATCTGGAAAACACCCTGCGAGAGGCCTACGACTTCAAAGGCAGTCCTCTCAAGATGCGTTTCAGGGGCAGAGGCGAACGGTGAACGACTATCTGATCCTGGTCCCCGTGGGCTACATTATAGGCTCACTACCCTTCGGCCTTGTCGCCGGCTGGGTCACCAAGCGCGTGGATGTGCGCGACTACGGCAGCGGCAAGACCGGGATGACCAACGTGATGCGCACCGTCGGCATCCCTGCGGCGGCCATCGTGTTGCTGCTGGACATGGGCAAGGCGGTACTCACGGTGGTCCTGGCAAGGATCATCTCCGACTCGCCTGGCGTCGAAGTAGCCGGTGCGCTGGCCGCACTGTTCGGGCACATCTTTCCCGTGTTTATCGGGTTCAGAGGCGGCAGGGGCACCGCTCCGGGTTGGGGGGGACTGCTTATCCTGTCGCCTATAGCCGGCGCGGTGGCCACAGGTGTCGGATTACCCCTGGCCGCCGGCACGCGGTACGTCTCCCTCGGCTCCATCATGGCCGCCATCTTTGGACCGGTAGCCCTGGTCGTAATAGTTGCCACCGGCCACGCCCCGGCGGAGTATCTGTGGTATGCGATAATCGGCGGTCCCGCCGTCGTCGTGCGGCACAGGGATAACATCCTGCGGCTGCTCAGGGGCCAGGAACGCAAGCTCGGCCAGTCCGCGGATAAGACACAGAGCCCGTCCAAACCTGGACGGGGCAAGGGTTTTCAGTGGACCAGGTCGGCGTAGTCGGGACGACAAGCTGGGGCACCACTCTGGCGGTCCTCCTGGCTCGCAACGGACTGGACGTCCGGCTGTGGGCCAGGACCGAGGCCGAGGCCACAGCGCTCAGCGACCGTGGCGAGAACAGCAGGTTCGTTCCCGGTGTCGAGTTCCCACCAGGCCTGAAGGTCACCGCCTCGGCCGACGAAGCGTTTCATGAGGCCGGCCTCGTCATAATCGCCGTTCCCTCGCGTTCGTTCAGGGCGAATGTACGGCGGGTACGGGACTCCCTCCAGAACGGCGCCGTGGTGGTGAGCGCCACCAAAGGCCTGGAGTTTGACACGGGCATGCGGATGAGCCAGGTCATGGAGCAGGAGTTGCCCGATTCTCTAAATAATGGCATCTGCGCACTGACCGGGCCAAACCTGGCCAAGGAGATAGTCGCCGAAAAGTCGGCCTCCACAGTGATAGCCTCCCGCAGTGCGGACGCCGCCCAGCGGGCCCAAAAACTCATCAACACCCAGACTTTCAGGGTCTATACCAACGACGACATCATCGGGGCGGAACTCGGCGGAGCCCTCAAGAACATCATAGCTCTGGGGGCCGGTATCTGCGACGCCAGGGGATACGGGGACAACGCCAAGGCGGCCTTCTTGACGCGCGGACTGGCCGAGATCACCAGGTTGGGAGTGGCGGCCGGGGCCAACCCGCTGACCTTCGCGGGGCTGGCCGGTATGGGCGACCTGGTGGCGACCTGCGCCAGCGGCTTGAGCAGGAACCATTTCGTAGGGGAGCAGTTGGCAGCGGGCAAAACGGTCCAGGAGATCAGGGCCACCACGCAGAACGTGGCCGAAGGTATCGACACCACCGCAGCAGCCGTCACATTGGCCCAGAATCTAGGCGTCGAGATGCCGATAACCGAGGCCGCCTACAACGTCCTGTTCAACAGCGTCCCTCTCGACCGGGCAATTTCCAACCTGCTGGAACGCGCCCCCAGGCCTGAGTAGCGCCGGAAGGAACGACGGACCGATGCCCACGGCCACCATCCCGGTGATCTTCTTTACCTCCTTCGCGGTGGGGTTCTCCGGAGCCGTCACTCCGGGCCCTATGTTGGTGTACAGCATCCGTGAGTCCATCCGCCGAGGTTTCATCGCCGGGCCGCTGGTGGTGCTGGGACACGCCATACTGGAACTGGTCGTAGTCGTGAGCCTCGCCGTCGGCGTTGCGACTTTCCTTGAGGAAGACCTCGCCGGGTTCGTCATCTCCCTGCTGGGAGGCTCTTTCTTGATATGGATGGCCTGGGGAATGGTCCGTGACCCGTCCCGGCACGTCCTGCCGGAGGGGGCCGACGGCGGTTATATCGGCGGGGATAACAGCCGACCCGCTTTGCCCGTCCTGGGCGGAGTCCTGGTCAGCCTGTCCAACCCCTTCTGGACGATCTGGTGGGCGACCATCGGACTCAGCTACATCGTCTGGGCAACCGATCTGGGCGCCGCGGGCCTGGCCTCCTTCTACACCGGCCACATCCTCTCCGACCTGGTGTGGTACAGCCTCGTGGCCTTCGCCATAGCGTCGGGCCGCAGGCTTATCACGCGCGGCGCGTACCGTAATCTTATCGTGCTCTGCGGACTCTTCCTGTTGGCCCTGGGAATCTTCTTCCTGGTCTCCAGCGCGGGCTTCCTCAGCGACTTCCTCTCCGCCTGAGCCCATAGTGCACGATGCCTGTCATCTTCAGCGAGGCCGCCGCTCAGGTAACCCGAAGAAGATGTAGGGGCAGGTTTCAAACCTGCCCCTACGATAGCTGTCACGATGAGTGGCTTAGCTATGCATGGTACCTCAGCCGCCCAGCTCTCCCAACTCGTAGAGGACCGCCGCAACCGCTACGATACCCGCCGTCTCCGCCCGCAGGATTCGGTCGCCCAGGGTCACCGGCAGTATCCCGCGCTCCCTAGCGTACCCAACCTCCTGCTCGGTGAGGCCGCCCTCAGGTCCAACGACCACGCTGACCGACGAGTGGCGGTCCTTTTCAGCTGCCCAGCCCAGGAGGGCCGCCTTGAGTCCGGTCCTGCTCTCCTCCTCCCACGGGATCACCGCCATGCCCTCGACCTGGTCGCAGGCCTCGCCGAACGCGACAGGCTCGTCGAGGACCGGCAGCCTGCCCCGGCGGGACTGCTCGGCGGCCTCGGCTATGATCTTTCGCCACCTGGCCTGACGGGCAACCTCGCCTTTGCCGATCCTGGGACGCGGCACCGAACGCTCGGAAAACACAGGCACGAAGCGCGAGACCCCCAGCTCGGTCCCTTTTTGCAGCACAAACTCGAACCTGTCCATCTTCAACAGGGCCTGGTACAGGACCACCTCTACACGGGGCTCGCCCCGGCTTAGTGCCCTGTCGGTAATGACGCCCTCCACCCGTGACGGTCCGACCGCTTCCAGGGTCACCGCATACTCCCAGCCCGAGTCGTCCAGCACGGTGATCCGGTCGCCGGGCCGAGCGCGAAGGACGCGGGCGATCTGCCGTGCCGCGTCGCCCGATAGGGTGACAGCGGAGGCCTCGATACACTCGGCGGCTACGAAAAAGCGGTGCATTTTTTCTGACTATGTTAGTCGCCGGGTTGGTCGAGGCGACGGTATTGAGGCCACCATCGTCACCCAATCGCTGTCCACGACGGTCTTTTCCAGCGATCCGCCGGCCGAGGTCAGCGCCTGCTCCACGGCCTCCTTGTTGTCCACCAGCATCCCCGACGCGATGATCTTGCCCCCCGGCCTGACCGCCCGCACCAGCTCTCCTGAAATATCCGACACCACCTTTGAGGAGATGTTGGCGACGGCGATGTCGAAACTATCGGCCTGGACGTCGGCGTGAGGGAGGCTGCCCTCGGTGACCCGGATATTTTGTCCTGTGCCGTTGTCGCGTATGTTCTGCTTCACCACCCGCAGCGACTCCGAGTCGATCTCCAGGGCGAAGACGCTTCTCGCGCCCAGCTTCGCCGCCGCAATCGAAAGGATGCCGGAGCCGCACCCCACGTCCAGCACGTCCATACCGTCCTGGCCCAGGTCTTCGAGGAGTTCCAGGCAGGCCCTGGTCGTGGGATGATGGCCCGTGCCAAAGGCCATCCCGGGGTCCAGGCTGATGAGGGCCTCCGATTCGGCGGGCTCGTAATCTATCCAGGTCGGGCAGATAACGATACTCTGACCGATGTGGAGCACCTGGAAGTGTTCCTTCCAGCTGTTCTGCCACTCCTCTTCCTCCAGCACCGTCTCATGGAGTGAGGAGATTGGCGACACGTGGGCCACCAGCCGTACGCCCAGGTCGATGCGGTTCCGGCGCTCGCCGGTTGTGGAGTTCAGGGGGAGGTAGGCCTTCACTGTGACCCACCGGTCGGCCGGCGGCGACTCACCCTCGTCGAGATTGAACCCGCCGTCCTCCTCCACGGCCACGCCGCCGTGTCCGTAGCGGTAGAATATCCTCGTCAGGGGCTCGACGAACTCCGGTGGGGTTTTGACGCTGAGTTCCAGCCATTTCAAAGCAGGCTACACTCTCGTGGATTGAGGGTTTAGTGGGAGGTCCGCCCGGACCCTGGCCGTAGCTATTCGGTCCCGCCCAGGGTGTCCTTTATCTTGCCAAACCAGCCCTTGTCCTCGTCGTCCTCGGGGTCTTCGCCGCCAAACGGAGGCTCGTGGACTTCCAGTACCTGGGCCAGCTCTTCCATCAGGCGGCGCTGTTCGGCCGTCAGGGACCTGGGGGTCTTCACGTTGATGGAGACCAGTTGGTCGCCTCTCTGTTTGCCGTTAAGGTGGGTGATGCCCTTGCCCTTCAGCCTGAACGTCTGGCCCGACTGGGTCCCCGGCGGAATCTCCAACTCCAGGGCGCCCTCCAGAGAAGGAATCTTAACCGTCGCTCCCAGGGCCGCCTGGGCCACGTTGACCGGCATGGAGTAGCGGATGTCGTAGCCATACCTCTCGAAAAAGGAGTGGGGCTCCACCCGGATCGAAACGTAGAGGTCGCCTGGACGCCCACCGTTGGGGCTGGGCTCGCCTTCGCCTGAGAGCCGCATCTGGGAGCCGTCTTCGACCCCGGCGGGAATGGAAAGGGCCAGCTTCCGCTGCCGGCGCTCCCTGCCCGCTCCCCGGCACCGGGAGCAAGGGTCCGTTATGACCTTGCCATTCCCGCGGCAGGTGGTGCAGGTCACCACCTGGACGAATTGGCCGAATATGCTCTGGTGAGCACGACGGACCTGCCCGGAGCCTTTGCAGTTATCGCAGGTCGCCGCCGCGCTTCCCGGCTCGCTTCTGGAGCCTTTACAGTGGCCGCAGATCTCCGTGCGCTGGATCTCGAACTCGATCTCGGTCCCAAATGCGGCCTGTTCGAACTCTATGGTGACGGAATGTTCCAGGTCCGCGCCTCTTCGTGTCGAGGAGGTGCGGGTACGGGTGCCGAATCCTCCTCCGAAGAACGCGTCGAAGATGTCGCCGAAGCCGCCGAAGTTCTCGAACCCCTCGAATCCCCGGGCGCCGCCGTTGGTGCGCACGCCGGCGTGGCCGAACCGGTCGTAGCTGGCACGCTGTTTGGGGTCGGAGATCACCTGGTAGGCCTCGTTGATCTCCTTGAAACGCTCCTCGGCCCCATCGTTCCTGTTGCGGTCGGGGTGGTACTCCAGGGCCAGCTTTCTGAAGGCCTTCTTGACCTCCTCTTCCGACGCATTTCGGGGCACGTTGAGGACATCATAGTAGTCCCGCTTGTTGGTTGTCATACGTTAGACGGTTCTCTCACGAGGATTGCCTTTGAGAACGGCAGACCGGATCGCGTTCCCGCACGTTTGCGGAACTCGGTACTCACCTTCCAGCCCATATCTAATTCTCCATTATAGTCATTGGCTAGATACAGGACAAGGGTGCGAACGGTCTGGTAGTGTCCTAATTTAGGGGCGCTGAAAACTCCAGGTGGGATCGGGTGAGGAAGCGCCTCAGAGCTACCGCGGCCCAGAGGGCCTCGATGACCATAATGGGATAGACAGCGGCGAGGCCACTGTAGACGGCAGTCGCACCGCTAGACGCGGCAAATACGAGGACGAACCATCTGGAACGGGGCTCAAGCCAGTACGACGCAAACATGATGCCGACAGCGACTGAGCCAAAAGCTGTTAGCATGAAATCAAACCTCTTTCCTATTGTGCTCTTGAACAATAGCCGCCCGCACCGCTGCCTGCGGTGAGTCCACAGACCTTCTGCCGGTGTAGGACGGCCGCGAAACGACGCTTCCCTGAGAGTTCTACGGCGTGAGGCCACGGATAGCGCCGCACGACTGTCGGGCGGTCGTTCACGTCAAAGACCTCTACGACGCCCCTCACCGCCGGGCCAAAATATCGAGCAGCCCCAACGCCAGCGCAGCAGAGTTGCCCATCAGCTCCGGCTGCACGAACTGCAGACGGTCCTCCGCCGTGTGGATTCGTGAGAAGTCGTCGGCCAGAAAGAACACCGCCGGAATACCCGCACCCAGAAACGATGCGTGGTCGCTGCTGGAGCCGCCCAGAGAGAATCGCCTCTCCACGGCGATGCCTTCCTCCTGTCCATACGTCATCACGCTCTGCGCCAGGTCGCCGTCGCCCAGCACGCCCACAACGTCGCCGGACCCCAGCGCGTCGAAGTTCAACATGGCGATTATGGACTCTCGCTCCTCAAGGCTCAGCGAGTCAACGTAGGACCTGCTGCCCACCAGGCCCAACTCCTCTGACCCAAAGGGGATGAACCGCACCGTGAAGGGATAGCTCATGGCGGCCACCTCGCCGGCTATCGTTAACAGCGTGGCGGTCCCGGAGCCGTTGTCGTTGGCCCCCGGCACATTCGGAACGGTATCGTAGTGTCCTCCCAGGACGACGACGGAGCCATCCCCTGCCGGGCCGGCCTTTTCAGCGATGACGTTCTGGGATTCGCGGACCTCCCTGGCCACCGATATCGTCGCATCCACCTCGGCCTCCGCAATGAGGTCTAGCAGCATCAGACCGCTGTCACGGGCCACCGAGACCACCGGTATCGAACTCTCGCGGTTCAGTGTGCCCCTGAACAGGCCGTCCCGGTTGTTGTACACCACGGCGCCCACCGCTCCGGCCTCGGCTACGCGGTTAACCTTCTCCTCGAAGGTTATGTCCCCCCGTTCTATCAGTGCGATGTACCCGGCAAGACCCTCCGTGGGTATTTCATCCGCAAGGGCCCTGCCCACGGAGACCAGTGCGCCCGTCGCGTGGCCCAGGCCGGACAGCGTCATCTCTAAACTGGGTATCTCCGTGTCCTCGGGGCCGACGGTCAGGCTGGTCGACGACACCTCCGTCGTGAAAGTCTGGAGCCTGGTTGTAAAGTCCAGCGCCTCGAACTGGTCGGCCAGGTACTCGGCCGCGGACCGCTCCTGCTCAGTAGTGCTGGCCCTGGGGCTCATATTCTCGGTAAACGAAGTCAGGAACTCCATGGCCTCGTCCGCCAGCCTCGTGGCCAGCTCGGACGGAGATTCTCCATCTGAGGGCCGGGGCGTCGCCGTTGGAACAGGTGTCGCTGTGGCGACGGCGGTCGCGGTGGGAGAGGGCGTGAAGCCGGCCGCCGTAGCCGTGGGTTCCGGTGCGGCCGTTGGCGGCGGTGGGTCGGCCTGAGACGAGCCGCACGCCGCCAACAGTACAGCCAGCAGCAGTGGCACTCCGAGCCCAAATGTTGTCCGCTTCAAAGTCATCAAATGTCCTGTGGTACCGTCTACGTGCCGGCCCACCATCCGGTTTGCAGAGTATTGGGTTCACCGGATTGGATATTGGTCACCCGGGTGAAAATATTCGCCGTCCCGCTCAGGCCGCCCGGTCTACTCCTCCACGGGGCCGTCCCCCCAAGAATCTCGGCGCCCACCAGTTGAGGCCGCTCATTACCTTCATCAGGGCCGGTACGAGCAGGGCCCGCACCACGGTGGAGTCGATGAATATGGCCAGCGCCGTGCCGAAACCAAGCGCCTTAACGATCAGTATATCGCCGGTGCCGAAACCCGCCGCCACCAGTATCAGGATAAGGGCCGAGCTTGTGATTATCCGGCCCGAACGCTCCATCCCGGTAGCGACACTGGCGGTATTGTCGCCGGTGGCGTCGTACTCCTCCTTCACCCTGCTCAGCAGAAAGACCTCGTAGTCCATGCTCAACCCGAAGACGATGGCGAAGAGCAGGATCGGCACCGACGCCTCGGTAAACCCCTCGGCGGTGAACCCCATCAGGTCGGCGAAGTGTCCCTGCTGAAAGACGAACACCAGGGCCCCGAAGCTGGCCAGTATACTCATCACGTTCATTATCACGGCCTTCAGCGGAAGGAAGACCGACCGGAATAACCA
>CAZEDC010000026.1:0-18472 GCA_964510985.1 uncultured Dehalococcoidia bacterium
CAGGAATAAAACCCTTGAGGGCGGGTGGGCGGGTGTAAATCACCCTTCCTTTTCGAGATAGTCTCTTAGCTCTGGGCCACACCTGTCGACTTTCTCTCCGATAGTCCCACCAGTCACGGAATCGACCGGGCCGGTCACTGGACCGCTGGGACAACCTCTTTCGCCAGGTGCTCCATGGTCCGGATACACAGGTCAACGTCGGCGGTGCGAAAGTCGTAGGTGAGTTGGTCGATGCCCAGCTCGCCACACCGCCGCCCATCGTCGATGATCTCCTCGGTGCTGCCGATAACCGCGGCGCCGGTGCGGGCGCTCCCACCCTCGGGAACACCGATGTCGGTGAAGTGCAAAGAGCGTTTGAGCGAGATGACGATCTCAGCCGGGTCGCGGCCGGCCTCTCGGGCCCGGTCTCGGAGGTAAGGCAGTAGCCCGGCCACGTACTCGGGAGTCTGCCGCGTGGGGTGCCAGGCATCGCCGTACTTCGCCGCCCTGCGGACGGCTCGCCGGCTGTGGCCTCCCACCCATATGGGAACACGGGGTTTCTGGACCGGTTTGGGATAGAACTGGATGCCGTCGAAACTGTAGAACCTGCCGTCGAATTCGGGCCTGTCTTCGGTCCAGAGGCACCTGAAGATCTCCAGGTATTCGTCGGTGATCGGGCCTCGATCGGCATAGGACGCCCCCAGGGCCTCGAACTCCTTCTCGAGCCAGCCCACTCCGACGCCACAGATGACCCTTCCCCCGGTGAGGACGTCCAGGGATGCGAACATCTTGGCCTGGAGCAGGGGGTTGCGGTATGGAACGATGATGACCGTAGTGCCCAGGCGAATCCGCTCTGTCCTGGAGGCGATGTAGCTGAGCACCGTCATGACGTCTAGGAACGGTGCATCACCGGGCATGGGAAAGGAGCCATCTAGCGTATAAGGGTACTGGTGGGCGTCCGCCGTGGACAGGACTACATGGTCGCCGGCCCAGATCGACTCGATCCCCAGTTCCTCGGCCCTCTCCGCGAACCGGCAAAGAGCATCGCCGTCCAGCGTGTTGGGAAGGGAAAGACCGAACCGCATGACACCTCCGGGTCGCCGACCGTGGTCACCGCCGGATATGGCGTTGACAGTTTCGGGGGACGACCCTAGACTATCACTGGCGATGGGCCGGGGTCTACCCGGATGGAGTCCGTCGACGCCGGTAGTGGCGATTTCCATGTCAGGTGCCGCATGATCATCGATGTTCACACGCATCCACCGAGCCACCGGGACGAGGTCCCGGAATATGAGCGCAAAATCAATTACTCGATGCGATCGGGCTCGGGCACACCGCTCTCCTTGACCAACTCCGTCGCAGAGTACCTCCAGGCTATGGAGGTGGTGGACAGGGCTATTCTGTTTCCGATAGCACCCAGCCCAGCCAAGCCCGGCTGGTCCCTCCTCGACATGTCGGGGTGGCCCGAAGTCATGAACCACAACGACATCGTGGCCGAGGTTGCAAAACAGGCGCCGGACAGGATCATTCCCTTCATGTCCGTGCACCCCCTGGACCCCAACGTCGACGACGAGTACGACCGGGCCGTCGGAGACCTTGGATGCAGAGGCGCTAAACTGGGGCCGCCCTACCAATTCTTTGATCCCATGTGTGACGAGGCGTTCAAGTTCTACAGACGCCTGGAGCGGGACGGCCTACCGGTAATGTTCCACCAGGGTACGACCCCGATCTGGGACGCGCCACTAGAGTACGGGCACCCGTTCGTAATAGACCGCATCGCCATGGCGTTTCCCAAACTCAAGATGATGATAGCGCACATTGCACACCCGTGGCATATCGATGCCATCAATGTGGTCCGCAAGCACCCAAACGTATGGACCGAAGTATCGGCCGGCTGTCTGCGGCCCTGGAATTTCTGGAATGCGTTGCGGCTGGCCCACGAGTGGGGCGTCATGGACAAGGTCTTTCTCGGTTCCGACTGGCCCATCGTCTCGCCAAAGGAGACGATCGACGGGCTGCGGAGTGTGAGCAAGTTCGCCCGGGACCACCACCTGCCAGGGGTACCTGAGGAGGAGACCGAGGCCATCATCAACCGTGATGCTCTGGACATCCTGGGCCTGGACTAAGTGTGCCGGCAGTTCGTAAGATGGCTGTCACCCTGAGCCCTTCGGCTTCGCTCAGGATAGACTTCGCGAAGGGTCCGGGGTATGGGAGGGATTTTTACCACCGACCGACCCTATCCCCCACCCCAGCTACTTCCTCTTCCTTCCGCGGAAGGACTACTCAGCATGACAGGGTATCGAGTAGACTGGTTTCAGATTCCCATTCACTTCACCGACTTCCTCGGAAACGGGGGTGTCCCCCGATTTCTCTCTTTTTATCACCCCCTTCCTGGCCAGAGCCTGTCCTGAGCCTGTCGAAGGAAAGGGAGACAGGGGGATGGTCGAAAATGTTTTCAGCACCCTCCTAGTCCGCCCCGTTGCCGATGGGGTAGCGCCCGTATTCCTTCCCGGCATCGTACATGGCCAGGATGTTCTCCAGAGGCACCTCGGGCTGGATGTTGTGCACCGCACCGACCACGTACCCACCGCCGGGCGCCAGGTCCGAGATGCGCCGGCTGACCTCCGCCTTCACCTCCGCCGGCGTCCCCTCCGGAAGCACCCGTTGCGTGTCCACACCCCCGGCGAAGCTCACCCTGTCGCCGAACCGGGCCTTGAGCATCCTCGTGTCCATGTCGTTGGCCGCCACCTGTACGGGGTTGATAATGTCTATCCCGAGATCGATCAGGTCGTCCAGAAGGCTGGAGATAGAGCCGCAGCAGTGGAAATGGATGAACGCGTCGGTGTTTTGCTTGACGGTGTCGAAGAACCGCTTATGCCACGGTTTGAGCATCTCTCGGTATAGCACGGGCGACACCATCGGCCCGTTCTGGAACCCCAGGTCGTCCCCGAAGGTCACGATGTCCGCCAGGCCGTCCGCCTCCTTGAGCATGTTGGCCGCCTGGGCCGAGGAGACCTCTACCGCGGCTTCAAAAAGCGCCGATGCCAGCTTCTTGTCCCCCGCAAGGTCGGCGAACCAGTCCTCGAAGCCTCGCAGGAACTGGGTGGTATGGACAAAAGGCGAGGGAAGGCGCAGCACGACGGCATAGTCCGTGTTTTCACGGTATTCCAGAAGCTGGTCGCGAAGCCCTCGCGTATAGCCGGGGTCCTCGGGGTCCGGCCACGAGTAATTGACGATGTCCGAGACGCTGATAGGACCGCTCAGCGGGGCCCCGACAAGGTCGTAGTAGACGGTGCCCGGCGGCATGCGCCTCAGCACTCCCCACTCGTCCACGTACCCGTCGTCGCCCACTTCCCGGTCCGGCTTGCTGTCGGACGCGCCTGGGACCACGAGGCGAAAGTCGACGTCCAGCGCTTGAAGGATCGGCTCGTGTACGTAGACCGCCTGCGTCAGCCTGGTCAGCATCTTGTCCTCGGCCTCCACTCCGAAGTGGGCCTTCAGCTTCTGGTACACGCCCTTGTGGATCGCACTGTTGGGGGTCCCGGCCAGGTCGAGCGGCACCCGGTCCGGCTCCTCCCTCTTTAGCGCGGTGATAACCCTCTCTCGATGACTCATGCCCATCGTGTCGCCTCCCTTCGGACTGGGGTCAATTGGTGGTCCTCTCTGGTTGTACTACCAGGTGATTTACCCTGCACTTCGATGCTGAGTGGCCGATACACATGCAGTTGACTTATAACGCTCCATTGTGATGTTATACGGCAAAGGCGCAGTCTAATCAATAGTTGGGTCTCAGGAGAAGAAGCCGTGGCGACGAACTTCTATTACGTTTATGCGCTGAAAGATCCGCGGTCCTCTCCTGCCAAACCGTTTTACGTGGGCAAGGGGACCGGTAGCCGGGCGTATGACCATCTCGTCACGCCGGATCAGACTCGCAAGTATGCGCGTATCAAGGACATCACTGACACAGGAGCACAGCCTCGCGTTGACATCCTGGTGCAAGACCTAACGGAAGCCCAAGCTCTTCGACTTGAGGCTGAGTTAATCTCCGCGTTCGGTACCGAAGACACAGGGGGACTGCTCACGAATGCCGTTGTTCCTGCCGGTATTGGAGGCAAGAAGCGAAAGGACATCGTCGTCCCGCAGGGCGCAGTTGAGCGCGCTCAACTTGGGCTTGAACTCTTGAAGACGGCGATACTCGACCTTGCGAAGGAGAACCCGGACGGCATCTCCAACTCAGACGCGGCAAGCCTGTTGGGTCTCCGCAGCGACTACCGAGGAAGGCAGAAAGACTATCTATCGTACAGCGTGCTCGGGTTGTTGCTTCGGGAGGACCGGGTCAAGCGCCGTGACGGCGGGTCTCCTCGTCATGTGGCTCAGGCCGAATAAAACGATTGAGCCGACGTTCTTAGCGGTGAAGCCGCTCGGAGTTCCATCGCCGCACTGAAAGACGCCCGGCTCTGCGCGGCTCATCGTTAAGCCGTTAGAGTTCTTGGGTGGAGGAACCCGTGACCGCAGGAAGTAGAGGGTAGGATAACCTGGTGCTAGTCCTACATACCCCAAACCCCTGACCCCTGACCCCAAACCCTCTCCCCTTACCCCCACGCAGTCGCCGCTATCCCCTCGATGTCGCTGACCACGTCCACAACCGCCGGCTTGCCGGACGCCAGCGCCGCATCCAGGGCGCCCCGTATCTGCCCGGGCTCGGTGACGCGCACGCCGAAGCAGCCCACCGTCTGCGCTATCTTGGCGAAATCGACGTCCACGAACTCGTACAGGTCTCCGGCGTTACCGTCCACGCCCTCGTATGCCCTGTCCACGCCCCTTTTACCCTGGTTCAACGAGTGGTTGTTGTTGATCACCGTGACCGTGTTGATCCCCCTGCGAAGGGCCGTCTCCAGCTCCGACATGTGGTACCAGAACCCGCCGTCTCCGGTAAAGCATACGACGGGCCGGTCCGGTGTGGCACACTTCGCTCCCAACGCGGCCGGAAACGCCCAGCCCAGCGAGCCCGCGGCGCGGATGTAGTCCTGTCCGGGCTCGTTGAGGTCGATCATCGTCCCCGACCAGATCCCCGCGTGGCCGGTATCCACCACCAGCAGCGCGTCGGAGGGGAGGAAATCGGCCACCTCCTTGCATATACGTTCCGGCCGGACCGGTACGGCTTCCGAGTTCAGCATCGGCTCCGTCTCGGCCTTCCACTCGCCCACCAGTTGGTGGACGCGCCCCAGCCACTCGGTCCTGGGCCCGATGGGCTCCAGCGCCTCGATCAGCCTCCGCACCGCAACCTTGGCGTCTCCGTGGACGACCGCTTTTGTGGGGTAGTTCTTTCCAAGCTCCGCCGCGTCGATGTCGATCTGGACAATGGGCGTACCCTCGGGGGGTATTTTCCAGTCGTTGGTGACCTGACTACCCGTATGGCTGCCGATGAATATCACCAGGTCAGCCTCGGCGACAATCCGGTTGGCGCACCAGCGAGAGTACGATCCCACCATGCCCGCTGATAGGGTGTGGTTGGCCGGGATCGTGGTCTTGCCGTTGAGCGATGTGGCCACCGGTATGGATAGCATCTCAGCCAGCTCAACCACCTCCTTCTCCGCCCCCGAGGCCGTGACGCCTCCACCGGCCACGATAACGGGCCTCTGGTAATCGCCGATTACCTGTGCCGCCTCCCGAACGCTCTCGGCATCCGGCTCGGGGCGGAACGGGGGATAACTGCCGAACTGTGCATCGAAGACCGGCTCCTGGTCTGTCTCCTGCCCCACGATGTCGTCTCCCGAGATACCCTGGAAGTCGACGTGCACAGGGCCTGGCGCGCCGGAGCTGGCCTCCCGGAACGCCTGGCGTAGCAGCCTGGGGAGCTGCTCCACGTTGTCAACGTTCACGTTGAACTTGGTCACCGGCTCGTACAGCGGAATGTGGTCGATCTCCTGGTACGAGTTCCGGTGCATGTGCGAGGGCGGCCTGTGGCCCGTGATCGCGACCACTGGCGACAGTCCCAGGTACGCGTCTTGGAGCCCGGCCGCCAGGTTTGCGGCGCCCACGGACTGTGCGATGCAGACCCCGACGCGGTGCGAGGCCCGCGCGTACCCATCGGCCATGTAAGCCGCCGCTTTCTCGCTGTGGGTAAGCACCCGTTCAATACCTAACTTGTCCATCTCCGCCAACGCCGTGTTGATTATCCCCGGGACGAAGAATACGCTGGTTACCCCGTACCCCTTTAACGTCTCGGCCAGTATTCTCGCCCCAGTGGTTCGCGGCATCTCGCACCTGCTCCTTTCGGCTGCTTGTCACCTACGACGATCGCGCTATCTGCTCCGGTTCTGGAGCGGAAACGACCTGGATGTCCTGGCGTTAACCCGACTTCACCTTGATGATGTGGTCCGTCAACGGGCTTGGGAAAGGCTTGATACGGATGTTCACCAGCGCCGGCTTCCCCGCGTTTAGCGCACGCTCCAGGGCTCCGGGTAGCTGTTCAGCCGTCTCGACGAACTCGCCGTGAGCGCCGAGGGCCTCCGCTATCTTATCGTATCGGGTGGTCAGCAGCTCGGTTGCGACGGGCCTCTTGTACAGAGCCACCTGCTGGTGATAGTCCATGCCCCAGACCGCGTCGTTGCCCATCACCACAACCACCGGCAAATGGTGCCTCACCGCGGTGTCCAGCTCCATACCCAGGAATCCGAACGAGCCGTCGCCCGAAAGCACCACGACCCGCGTATCGGGGAGGGCGAGTTGTGCTCCGATGGCGAACGGGACTCCCCAACCGATCATGCCCAGCGCGCCGTTGGTTATCCAGCGGCCGGGGAGCCGGCTGGGATGGTATCCCATACCAAAGAAAGGAAAGTCGCCCCCGTCGAAGACCAGGCAGCTTTCTGCGTCCAGCATGGGGCGCAGGGCTTTATGGACCGCCATGGCGTGCAGGTCGCCCGGCTCCTCCGCCAGTTCCTCCAGCTGGCGTTCCAGCGCTTCACCGGCGGACTCCAGCTCCCCGAGCATAGGGTGCTCTTTCCACTCCAGTCTCTCGGCTTCCTGGGCCAACTGGTCTACGACCGCTCCAACATCCCCCGCGATCGCCAGGTCTACGCCTCGGGACAGTCCTATCAGGTCAGTTGACGGCTCTACCTGTATGATCTTCGCCTCGGCGCTCAGCGACGGGGGACCTCCGAACGAGAGTGTGAAGTCCAGCTTCTTGCCCAGGAGCAGGATGACATCGGCGTCTTGCAGGTGCGTGGCGACGGGGTTGGTGCGGCCGTCGGCCAGGCCGAAGCAGTACGGGTGGCTGTCGGATACGAGACCCCGGGCCGCCTCCTCTGTGAACAGTGGCATGCGGGTGACTTCGATGAGCCGTTCGAGGCCCTGCCTCGTCGCCGAGAAGGCCCCGTTGCCGGCCACCGCCATGGGACGCTGTGCGCTCTGAAGAAGCTCGATCGCGTCCCGGACACGCTCCGGGTCGCCGAGGACCGGTCCCGTGGGGCGGTACTCCTCCGGCCGGTAGAACCTCACCCTGCTCTCATCGACCTCGGCCTCTTGAACGTCCAGGGGGACCGTCAGGTGGACAGGCCCGCGCCTGCCTGTCAGCGCGGTACGGAAGGCCCGTGCCATGAACTCGGGGATTCGGTAAGGGTCCGTGACCATCCACGCCCCCTTGGTGACCGGCCGGGCCATACCCACCTGGTCGATCTCCTGCATGGCGCCGGACCCGAGCCTGTCTTGGGGTGCGCAGCCCACGATGTTGATGACCGGGGACCCCATGTAGCCCGCCATGGTCAGCCCTGGAATGGCATTGGCGTGTCCGGGGGTCGTGAACAGGCACACACCGGGCGTGCCTGTGACGCGCCCCCAGGATGTGGCTATACCCACCGCCGACTGCTCGTGCCGCGTGTCGATGAAACGGAACCCATCGGCGGCCATGACGTCCATAAGATGGAGTGTGTGGTCGCCTGCCAGGGCAAAAGCGGTGTCAACCCCCTCTGCTCTCAACGCTCGGACTATAAGATGGGAGCCTGTCAGCTTCATCGTGGTCACCTCCGTGCGGGGGAGCGTCCAAACAGGGAATCATCGGCCCTGGGGGGGGGTCGGCAAATCAAGGGGCTCGGTTGGATAATATCATCTCGTAGCACCCTCAACAACGTCGGTTCTTGCGTCGGCAACAGCGTTTTGATAGGCTCGGTTCGAGCCCGCCATCGTCAGGGACTCCTAGATTGATGCGGTGCCTGCGAGTCTTAGTCCTGGGCGATCGCTGTCATCGCTGTCACTGGTGCGGAGTGTTAAGTAGGTGGCCAAAACTGGCTTAACGATTGTAACCCTGAGCGGAGCGAAAGGTCTGGGGTGGGGTAGGGAGCAACCCCAGCCAACGGGTTATTCACGCCACCTTTCTAATCAAATACCCGCTCCCGCCCTAATAAAACAAGACGTTCGAATATTAATGACAAGTCCCTTGGAATGGGCAAGCCTCGGTTAGGAGCAATCGCCTAATGGAAATGACCACCCTCGGCAACACCGGCCTTGAAATCAGCCGGCTGGGCACTGGCCTGGCAGAGATCGGAAAGTACGAACTCGCTCAGGACGACGTCGAGGTGGCCGGTCGTGTCCTGGGTGCGGCGCTGGACTCGGGTGTTAACTTCCTGGACACAGCGGCCTGCTACGGGAACAGCGAGGAGCTGGTCGGACGTGCTGTCAGCCACCGCCGGGACGAGTACGTCCTGGCCACAAAGTGCGGCCATGCCACCGGCGGTTATACCGGCCGGCCCTGGACCGCCCAGACCATCACGGACAGCATCGACCGCAGCCTGGCCCG
The DNA here is from genome assembly GCA_964510985.1 of uncultured Dehalococcoidia bacterium. Classification (GTDB taxonomy): domain Bacteria; phylum Chloroflexota; class Dehalococcoidia; order Lucifugimonadales; family CAZEDC01; genus CAZEDC01. Next base: position 8,774 of record CAZEDC010000026.1, read on the forward strand.
GTTGAACACCGACCACCTGGACCTGGTGCAGCTCCACTCATGCGATGTAGGCGTCCTGGGGCGAGGAGAGGCCGCCGAGGCCTTGCTGAAGGCGAGAGACGCCGGCAAGACCCGGTTCGTGGGCTACAGTGGAGATGACGAGGCGGCACGCGTGGCCATAGAAAGCGGTGTGTTCGAAACCTTACAGACCAGCTTTAGCCTCGTCGATCAGCAGGCCCGCACCAAGCTGTTCCCCCTTGCTGAGAAACAGGGCATGGGTATCATCGTAAAGCGTCCCATCGCCAACGGCACCTGGGGAGCGGAGAGCAGCCCGTCCAACTACGCGACGGAGTACTTCCGCCGCGCCCGGCTCATGGCGGATATGGGGCCGATTCCGGGCGCGCCCGGCGACCGCATCCTGCTGGCTCTCGGCTTCGTCTTCGCCCATGCCGAGGTGGACACCGCAATCGTGGGCACCGGAAACCCGGCCCATATGCTCGGCAACATCGACCTTCTAGACCGTCTCCCCATCTTCGACGAAACGGTACAGGAATTACGCCGGCGCTTCGACGAGTTGGGCGTCGACTGGGTGGGCCTGGAGTAGACCGTATCACTCGGGCGCTCTACACCTCACAGGTTCGCGGGTGAAGAGGAGAGAGTTCCGACCTTCAACGTTTCCAAAAGGGCGTTATTAGCGTAGCGAGTGTAAGATAGCCGCAGGGGGCGATTTCGGCAGACCGAAAGTTCATGGAGGTGGACCTTGACGGAAGAACGGCCAAACGAAGAAGCGGTGCGCCTCTTCGTAACCGGTAAGTACAACTGAGCTCACTCCGTCCTCCTTGGTCTCAAGGAGCAGGACTGGAGTATACCCGAAGAGCTGGTCTGGGCGGCCACATCGTTCGGTGGAGGCGTGGCCTTGTCCAAGAATATCTGCGGATGCCTGAGCGCCGCGGCGATGGCCGTTGGGCTCAAATACGGCACAACCGAGCCCACTGGCACGGCGCCCCGGTCGGCCTACTCACGGACCAAGGCCATCATGGACCGGTTCCGGCAGCGGTTCGAGACCACCCAGTGCGAGGAGCTTACCGCCGACTGGGCCGACGATTTCGCCCACCCCGACCGCGCTTACCGCTGCGGAGATCTGGTCAGGTTCACCCTTGAGCAGGTCGAGGACGTAGTAGCGCGTTCGGAGGAGTCTCCCGACTGGCAGGAGGCCTGGTGGGACGACTACCTCGACCGTCGTGACAAGGTGAAATAGCGATCATCCAAGAGGCCGCCAACCGCTCCTTGCGGTTCTAAGGTTAGCTTCCGGCTACCTCGTTACGACCGGTTTGCAGGGACCCCTCGATAGTACGCGGCGGTGGATGGACGCTCAGCCAGCCACGTGCGCAGGAACGCAAACTCCTCCGCGGGCTGTTTCTGCCACAGACCTCTGCGGCTGGCAGCCGGATACCCGGCCAGTTTCCGCATATCCACCATCATCTCTGCCATCTTGAAGGCCGCGACCATCGGGTCCACTACAGGTACCCCGAAAACCTCGGTTGGGTCCTTCCCGTAACCGTGCGAGAATAGGGACCCCAGTATCGTGCATCCGGGTATGAGCACCTCCGCCCCGTCCTCCTCGACGCAGCGCTTCCCCACCTGCTCCAGCATGTCCAGAATCTGCTGCGTGGGTGTCTCCTCTGGATAGAGCTTGTCGGCTTTGATCTCGATGTGCCTGATAGAGGCCAGCCGGGAACCGAACCCGTATGAGTCCGCCAGTCGCCGCATTCCCGACGTGTTGGCGGCTTCCGGCCCCACCGTCACCACCGAGTACAGGTGGCCCATCATCATCGACAGGAGACCCGACGCCTCGAAGGTGCCGGTCACCGGGATGTCCACCGTCCCTCTGGCCTCGTATAGGCCGGGATCGAGCATGCAGGATATTACGGCCGCGTCATACCCCTCTTCCTGCGCCCGGATGATTCGTTCCACGGCGCCGTCGGCGCACTTGAGCGCGTTGTACCGGAAGGTGTTGTATGCCAGTGGAAACACCTCGCTCAACGATTCGAAATCGAATTCGGTATCCGAGCGGGCTACCTTCCTCAGGTTTTCTTCGCCAAATGGCTCGTTCGCTCCAAACGGGGATAGCACGAGGATTCTCATTTTCGAAGTATCTCCTTTCCAGTTCTTACCAGGCACCGTGTGTTATATCAACCGGATTTTTCAGCCTGGTGGATGGGCCATTTATGGGGCGACCGGTTACATGTCCGCCACCGAAAACCAGATAATACATCCTACCGAGATGGTCGGCAAACCTCTCGCGAGACGGGCTCTGGGACCCGCTGAAGATGAGCCTATCGAAGTGTGCACCCAGAGAGCCCCGGTGAAGAGCCTACCGCCGCTATGCTACCATACGGGAGAGTCGGATACTCCTGCGCACCTGCTCTTCGCCCGGGGCCTCGAATAAGTCCTCCCGCCGGTTGCCGCGACCGAAGGAGCCGAGCATGATCTACGACGGGCACGCCTACTGCTTCCCCGACCTGCACGGCGACGGCGGGTTCTCTGACCCGGACCGGTTCCGAAAACATCTCCAGCTTGGCATCGCGCACCACTTCCAGCCCGTGTGGCGCAAGAGAGACCGCGCTCCCGCCGACAGCAGTGGTCTTGCCGATCCTTCGGTCCATTGGAGCTTCGACGCCCTTGAGGACGTGGACTTCAGGGCGGCCGGCTACGGCCGGTTCGAGTGGACAGTCGACGGCGAGGACTATGTCAAGCAGTACATCCCGCCTTCGGTGACGGACATGTCCTACCCGGCCGAAAGCCTTGTCGCCGAAATGGACTACGCCGGCGTGGACATGGCCCTGCTGCACCGGACGCCCTACCTGGGCATCGGCAATGAGTTCGTCGCGGGCTGCGTCCGCAGGTTCCCCGACCGTCTGCAGGGGCTCGCCCACGTCGAGGAATGGCTCATCCAGACAAAGCCCGACGAATCCATCTCGAAGCTGGAACAAGCCGTCAACGAACTGGGTCTGATGGGTCTCCAGTTCCTTCCGGACCAGATTCCCCTCTACGGACAGCCGGCCGACTGGGATGGCCCCGGGCTCCGCCCGTTCTGGGACGCGGTGGCCGCTCTTAATATCCCCGTGTTCTTCACACCGGGTTACACCTCTCTCGCGTCCCCCGGCGGAGACCCCCTGGAGGCGGTACTCCAGGGACTGAGGGCCATTAGCACGTGGATGGAGCGCTACCCTGAAGTAACGGTCGTGCTCACCCACGGGTTCAGCTGGCGGATGTTCGCGGAACGTGACATCCTGGCGGTGCCCGATGAGGTCTACCGCGCGGCACCCATCGACAACCCCAACTTCCACGTGCAGGTTCTATTCGCCATCTTCCTCGGCGGGATGTGGGACTATCCCATGCCCCAGGTGCGGCCGGTCATGGAACAGCTTGTACGGCATATGGGGCCCAATCGTATCATTTGGGGCACCGACATCCCCATGGTGCTACGCTTCTACACTTACCGCCAGAACCTCGACCACATACGCCGCAATTGTGACTTCCTGGCTTCGTCGGAAGTGGATATGATCGTCGGTGGCAACATGGCCCGTCTGCTGGGCCAAGGGATAGAAGGAAGCTCAGCCGCATCGTAAGAACATCCCCCTAGCCGGAGAGGAGACCTTCTGATGGACTCCCGTGAGCGCGTTCGGACGGCCCTCACCTGCGGTCAACCCGACCGGGTCCCCAGTGCGCTTGGTTTCTTCACCCAGCCTATCCCCGACATCGCTCCGATCGAGGCCGAGGACTACTTCGACATGGATGTCCGCTTCGTCAGGTTGGGCCCCCCGTCAAACGAAGCCGGCTTCCTTCGATACCTGGCCCGGCTTCCGAAAGATGTCTACATCGGCAATCTCTCTCAGCTCAGGACCTACGAACGCTGGGGATACCACCCGGAGCTGGGACCGGATGGACCCCTCAGCGGGGCCCAGGGGCCCAAAGATATTGGCGCATCGGTCATCCCCCACCTTGTAGACAATGACCAGTACCGCTCGCTGGCAGCCCAGGTGCAAGCCTGGCACCGGCAGGGATTGGCCGTCGCCGGAGCGTCCCCACACCTGGGCGGAGAGCTGTTCGAGACGGCGTGGAGGATGCGGGGCTTCCAGAACTTTCTTATCGACATGGTGGAGCGCAAGGAGCTGGCCAACTACCTCCTGGACCAGCTAACGGCGGTGCTTACCCACAGCACGCTGCTCCTTGCCAAGGCGGGCGTTGACGTGCTGCTGCTCGACGACGATGTCGCGCAACCTTCCGGACTTCTCATAAGTCCTGAGACGTGGCGTGAGTACTTTCGGCCTCGACTGGCCCGGGTCATCCGGGCGGCCCGGGCGGTCTCCCCGGACCTCCTGGTCTTCTACCACTGCGACGGCGACTTCACCCGCTTGATACCGGACCTCATCGAGATCGGCGTCAACATCATCAATCCGGTGCAGCCGGACTGCATGGACGCAATGGCCATCAAACACAGATTCGGCGGCCGTCTGGCCCTTTGGGGGGCCGTCGGGACGGCCAGCCTGTGGGACCACGGCACTCCCGAAGAGGTCCGTGCGGAGGTCAGGGAGCGTATCGCCACCCTCGGAGAAGGCGGCGGATTTCTTGTCGCGCCCGCCTATGACGTGGACTTCACCCCCTTCGAGAATATAGTCGCCTTCTTCGACGGCGTGAAAGCCTACGGCTGACCGTTTCCCGTGCAACCGGGCAGGGAGGGTAGGGGTATGTTGGAAATAAAGGACCAGGATGCTCTGAAATTGCCTCGAAAATCCCTTAAGGGGAGTCCAGAGGGAATCTCCCCTCTGGCAGGGGGTCCGGGGGACGTGCCCCCGGAATTTAAACCTTTGAGGGCGGGTGGGCTTCCCGACGCATCGGGATCCCGATACTCATATCGGGAGGCGAAAGTAACCCTCCTTTTTAAGGTAGCGTCTATCCGGCCCAAAGACGGTGGGAGACAAAAAACCATCCAGCCGATAACTTAACATAGCTGGGCTTTGTTGACTTCCTCGGAAATGGGGGTGACCAGAGGGGGTCAACCCCCCTCTGGTTGGGGCTTGGGGGCACCCCAAATACTATTCGAGGGTGGGCGGGTGGGCAAAAAGACATCTGTTGTGGCCGATGTCAGCAAAGCCACACCGCCGGAGAATCGCCCGGGGGTTCTTACCCCTCCACGAAGAACACGTGGTCACACGCATCGTCGCCCGTCATCATCACCTTGGTCCTGCTGAAGCCGAGCGCCGGGTTGAATGACTTGACCGCAGGCTCGTCGCTGGCGCACATCATCAGACCCAGCTCTGGCTCGCCCAGCTCACGGTAGACCTCGGCCCACATGCAACCTGTGAACAGGTAACCAACTCTATCGGGCTCGTCGATGACCCGCTCCCACCGATGAGAACCCGCACAGCCCTTTTCCAGATTGGCGGTGAACCCCCGCAGGTCTGCCTCTGGTAGGCCGGTTGGATGCCGTGGCGCCCGTTTCTGGCTCCGTACCATTTCACGGACGACCTCCCGTGCATCGGGACCAAACCGTTCCTCCATGGCGTGTAAAAGCTGCACCGCCACCGCCGAGGCCCCCTTCATCTTTCTCTTTAGCAGTTCAAGAAGGACCTCTTCGTTCTCGGCGTCGATAGGGGTCGGCAAAATATCGTTAAGACCACCAAACATAGGTTTCCTCCGTGTTTTTAAGAAACGGTGCGAGTTGCCCCGGCCAGCGAACGGCCCATCACACCGCGGTGAAGCCTGAAAATCACCGTCTGGCGGCCTGATGTGCGGTCCTCAGAGGCTCGGGCAACCTGTAGCTGACGCAGCAGGCCAGAACCCACTCCACGGCCGATTCCAGGTCCACCTTATGCCCGATGGACACGTAGATCGGCCGGGTACTGTCCTTGCTGCGAAGGGCGGTGCCGATTACCTCGCTGTCGGCTTGAAGGGCTGACTGGGCGCCTTTCCGGTTGCCCAGAGGGCCGTGTCCTCCCAACAGAAGCGACTTGGCGCACCCGATCGTGGGGAGGCCCGTCAGCAATCCAGTGTGTGAGGCTAGACCGAACCGGCGGGGATGGGCTATGCCGTGACCGTCAACCAGGACCAGGTCTGGCGTGGTACTCAGGCGCTCCAGAGCGGCCAGGATAAGAGGCACCTCCCGAAAAGAGAGCAGGCTCCGTTTATACCTGAACTCAAGTACCGCCGACGCCTGAGCCACCTCCTCCACCTCGAAGCCCGGAAACCTGAGTAGGGTGGCGGCCGCGGTTGCGAATCCTTGCTCGTCGGCGCCCGAGACATCGACGCCGGCGATCAGCGACGGCGTCTCGGGCAACGCGCTGGTTCGGGAGACCAGGGGCGCCAGACGGCGCTGGATCTCCATTGCCTCCTCGTCTGGGACCACCCAGTCGTGGCGCAGGCTGTCAGGTGTTGGTGAGGTCATCTTCCGGTCGTGGATGATCGCCACTGCTTGGCGCTGCTGAATCGGTGCCGCACTGCCGGAGATCTCAGGACAAGGGCTCGACTAACGGAAGGACCCGTTTGGGATTCTCCATCATCATCATCTGTATATGCTCTTCCGATACGTCTCTGGCTCTCAGGTGCGGCAAGAACTTCTCGAATATATAGGAATAGCCCGTCCCGCCGTAAGCCTTTAGCTGCACCTTGGTGCAGACGTCCTGGGACAGCAGGATCCGGTCCGCGTAGCCCGCCTCGATCAATCGGGGAATGGCGTCTGCAACATTGGCCGTCAGCGCGCTGTTCGCGATGGCGGGGATCGAGTATTCCCGCGGCTGGAACTCCAGCGGTACGCCGACCCTCCCCATCACGTCGAACTGGATATAGACTCCGTGCTGTAACATATCCAGCATCAGTGGCAAGTTGCCCGCGATAATGTCGCTGTGGCCGAAAATGACGCGGGAGAAGTCAACCCCCTCCTCGCCCATTATAGTTATGGTCTCCAGCTTCTCCGGGCCCGTCCCTCCCCGATGAAGAGAGATGGCCGCACCTGTGGCGCGGCTAGCCCGCACCGAGGCCCGGATGCTCTTCACCTCGTTGGGCTCGATGGGGTTGCCCTCCACGCCGACCTCGCCGATGATGCCCGAGCGGATTCCCGTGTCGCCAACGCCCACCGTAACGTCCCGGATGATCTCCTCCGACAGGTCCTCCACCGTCCGCTGGTCCATATTGGAGGGGTGATACAGTTTCTGGTACCATCCCGCGCCCATCACGATGTTGAGGCCGGTGGCGTTGGCCACCTTGAGCATGGCTATCGGGTCCCTGCGTAGGCCGATGCTGGTAACCTCCACTATAGTGTCGCCGCCCAGATGCTTGTACTCCATCGCCTCTTTGATCGCCAGGTCAACGTCGGAGAGCACCCAGTTGTCGGCGATGGGCTTCCGCTCACGGGCAAGGTGAAGGTTCTCCAGCGTCAGCTTCTGGTCCCAAAGGACGAAGTCCGTTACAGGGGTGTTCTCGTCGGGGGCCGCTGTCTTGAGCAGTGCGATAAATAGATGCTCGTGCATGAGTGTGTTGCCCAATTGCTCGGGATCGATGGGCCCCTTCACGGTCAACACCTTGCCCGTCACATTCTCTTTAGTCATGGTCTCATCCTGTATTCGCCTGTGGCCCGCCACCGCCGGCCAAAAAGAGGCGCCGCCTGCGTCAAATCAAGCGGCGCCCCTGAGGCTGTCCATCGTCTACTTCCCGGCTCTCACCGCGTCAACCGAGTCCTCCAGGGCTTGCAAGAACCCGTTGGCGTGCTCCATGTCGCGGTTCGGATGTATCGATAGCCGCATGGATGGGCCGCCCCGGCTCACTCCGTATGAGGATCCCCAGCCACGGGCCAGCATCTCGTTGTAGATCTTCTCAACGTCGTAGACGTCCGAGGTGAAATGCACAACGGTCACCTGCGGCTTGACCACCATCCGCATCCCTTCTATCGCCTCGATGCCCTGTACCATGAAGTCCCTCAGTTCAATCGTACGGCGCACCGACTCCCGGTAGCCTTCTCGTCCCAGGTGACGCATCGTCGCCCATGCGATAGCAGCGCGGTCCCCGTTCTTGGTCGCCGTGACGTTGTGGATAACCGTGTCCTGAGTCGGTATCGCTTGTAACATCTCTTCGTCCCGGATAACGAAGCATCCCGTGGCCACCGGCAGAAGTCCAACTTTGTGGCCGTCGGTCATCATCGAGCTTACGCCCGGAAGGCTGAAGTCGAACTCGGGCACATCCATCCCCAGTTCCCTCATGAACGGCAGTATAAACCCCCCGAAGGCGCCGTCCACGTGGAGGTAGAGGTTTTTTCTCACCGCGATGTCGGAGAATTCCTTTACTGGGTCCACAAGGCCGTAACCACCGTCAGGTGCCGAGCAGACCAGCGCCACCGTTTTGTCTGTTATCAGACTCTCGATCTGGTCCATATCCGGACGGAAATTATCCAGGACACGGGCCTCCTTGAGGTTGATTCCCAGGAGATCGGCCGCAACTCGGAAGCTGTAGTGGCCCGACTCAGGCATGACGACTTCCGGTTCCGAGATGCCTGCCAGGTTGCGAGCGAGCCTGAGCGCCGAGATGTTCGACTCAGTGCCGCCGCTGGTTATGAAGCCCACACCATTGGGGGCGCCCAACAGCGAAGCCATCATCCGTCCGGCTTCCTTCTCCATTCGGAAAGACGCCGGCTGGTCTTCTCGCGCCCACTCGACGAAGAACGTCCCGGCCACTATCTCGGATACCTTTTTGGAGATCGGATGGGGCGGTCCCACGTAGCTGATGCTGAAGTTGTTCTCCACCTCGTATGGATTCAGCTTGAGCATGTCGCGGACGTCGTCGAGAACCTGGTCCTCGGCTAGACCCTTCTCGGGGAAATCCTTCGGAGGAGGCAGCGGAAACGCCGGACGCTGCTTTGACTTTTCGAACTCCTGTTGGACCATAAATTCACCTCTTTCTCTCGTATGGCCGCTCTCGGCATTCGATGCCCGCTCCCCACGCTGGACCCATTTGGCCGTCGGCACCCTAACCGGAATTCGTTGTCCTATCCGGTGGGTCTCGGACCTCCAGACCGTGCGGGCACGGGCCATTATACCCCGAATGTCCCGGTGTAGCCATCACCCGTTTGCCTATTGGGCAGACCGCGGCGCACTGCGCGGATACGGCCGTTCCAGCAACGACGAAAGGCCTTGGAGCCGGGCTCGCGCCATCCGGATGGCCTACTCGATCTCGCTGGTCAGAAAAACCTCGTCGCCGTCACGTACCTTATCATCCACCTTGATAGCGACGTCGTCTCCCGGCCCCGCGGCGTCTACCTTTCCGTGCTCGATCTCCAGCGACGCGACAGCCTGCACCAGGTCCGTCGTATGGCCCACGATGTGGATCTTGTCGCCCGCGCGTAATGGCCCCTCCAGCGATAGCGCAGCCACACCGACCCGCCCGTAGTAGTGCGTTACCTTCCCGATGAGTTGCTCGGCCATCGGCCTACCTCCTTCTTCCACCTCTGACCATTTCTCCTGTAGTCACGCCTGAGTGCCTCTAGGCCCGCTCACCCTGAGCTTGTCGAAGGGCTCATCATGAGTGGCTATTGATGCCGCGGTATTTTGTAGCAAGCAAATACTAATTGCCGGCCATCGGCAGGAAAACCCGCCGTGTTGCCGTCTCCCGCCACCTTGTGTCAAATCGCCACAGGCCGGCGTCCCTGGCGGCCCGATACGCGACTGCCAT
>CAZEDC010000027.1:0-7010 GCA_964510985.1 uncultured Dehalococcoidia bacterium
ACAGCAGGGGTGCTATAACGAGCTTCAGCCGCGTAATTATGGCTCCTAACATGGATAGAATCCTAAAGGCACGCCCAGCGGAAGGCATCATGCAGGTGCATCAAATTCAAGTGCATCTAATCCCCCATGGGACTCCTAGCCATTAGGTTACACCCCGCATAACCCTGCCTCTGGGGGCAGTATAGCCTAGGGGGCAAGAGGGAGGGGAGTGAGCGATGGGGAGGTGTGACGGGCAGGTGTGGGGTAGGAGATTCGGTGCCGCCGTGACCCAACAATCTTGGTCACGAAATGGTCACAGAATGGTCACGAACTGTCGGGGACTGGCCGATACGGGTTGCGACGGTCTAACACCACTAACCCCTGTGGTATAGTATGGAGGGGTACTCTCTGGGATGGACCGATACAGGCCAAAACAGGCACTGTACAACTTCGGAACCGAGGGTGGTGAGTTCGAATCCCTCCGAGCGCACCACTCCCTTCATCCCATGCCACAGACGGGTAGGGGATATGTTGCACTACTATCTATTTGTAGTCTCGACGGAAACGATCCCTCGTGGAGCAGTGAGACACACACCGCCAAGAGAGTCGAAGACATGACTTCCTCAGGCCCGTTAGACACACTGAGGCTGCGGGACAACGCGCCTGGGGGAGCCGCCTTGGGCTCCCCTGGGCCACCGAATGTGTGAGAATATTGGACACGGCGCAGCCTGACCGAGAAACTTCAAAGGATCTGGCCCGCAGTTTCATTGAAAGCCAGAGAGTAATGACGATAGCTGTCTGCAGCACCGAGGGCGTGCCGTGGGCAGCGCCTGTTTTCTACGTAAGCCAAGGGTTCAAACTCTACTGGTTGACCAGGCCGAACAGTCGACTCGGCGCCTACTTGACGGCCAATCCCCGGGCAGCGATCGCGATCCTCGCCAACGGGGATAAATGGAGCTCCATGCGAGGCCTCCAAATGGAAGGGATTGTTTCCCACGTCAATGCCTGGACTGATTTTCTCGGATGCGCTCGCCTTTTCCTTGGTAGGTTCCCTGAATTGGCGAAGGGACTCTTGGACTCGTCTGCATGGCAAAAAGCGTCCGGCGTGCGCTTCTTCCAGCTCGATCCCGATGCATGCTGGCTCACTGACCACGCTCGAGGATTCGGCAACAGAGTTGAACTAGACCTACGGGACCGCCCGTCCCGTCCATGATCCGCCCGCCGTTCTGTTGTGGCTGCCGCTCTTCAATCCGTCTCGTCGGACCGGTTCAGCGGTGACGCCGGAGAACAGTAAGTCGTGGCCGCCGTTTGGATCCCAATGACGCCCCGGCTTCGGCGTGGGTTCGTCCCTGCCTCCACACTCGTTGCTTCGGCCACCTTCTTCTTTTGGTTCTCATTGTATGTCTACGTCCCCATTCTGCCTGTTCACACCGAGTCTCTAGGCGCCAGCGCAGCGATGGTCGGCACCGTCGTGTCCGCTTATGCTGTTGCCCAACTGGTCCTGCGCATACCGGTCGGCATCTGGGCAGACTCGCTGGGACGGAGAAAGCCCTTCGTAGTCGCCGGTCTGCTCTTCGCAGCTCTAGGTGCCCTGGGTCTGGGCCTGTCGCCGAGTCCATGGTTTCTGTTTGCCTCTCGAGCCGTCACGGGCGTGGCCGCGGTCGCCTGGGTGCCCACCATGGTCCTCTACGTCTCGTACCACAGTGCCCGGAGGGTTCCCAGAGCCATGGGTGTAATCATGGGCGTCAACGGATCCGCCCAGCTCACGGCGGCGCTGGTAGGGGGACTGATCGCACGCGCGTGGAATGCCGAGGCCACATTTTTCGTCGCGGCCGGCGTGAGTCTCGTGGCCATCCTGGTCATGACGCCCGTCCGCGAGCCTCCGGCCACCGAGAGTCGACGGCGGGCCCCCAGACAATTCCTGCAGGTGGCGGTCACGCCCCTGCTCCTAATCGCCTCGGGAATCGCCATTCTAAGCCATTTCGTCCGATTCAGCACCAGCTTCGCCTTCACGCCACTATATGCCGCAGACATCGGCGCCTCGGATGCGGCACTCGGCTACATCGTCGCTGCCATGTTTGCATTCTCCACTTTGGGTAGCTTGGCATACGCCGGCATTGGGGAGAGGCTTGGATACCGCCACACTATTGCCTTCGGCTCGGTAACACTGGCCGGTGCTGTAGTTGCCACACCCTTTATCCACGACGTGCCTATACTGGTGGTATGCCAGGCCGCTAGCGGATTTGGAGGCGGGCTACAGGCCGCAGCACTTGCGGCCCTAAGCCTGCGGGGAGTGGACCGTTCCGAACAGGCGACGGCGATGGGAGTGTTTCAGGCGTTGTACGCAGTCGGGATGCTGGCAGGGCCAGCCATATCGGGATTCATTTCCGATGGCCTAGGCATAAACTCCGTCTTCTATCTCTCCGCCGGAGTCGCCCTGACGAGTGGTGTACTTGCTTATGTGCCGCTGGTCCCGAGGCGGTAGGTGGCAATTAGCTATGGCCCGGACAAGAGGGAAGTATAACGGATGAGAATCGTAGCGCCGCAATTCCACCGGCTTGACCTTCCCATATCCTTTCCAGAAGTCTTCGCTCAGCTACTGGCTTTACCGTATCCCGTCTTCTTGGACGGCGCGCTTGGTTTTTCAGGTTCGGGCCGCTATTCATACGCCACGGCCGATCCTTTCCTGACACTCCGGTCCAAGGGCCGACAGGTGGAGGTAGAGACCGAAGGCGTTGTCAGCCGCGTGGATTCCAACCCATTCACGGTCCTTCAGGACCTGTTGAAGCGCTATGTCCTATCGGCAGCGCCGGGCCGCCGGGCCTGCTTCCGTTTCAGGGCGGAGCCATTGGCTATTTGGCCTACGAATTGGGTCGGCAGTTGGAAAGACTGCCAGCCCGCGCCGTCGACGATCTCAATCTTCCGGACATGGACATCGGCTTCTACGACTGGGTCATTGCCCGGGACAATGCCAAGAACATGACCTGGGCGATAGCAAGCGGTCTCCCGGATGGAACCGAGTCTAGCGCCCAAGGACGTCTGAGATGGATCAGAGAGATGCTCCGCCAACCCCGCCGCTCTGCACCTGACAACCCAATGCTCGGTCCTCGAAGGCCCGCCTCCAACTTGGCTCGGAGCGATTACACGGAAGCAGTCCGAGCAGTAAAGGACTACATCATCGCGGGGGATGTCTACCAGGTTAACCTCGCTCAACGCTATGAGGTATCTCTTCCATGCAGCTCCTGGAGCCTTTACAGACGGCTACGGGCCGTTAACCCGGCGCCGTTCTGCGCCTACCTGGAGTACCCGAATTTGGCAGTCCTTAGCGCGTCGCCGGAGCAATTCGTTCACCTAAGAGACGGGATTGCGACAAGTCGGCCCATGAAGGGGACCAGGCCGCGGGGAATGAATACCACCGAAGACAATCGACTGGCCAACGAGCTCCTGGCCAGTGAAAAGGACCGGGCCGAAAACGTCATGATCGTCGACCTCGTACGAAGTGACCTAGGCAAGGTCTGCATCCCAGGGTCCATAGAGGTCCCGAAGCTGTTCGCTATCGAAAAGTACCCAACGGTCTGGCAGATGGTATCGACAATCTGCGGAAGCAAGAGGACGGATATCGATGCCACAGAGCTCCTCAGGGCCTGCTTCCCCGGCGGTTCCGTGACGGGCGCACCCAAGATACGTGCCATGGAAATCATCGATGAGCTCGAGCCCACGCAACGCGGGGTATACTGCGGGGCTATTGGCTACATCGGCTTTGACGGCTCCATGCAGATGTCTGTACCGATCCGCATCCTCCTTGCGAAGAATGGGAAGGTCTATGTGCCGGTCGGCGCCGGGATCGTCGCTGACTCGGACCCTGACACCGAGTACGAAGAGACTCGTCAGAAGGCCCGCGCGTCCTTCACGGCACTATCCATTGAAAGCTAGCCTGAGTTCGCAGACCGCGGTGACGACTTGGCTTGTGCCTTTCCCCGCAAGGCCCGTTGCTCTATACTCGGCGTTGAGAGGCGGCATCTTGGAGACTAGGCGAACATTTGGAGCTGAGATTTTTCCTGGCCGGTGCTGGGGCAGCAGAATTTGCGAGGACACCGGAGTCGGCGCCTGCCAGCTCTGCGTCGATCTCTGCCCCGAAGTGTTCGAAAAGCCCATCGTCAACTTCACTGCCCTGGTGCGCCCATATGTGGACTTGTCCTCATACGAGGATCAGATACGCCATGTCGCACTCTGCTGTCCCGTAGAAGCAATTGAGGTGACGACATAGCGCCGACTCTCCCCAGGGCGCCAATCGATTTCATCCCGATGTACCTCCATGGCCTCAATCACTTCCACGACGGAAGGATTGCTTTCGGTAGCCAGTGTGTTGCGCTCAGATTTCATTGGGTGCCCTGCATCCGCAGCATGTGTCTCGCGCACTGGGTTCAGACGGGCCTGTAGGCGGTCCCACGCTTGCTGATCGCTTCCAGCGTGCTCAGATCGCCCGGCTCGACGTCGTGTCCGAGAGGCTGGGGGGCCCGCACCTCGGGACCGAGCAGTCCCAGGACCGTGGCGTTCGTGTAGTAGCCGTTGTAGGTTTGCTTGACCAGGGAGGCGAAGAACTCCGGCAGGGCGGATTCGACCTGGCGCAGGACCTTGTCCTTGGCGTCGTATCGCAGACTGGCGAAGCCTGCTGGTCCATCTTCCTGACCGGCTATCTCTATCCGAGCTAACCCTTCGGTGAATCTGCGTTTGAGCTGGGCCGAGGAGCTTACGACCGCGTCGAGGTATCTCACAATACCTAGGTCACCTGCACCGGGAAACCCGTCCCCGGGGGGAATTATCCGGTTGAGTACATGGAACATCATTTTTCGCTGGGGTTCGGTGAAAAAGGCGGGGGCTGCTCCTAAAGTGTCGCTCATGTAGTCCTCTCTTGCGCAATAGCCAAGTACGAAGGTCGGGACCTCAGTCCAGAAGATGGCGCGAGTTGTCCTTGATGTAGTCCGCAATGTGGAGGGCCAGTGCCTGTATCGTTGACGTGGGGTTCACGGCCGCCGCTGTTACGAAGATACTCCCGTCGATGATGAACAGGTTCTTTACGTCGTGGGCCTTGCCGTGCCGATCCACCACCGAGTCGCGGGCCTCGTCCCCCATTCGAGCGGTTCCCATCAGGTGGTAGCCCGATGTGCGCACGTGGGGATTGACCATGACATCCGTCGCTCCGGCGGCCTCCACGGCCTCGGAGGCACGGGCACACCCGAACTCCATCATCTTGAGGCTGTTGTCGCTCAGACTGTATTCAATCTTCGGGGCCGGAATTCCGTCGCCGTCGGCCAGGTCGGGGTCCAGCGTTACACGGTTCGAGTGCTCGGGCAGGTCCTCTCCGATGATGGCGACGGAGAGGCTGTGGGCAAACCACTCCGAGAATACGCTCCTGTGGCTGTCGCCCCAAGGAACCACGTGACTACCGAATCCGCCGTTGGCGGTCGTGACAGGCCCTGTGGACCGGAGCACCTGGAATCCGACGCCGCGGACAAACCCACGGGAAAGATCGGTCTCGTAGAACTCGTGGCTGTAGATATCGCACGCGAGCGGCCCTTTGAAGCCGTCCAGCCGGTCGTCGAACACTCCCGTGACCATGGAGATGGGGTGGAACATCAGGTTCTTTCCCACCAGACCGGTGCTGTTGGCCAGCCCGTCGGGAAACATGCTCGAGGTCGAGTTGAGCAGCAGTCGTGGTGTGCCCACGCCGTTGCACGCCATCACAACGACGCGGGCCGGCTGGAACTGGACCTGCCCATCAGCGTCGTAAAAGACGGCGCCGTTTGTCAGGCCATCCTTGCCGACCGTGATCTCTCTCACCCTGGCGTCGGTCTCCAGCATGGCCCCGCGCATAACCGCCTTGGGCCAGTAGGTCACGTTCGTCATGCCCTTGGCGCGACGCGAGCAGCCCAGGTCGCAGGAGCCTCCCCCGTTGCATTCCAGACGGCCGTCATAGGGCTCCTGCAATATGGCGCTGTCGGAAGGCCACCAGTGCCAGCCCATCTCGTTGAAACCGGCCGCCATGGTGTCCCCCGGCTTGCCGAGGAGCAACGGCCGCGTCTGTCTCGACGACTTCGGTGGGTAGGCGGGGTCGCCGGTCGTGCCGGCGATGCCCATGATGCGGTCGTTCACGTCATAGTGGGGTTCCAGCTCCTCGTATGACACGGGCCAGTCGTCGGCCACGCCATCCAGCGTATTCGTCCTGAAATCGGAGGGGTGAAACCTGGGGAAGTGGGCGCTGTAGAGGATGGTGCTGCCGCCGACCGCATTGTACATCACGGGCTCGACCGCTGACTCGTCGTTGTTGACCGGGTAGTCTTCTGGGAGGCCCCGCACGTTCGGGTCCGGGTGATAGTCGGTCTGTCGGTGAACCTCCCAGTCGCGCTCCTTCGCAGGGAACTTTTCCGGGTCCGGCTCGCCGCCTTGCTCAAGGCACATGACCTCGAAGCCGGACTCCGCCAGGCTCCACACGAAGGCGGCCCCGGAGGCGCCAGCGCCGATTACCAGTACGTCTACGGTCTCACGGCTCATGGTTTTCCTACCCCCCCAGTTGTTCCTAGTCCCCCATGGGACACATAGCCTCTAGCCCTCACCCAGCACAACCCTGCCTCTGGTGCCAGTATAACCTCGAGGTCAAGGCCCCAAGGCTCAACCGCGCTCCGGCACTACCCAGGCCCACCAGCGCCAGAGATTTGGGTGTAAAGGGGGGAGCTACGTGGCGCGTCTGCTGCCCGAGGCGCGTCCCACTGCCAGCGCGGTGACCAGTAGCATCACGGCTGCCAGCCCGGCTGTCACAAAAAAGGGAACTTGTCTCCAGATAAGGTCGGGTCTGGTAGCTAGTGGGCCTACGGGGCTAGCAGGTGAATAGCGAGGATGCTGTTGAGGCTTAGCGCCGCTCTCCTTCCAAGAGAGGGATCAACAGGTCTGGCCCCTGTAGTGTGAACTGACGGGCGTAGAAGCTACCGTTGTCGGCTTCAAGAAGCACATTGATCCATACCGTGTCAGCCAAC